>CALMVT010000444.1 GCA_937873175.1 uncultured Acetobacteraceae bacterium | reverse complement strand
GGAACATACCCGCTCCACCAAGGTCATGCTAGTTGGGCATCCACGCACCAACGCCCTCCGGCTTTGGACAAAAGTTCCTGCCAGCCAACAACCCTTACCCGCCAATGGCGGTTGCCGCCTGACCTCCAATCTTGCGACAGTCCCCCCGCCCGCCCTCGTCCCTCGAGCCCACATCCCTACCCCGCCCGCATCAGCTTTCCACGATCTTGCATGGTCTCTGCAGGAGGGGGCGCTGGCCAGGGCGCCCTTCCCGGATGTAGGCCAGCTCGGCCTCGTTGGCGGTCGAACGCTACTTTGGGTTGGAACTTTCCTGATGCGCTTGGCAAAGGACGATGGGGGTCGTGAGCGCATAGGCAAATCCGCTGCCCTGATACACAACCGAATTCGCGACACTGGTCGGCAGCACGAAGGACCCACTGACCACGGATTGCTGGTTGCCCAAAGCCATCAACGTCCAGCTGAACGAGCAGGTCTGCGTCGGCGCTTCGGAGTCGATGTGGCTGCACAGCAGCTCCGCTCCGCCTGCGGCCGCCATCCCGGCGCAGCTGAACGGCGCCCGGGCCAGCGCCGGCGCGCCGGGCAGCGCGACCAGCCCGAACGCGAACGCAACCCTCTTCGCCTTTGATCCCATTCGTCCCACTGCCCACCAACCGTTCACGCAGGGCACCCTAGCAAAAAGTCATAAGCATGGCTATGATTTGCATAGCTATGATGGGTTCTGCTGACAACGGAGCGGCCATCGCTATGCAAGGCAATGATGAAGAGCACATCGACCAGGACAACGCGTTGCGCACGATCGGCTTTGTCTTGCACGACGTCGGGCGGCTGATGCGCAAACGCTTCGAGCAACAGGCCGCCCATCTCGGCTTTACCCGGTCGCAGTGGCTGGTCCTGCTTCACCTGGCCAAGAACGAGGGCATCCATCAGGCCGGGCTTGCGGAGATCCTGGAGATTGAGCCGATCTCCCTGGTGCGCATCCTCGACAAGCTGGAAGGCCGTGGCCTGATCGAGCGGCGGCAGCACCCGACCGACCGCCGCCTTTGGCTGCTGTTTCTCGATCCCAAGGCGCACTCAAGCCTGGAGCCGCTGCACGCCATCGGCGAGGCCACACGGTCGGAGGCGCTTGTCGGGCTGTCGGACACGGACCGGGCGGCAATGCTCAGGATGCTCGGCACCGTCAAAACCAACTTGGTCGAGGCGTGTGCCCGGCCCGTCGCCCGCAAGAAGGCGGGTTGAACCCCCAAGAGCATCGGCAAGGCCATGGACACGAACAACACCCGCATCGTTGACGACGAGCCGCTCACGCGCGTGGACGCCCGAGCGGCACCGGAGCCGTCCGGCCAGCCGCTGCCGCCTGTCCGGCCCCCCGCGGCGTGGCGCCGCCGCGTGCTGCGGCCGCTGTTGTTCGCGCTGCTGCCTGTGGCGTTGATCGCTGGAGCATACGAGTACGTCACCGGCGGCCAGGTCATGTCCACGGACAATGCCTACGTGCAGGCGCAAACGGTCGGCGTGGCGACGGACGTGTCGGGCCTGGTTGCTTCCATCGCCGTGCACGACAACCAGCACGTCAAGAAGGGCGACGTGCTGTTCCGCTTGCGGGACGCCTCGTTCCGCAACGCGCTGGAAGGGGCGCAGGGGCAGCTCGGCGCCGTGCGCAACCAGGTGCTGACGCAGCAGGCCGCCCTCAAGCAGGCCATGTCGCAGGTCGCCCAGGCCGAGGCGGACATTCCCTACTACGAGACGGTGTTCAAGCGGCAGCAAGACCTGGCGTCCAGCGTCGTCGCATCGCGCGCCACCTTTGACCAGGCGCAGCATGACCTGACATCCGCACGGCAGAAGGTGGCGGTGGCGCAGGCGCAGGCGCAGGCCATGCTGGCGCAGCTTGGATACGATGCGAACCAGCCCGTGGAGGACAACCCGTTCTACAAGCAGGCCAAGTCCGCGGTGGACTCGGCGCAGCGCGACCTGGACGACACCGCGGTGCGGGCGCCGTTCGACGGCATCGTGACCAACGTGGACTCGCTTCAGGTCGGCAGCTACCTGCGCGCGTCGCAGCCGGGGTTCAGCCTGATCTCCGACACGGACCTGTGGGTCGAGGCCAGCCCCAAAGAAACGGAGCTGACCTTTGTCGAGCCGGGACAGAAGGCGACGGTCACCGTGGACACCTACCCAGGTATCGAGTGGACCGGCACCGTTGAAAGCATCAGCCCGGCGTCCGGCTCCTCCTTCTCGCTGCTGCCGGCGCAAAACACCACGGGCAACTGGGTGAAGGTGGTGCAGCGCATCCCGATGCGCGTGCGGCTGGACCTGTCCGGCAAACCGCCGCTGCGGGTGGGCATGAGCGTCGTGGTGGACGTCGATACCGGCCATGCGCGCGGCTTGCCGACCGCATTGCAGGCGCTGCTCGACCGGGTCCGGGGCCGGCATGTCTAGCGCGCCGGTCCTCGGGACGGTGGGGCGCGTCGCCAACCGCGGGGCGATCACGGTCAGCGTGATCCTGTCGGTGGTCATGCAGGCGCTGGACACCACCATCGCCAACGTGGCCCTCCCCTACATTCAGGGCAGCGTGTCCGCCAGCGCGGACCAGATCAATTGGGTCCTGACCTCCTACATCACCGCGGCGGCGATCATGACCCCGCCGTCCGGCTACCTGGCCGCGCGCTTCGGGCGCAAGCGCATCTTGCTGATCTCGATCGTCGGGTTCGTCGCCGCATCCGTGCTGTGCGGCCTTGCCGAGTCCCTGGTGCAGATCGTGGGATTCCGCCTGCTGCAGGGCTTCTTCGGGGCGGCGCTGGTGCCGCTGTCGCAATCCATCCTGCTCGACATCTACTCGGCCGAGGAGCGCGGGTCGGCGATGGCGCTGTTCGGCGTGTCCGTGATGGTGGGTCCCGTGCTCGGCCCGGTGATCGGCGGGTGGCTGACGGACAACATCAGCTGGCGCTGGGTGTTCTACATCAACCTCGGCATCGGCGCGGTGGCCTTTGCCGGCGTCAGCGCCTTTGTCACGGAAACCCGGGCCGACGCGCGGACCCGGCTCGACTGGCTCGGCTTCGGCGCGCTCAGCGTCGCCATCGCGTCCCTGCAGATCTTCCTGGACCGGGGGGAGCAGCTCGACTGGTTCTCCTCGGGCGAGATCATGATCGAGGCCCTGGTGGCCGCCAGCGCGTTCTACGTGTTCCTGGCCCACAGCTTCACGGGCGACAAGCCGTTCGTGAACCCGCGCCTGTTCCTGGACCGGAACTTCACCCTGGGCATGGTCTTCATCTTTATCGTCGGCATCACCTATCTCGCTTCCATGGCGCTGATGACGCCGTTCCTGCAAACCTTGATGGGCTACCCCGTGGTGACGGCGGGGCTGGTCATGGGACCGCGCGGGATCGGCACGATGGCGTGCATGTTCGCCGTGGGCAAGCTGATCGGCCGGGTGGAAACCCGCTGGCTGCTGCTGACGGGGCTTGGCCTGACCGCCTGGGCTATGTTCGACATGACGGGATGGACCCGCGACGTGTCGGAAACGAGGATCGTGGTCACCGGCTTCGTCCAAGGCGCCGGGCTGGGCTTCCTGTTCGTGCCGCTGTCGGTGGTCACCTTCGCGACCTTGCCGGCGGCCAGCCGCGGCGATGCGACGGGCCTGTATAACCTGTCGCGCAACATCGGGTCGAGCGTCGGCATCTCGATGGTCACGGCGCTGCTGGCCGAGAACGTGCAGGTCAACCACGCCGAGATCGCCGCCTACGTCACGCCGTTCAACCCGGCGCTGCGCACGCCGGCGATGGAGCAGTGGATGAACCCGTTCTCGGCGGCAGGCCGGGCGCCGCTTGACGCGATGATCACGTCCCAGGCGACGATGATCGGCTACATGGACGACTTCAAGCTGCTGATGCTGACCTGCTTGGCGGTGATGCCGCTCGTGTTCCTGCTGCGCCGGTCCACTGACCCAGTGACGGTGGACCACTCCGCCGTTATGGAGTGAAAGGGGAAGTGCCAACAAGGTGGGACGGCCTGCTTGCCCGTCTTGGGCTGGCCGTCCTGGCTGGTGCCTGGCCGAGTATTATCCAGAAATCGGGAGAGGCTGGCCCGAAAATTCATGCGGGTGGGCTGGGTCTGGGGTGCTGATACCAGACGTCCTTTCCGCTGACCGCTCTGGCCCAGGTGCGACGAGTGATGGAGGCGAAACGCTGGGGCATGTTCATGAGCTTGTTCCAAGCGTCGCAGCAGGCATCCACGATGGCATTGTAGCTGTTTCACACGCAGTATCCGAGAAAGTTGGCCCGCAGGTAGGCCCACACGTTCTCGACCGGGTTCAGTTCAGGCGCGTAGAGCGGCAGCGGCAGCAGGCTGACGTTCTCCGGCACCTGTAGCTTGCGCGAGGTGTGCCAGCCGGCTTGGTCGAGACGAGGACGGCATGCGCGCTTTCGGTCACGCTGCGGCTGATCTCGGCCAAGTGCAGGTTCATGGCGTCCACATTGACTTGCGGCAGCACGACGGCCGCGCCGATGCCGCGCTCCGGGCAGACCGCGTCGAACAGATACACTGAGTTGCGGCGGTGGTCGCGGACCGCACGCGGGCGGGTGCCGCGCGGCGCCCACACCCGGGTCAGCGTACCCTGCTGGCCGACACGGGCCTCGTCCATGAACCAGACCTCGACGGGTTTGCCCTGGACCGCTGCGGGCAGGCTGGCGGCTACAAGGCCCGCGAACCCATCCTGAAAGCCGCTTGCGCCACCGGGTCGCTCTTCGGATGCTGCGGGCGCATCGACAAGCGCCGGAACGCCAGCTTGCCCACCGTGCGCTTGTGCAAGCTGATGCCCCACTCGCGCTTGATCCGCTCCTGCAGGTCCACGCAGCGCCAGCGCACGACGCCGTCGCGCGCCAGGTCCGGCCCTTGCTCAACCCATTCAGCCAAGACCGCCTCCTGCTCCGGCGACAGCCGCGGCTTCGGGCCGTTCTGCCGGGGCAGGTCGGACAAGCCCGCAAGCCCGTCCGCGTTGAAGCGGTGCACCCAGTCGCGCAAGGTTTGCCGGTCCATCCCGCAGCACTCGGCCGCGTCCTCGCGCGACTGCCTCTCCATCACGCACGCGATCACCAGGATCCGGCATGCCGCCTTGGCATCCCGCGTCCGCCCAGCCTCGCGCCGCAAGTCACCCACCGACACGTCCCGCCGCGTAATCGCCACCGCCATGATCGTCCCTCATGCCAAATCAAGCGGCGGAGCGAATCACAGAAGCGGTCCAAGCGGGATCACGTCCGAGTCAACGGTCAGGGCGTCTGCTATAAGCAGGACCAGCAGCGCCAAAGGTGGGCCAGGATGGCGCGTGCGACGGCGCACGAAAACGAGTTCGGCCGTCTCTGGCGTGAACGCGTCCAGCCCGGCCGGACCAGGGTCGACCGGCAGGCGCGGATAGGCGGTGTCGGCGATGACCGGCACGGCGCGTTGCCGATCAGGGAGCCAGGGCCAGCTTGCCGCGATTGCCCAGGCTTGTGAGCACGGCGGTGCCGGCCGCTTTGGGCGAGCCGTCGCCGTTGACGTAGGCGTAGAGCGTAGTGGTGGTCAGGCCGAGGCGCTTGGCCACCTCGCAGGCCTTGGCCTCGGGATCGGACATCGCGGCTATGGCCATGGCCAGCGTCGCCCGGTCCATCTTGCGCGGGCGCCTGCCCATGCGGCCGCGGGCGCGGGCTGCGGCAAGCCCCGCCTGCGTGCGTCCGGCGATCAGCTCGCGCTCGAACTCGGCGAACGCCGCGAAGATGCCGAAGGCCAGCCGGCTGTTGGCGGTGGTGGTGTCGATCTGGGCACCCGCGCCGGCCAGCACTTTCAGACCCACGCCGCGCACCCGCAGGTTCTCGGCTGTGCTGACCAAGTGCCGCAGGTCGCGCCCCAGTCGGTCCAGATAGGGTATTCGGGCATCCAGGGGATTGAGTGGTGGCCGTTGCTGGGGTTTGGCGACGGTGCCAGCCCCACTCTGGTTTACGCGAGATCGCCGAGGCAACCCGAGGAAAGGACCGGTGATGGACCACTATGTTTGTGTTGGATTGGACGTGTCGGTGCGCGAGACGAGCGTGTGCGTCGTCGATGAAACGGGCAAGCTGTTGAAAGAAGCAAAGGTGGCGACCGAGCCGGAGGCGATCGCGGCCCTGTTTGCCAAGGGCGGTTTCGCGTGCAAGCGGGTTGGTCTGGAAGCCGGGCCGATGTCGCAGTGGCTCTACGCGGAGCTGGCGGCAGCGGGGTTGCCGGTGATCTGCGTCGAGGCCCAGCACATGCGCAGCGCGCTTTCCGCCCAGCGCAACAAGACGGATCGCAACGACGCGCGTGGGATCGCGCAGATGATGCGGGTCGGCCTGTATCGCCCGGTGCACGTCAAGACGCTGCCAAGCCAGGAGCGCCGGCTGCTGCTGACCGCCCGCAAGCTGCTGCAGGCCAAGATCCTCGACATCGAGGCCGACCTACGCGGCACGCTGAAGAACTTCGGCCTGCGGGTCGGGGTGGTAGGCAAGGGCGGCTTCCGCGAGCTGGTCCAAGGGCGCGAGGGCCTGTCCGCGGTCATGCTGCCGCTGCTTGAAGCACATGCGGCGCTGGAAACGCAGTACAACGTGCTGCACAAGCGCTTGCTCGACTTGGTGCGCGATGACCCGCTCTGCCGGCGGTTGATGTCCGCGCCTGGTGTGGGACCGGTAATTGCTTTGACGTTCCAGGCCACGGTGGATGTCCCGACCCGGTTTCCCAAGTCACGGCTGGTCGGCGCGCATCTCGGCCTGACGCCCAAGCGGTATGCCTCGGGCGAAACCGATCATAGCGGGCGCTTGTCGAAGTGTGGCGATGTGATGATGCGCACCGCGCTGTTCGAGGGCGCCCAGGCGCTGCTCGTTTGCACCAAGAAGTGGAGCAGCCTGAAAGCATGGGGCATGGCCATCGCCCGCGAGAGCATGCAAACCTGTGGGGGTGATTACGCTGCTGTTG
>CALMVT010000443.1 GCA_937873175.1 uncultured Acetobacteraceae bacterium | reverse complement strand
GTCTCCTGGTGACGGACTCTACTTCAGAACGGGGGCATCTCAGGGGGCAGGGTCAGGCTGCTTCCGACCCGAACCCTGCCAGCCTACCAAAAGCACTGGCGGGACGCATGGGAAGGCAGATAGCCGACACAGCGTCGCAAGCTCTTATCCGCGAGATCGAGCGCTCCGGGATGCCCGGCTACTCCTATTCAGCGTGGTGCTTGGCAGGACTGCCGCACCGCGAGTTGTCGCCTGGGGAGAACTGGCTCATCGAGACCGATTTTGCGCGCCTCCTGGTTCGCCCGGGCATCAGATTGAGAGACGATAACTCCCAGGAGGTTCTCCGAGTGCCGATGGGATCGTTCGCACGACTCCTGCTCATCGATTGGCAGACAGAGGCTTTGGAAAGTGGCACGCGAGAGATCACAATGGGGCGGTCCGCGTCGGCGATTGTCGCGCGAATCGGTGTCGGACGCGGCGGGCCTTCCAACGGTAAGGTCGTCGACCAGCTTGAGCGATTGGCCACCTGTAGTGTTGATTTTGCATTTGGGACCGACCGCAAAAGCGTCATCATCAATCAACGGCTTGTCGAAGCCTTTGAATACGTTGCTGACCCCGACCCACGCGCCAGGGCAGGATCTCGCCTGATCGAACGCGTGATCCTGTCGCAGCCGTTCTTCGACGAACTACGGCGTCACCCCGTACTTGTGGACCGGGCGGCGATTCTGGACCTGACGACTTCGCCTATGGCAATCGATATCTATCTCTGGCTAGCGTTCCGGCTGCATTCGCTGTCCAGGGAAACTCCTATCTCATGGGATCGGCTGTGGAGGCAGTTTGGGCCGCGGGTTGCGAAGCTCAAAAACTTCCGCCCTCAGTTTGAGGGACCACTGCACCTCGCTTTGTCTGCATACTCGTCTGCCAAGGTCCGAGTAACCGACCGTGGATTGCTGCTGGAGCCATCTCCGCCTCCCGTTGCGGCCTGATCCCAAAAGCCATGCATGAGATCGCACCGGTGGAACAGCCTCAGGGCCATTCAGTTCTGCCGTAGCGGCCTGGGCGCGAGCGGCGGCGGGGTGACGTAGCGGCTGTATGGAGGCGGCCCTCCCGCTTCGTGAGGTCGCCCCGTGCCCTTTGCTGTCCTGCTTGCTGCACTCGCCGAAGTGCCCGACCCGCGCCGTGCCCAGGGCCAGCGCTACAGCATGCGCCACCTGCTGCTGTTCTCGGTCCTTGCCACGCTTGCGGGCGCGACGTCCTACCAGAAGATCGTCGCCTTCATCGCTCTGCAGCGCGAGCGCCTGAACGCCGTCTTCGGCGCCTGCTTCCGGCGCGCTCCGGCGGTCAACACCTTGCGCCACCTGTTCCTGGCGCTTGGCGGCGACGATCTCGAAGCGGCCTTCCGCCGCCATGCCCATGACCTGAACACGCGCAGCGCCCCAGAAACGCTGCGCACGGTCGCGCTTGATGGCAAGACGCTGCGCGGCAGCTTCGACCACCTCGCCGACCGCAAGGCGGTTCATGTGCTCAGCGCGTTCGCCAGCGACGCCGCCCTGGTCCTGGCGCACCAGGAGCTGGCCGGGGCGCCGGACGAGGTCGCGGCGGTGCCGAGATTGATGGCCGAGCTCGGCCTCACGGGCGTGCTGTTCACTGCCGACGCGCTACATTGCCAAAGGGAAAGCTTCGCGCAAGCGGCGGCGACCGGCAACGCCATGGTGGTCCGCGTCAAGGAC
>CALMVT010000442.1 GCA_937873175.1 uncultured Acetobacteraceae bacterium | reverse complement strand
GTCCAGGCCCGCCACGGACACCGGGGCGGGCGGGCGCAGCACGATGGGTGGGGCTGCCGGCCCGCACGCGGCGAGGCTGGCCGCCAGCAGCAGCGGGCCGGCACGGCGCATGGGGTCAGCCGACGATGTCGGTGCCCGCGAAGAAGAAGCCGATCTCCTGCGCGGCGGCCTCGGCGCTATCGGAGCCGTGCACGCTGTTGGCCTCGATGCTTTCGGCAAACAGCTTGCGGATGGTGCCCGGGTCGGCATTGGCCGGGTTGGTGGCGCCCATCAGCTTGCGGTTCAGCGCAATGGCGTCCTCGCCTTCCAGCACCTGCACGACGACGGGGCCGCTCACCATGAAGCCGACCAGGTCCTTGAAGAAGCCGCGCTCGCGGTGGGCGGCGTAGAAGGCTTCCGCCTGGGCCTGCGACAGATGCAGCCGGCGCTGCGCGATGATGCGCAGGCCCGCTTCCTCGAACACGGCGTTGATCTTGCCCGTCAGGTTGCGGCGGGTGGCGTCGGGCTTGAGGATGGACAGCGTGCGCTCGGTGGCCATGGCGGGTTCCTATCAACGATGCCGGGGCGTTTAGGCCAAGGGCCGGGCTGGGGCAAGGTCGGGAGGCGTTGGCGCAACGGAACGGGCTTCCCCGGCGCGGCGGCTGCGCCTACATCCCCGGCATGAGCCTGCTCACCCTCGACCGCCTCACCCTGCGCATGGCCGGCCGCACCCTGCTGGACGGGGCGGAGCTGCGCGTCGATCCCGGGCGGCGCATCGGCCTGGTGGGCCGCAACGGCGCGGGCAAGAGCACGCTGCTCAAGGCCATCGCGGGCGAGCTGCCGGTGGATGGCGGGGAAATCAGCTTCAGCAGCCGCGCCCGCATGGCCCAGGTGCGCCAGGAAGCACCGAGCGGCCCGGCTTCCCTGCTCGACACCGTGCTGCTGGCCGACACGGAGCGCCTGGCGCTCTTGGCCGAACTCGACACCGCGCCGCCGCTGCGGCTGGCAGAGGTGCACGAGCGGCTGCGCACCATCGGCGCGGATGCGGCGCCGGCGCGGGCGGCGGCGATCCTGGCCGGGCTGGGCTTCGATGCAGCGGCGCAGGCCCGCCCGGTGGACAGCTTCTCCGGCGGCTGGCGCATGCGGGTGGCGCTGGCCGCCGCCTTGTTCGCCGCTCCCGACCTGCTGCTGCTGGACGAGCCGACCAACCACCTGGACCTGGAAGCGACCTTGTGGCTGGAAGGCTGGCTGGCCCGCTTCCCCGGCGCGTGCCTGATCGTGTCGCATGACCGCGGCCTGCTTGACCGCGCCGTGCAGGGCATCGCCCACCTGGACCGGTGCAAGCTCAGCTTCACGCCCGGCGGCTACGACGAGTTCGTCCGCATCCGCACGGAACAGGCCATGCAGCAGTCCCGCGCCGCCGAGCGCATCGCCGCCCAGCGCGCCCACATGCAAAGCTTCGTGGACCGTTTCCGCGCCAAGGCGACCAAGGCGCGTCAGGCGCAGGCCCGCATCAAGGCGCTGGAAAAGCTGCCGGTGCTGGACACGGTGGTGGAGGCAGCGCCCACCCGCTTCGACTTCCCGGAGCCGGCGCGGCTCGCGCCGCCGATCCTGGCGCTGGAACGCGTGGCGGCCGGCTACGGCGAAACGCGGGTGCTGGCCGGGCTGTCGCTCAACATCGATACGGATGATCGCATCGCGCTCTTGGGCGCCAACGGCAACGGCAAGAGCACATTCGCGAAATTGCTGGCCGGGCGGCTGGAGCCGATGGCGGGCACGGTGCGGCGCAGCCCGAAGCTGCGGGTCGGCTACTTCGCGCAGCACCAAACGGATGAGCTGGTGATGGGCGACACGCCGGTGGCTCACATGACGCGCGCCCTGCCCCGCGCGCTGCCGCCGCAGGTGCGCAGCCAGCTTGCGCGGTTCGGCCTGGACGCGGACAGGGCGGACACCCCGGTCGGCAGCCTGTCGGGGGGCGAAAAGGCGCGGCTGCTGCTGGCCCTGGCCACGCGGGACGCGCCGCAACTGCTGATCCTGGACGAGCCGACCAACCACCTGGACATCGATGCGCGGGAAGCGCTAGTGCGGGCGCTGGCGGATTTCGAGGGCGCCGTGCTGCTGATCACCCACGACCCGCATCTGGTGGAGCTGGTGGCGGACCGGCTTTGGCTGGTCGGCGACGGCACCGTGCGCCCGTTCGAGGGCGACATGGATGATTACCGCGGGCTGCTGGCGGAACGGGCACGCCCGGCGGCAAGGGCGGACGCCACGCCAAACCGGAAGGACGAGCGGCGTGAACGGGCGGAAGCGCGGGTGCAATTGGCGCCGCTCCGCCGGCAAGCGCGGGACGCGGAAGCGCAGATCGCCAAGCTGGGAGCAGAACGCGCTCGCATCGAGGCGCGGCTCGCCGACCCGGCGCTTTACGCGCCGGGCAAGGCCGCGGCGGTGACGGAAGCGAACCAGCGCCTAGCAGCGATTGGCCGCGAGCTGGCGGCAGCGGAAAGCGCGTGGATGGCGGCGGAGGAAGCGCTGGAAGCGGCGGGGTAGGCTTCGAGCGCCGATATAGCTATCTACAGAACACAGTGGGTTGGAACTGCGCCCGCAAGCTATGGAACGTGGCATCCAGTTCGTCGTCGTTCACCCGTTGGGACAGGGTAAGACAGGCTTGCTCGACCGCCTGCTCCGCGCTGGCAATGGCGGGGTCGGACAGCAGCGCCACAAGCTCGTGGCGCACGCGGGCCAGCAGCCGGGGCGGCGCCGGATTGTAAGTAGCCGGGGTATTAGAACGTTCCATTCAAAGAAAATACGCAGGCCCTTGCCCTTCAACCCGCCCGGCTCGCTGCCGCTTCCGCGGTGCGCCCTCACCCCGAACTCCTCAAACGATTTCTGGTAATAGTGGCTGAGTGTGCCATGGACAGGGTCTGGCGGCTCGGTTGTGCAATTGCTGAGCTTAATGGGCTCGAGCGCCGCGTCCACTAAGGTCACTCCGCCCGGGCCTGGCTTTGGAGACACGCCATCGAACCCACGTCCGAAAGCCTCACCAGCGAGTTCACAATTCCATGCACAGGGTGAATGAACCGCTCCTGTACCAGCCCGCTTTGACGGCGGATCTGGCTCTGTCTGCCAACCCAATTCCAGTTGTAACGAATTGCGGAGGGTCGCTGCCCGACCGTTGAACCGGTCGGAGTGGATGCCGTGGGGTCGCTGGCATAGCGGCGCTCCAGAGCTTTGATCGTCTCGATAACGGAGTAGTCGTAGTGCTCAGCCGGCACGAGGAACTCGTCTACATCGAAGGCCTAAGCTTTCGGATAATGTTTTTCGGAGTCGTACCAGGTGGCTCGATTCGGGTAAGTACTATGTGAAGGCGCCCTCGACACGATTGCAGTCAGTGTTGAAGCGCGTATCAAAGCCAGAACCGGGTCGTGAGCTGCTCGGAGGTCACGTAGTCCGTCGTCGGCTCAACCTGCATGTCGGAAACGTGCTGCGCGAGGCCGATCTCGGTCAGCGACCAGCCCAGCATGGTCCGCACGTGCTCGTCGTAGCGGTCGGCAAGCGCGGTGGAGCCGGGATCAAGGTTGGTGATGAGCACGAGGCCGGTCGGCGGCGCGTCCAGCGTCGTGAACGACAGGTCGGGCCGTGCGCGCCGCAGCAGCCGCGCCGTGCGCCACACGTCGCCGGCCCACCAGTGCTGGCGGTGCGGCTCGATGGACGGGCGGGCCAGGTAGCTGCGGTCCGTCATCGGCTCCTCGACCGGCAGGCAGTCGTGCAGGGCGATGACCGAGTTCCGGGCGCAATGGCGCTCCGTGTTGATGAAGTCGCGCAACAGGAACTCGCAGCGGTGCATCCCGTCCAGGAAGGCGAGCTGCACCTTGTCGCCCAGCAGGGCGCAAGGGTCGTGCTGCTCGAAGAACAGGTCCGACGCCATGCGGAACAGCAGCATCCTCGGCTTCGACACGATTCGGCGCACCAGTTCGATGTTCTCGAACGGGAAGCCGGGATCGACCGCGAGGGACGCGCAGGCGGAAAGCGCCAGGCTTTCCCCGGTGAAGGTGCCGATTTCCAGGTAGTTCCGCGGCTGCAGAACCTCGTGCAGGGTTTGCAGCACCTGGAGGTAGCCGTGCCCGGTGAAGTCCGGCAGGCTGTTGGCGGCGGGCTCGGTCAAGGGGGCCTTTGCTCGGTGGGTATTGCCGAAGTCTCGGCACGGTGCCGCGACCGTACAACCCGCAACGACTGCCGGTCAACCCGTGAACCGTGACGGCGGGACCGTTACGGTGTAGGCAATGCTTGCAAGGGCGCAGGCCGCCCGAAACCCAGCGTGGAGGCGACGATGGAGGGCAGCACGGCCGGGCTACGCGATCCCCGGCGCCAAGGCGAAGGTGCCGTCATGCTGCGAGTTGGCCTGCGCCATCACCACCTCCGCTTGCGGGAAGCCGTTGTGGTTGTCGGGGTCGAAGCTGTAATCGGTGAACACGCCGGGGAACGCCTTCAACTGATTCCAAGCGTCGATGATCGCGTCCGGCGTGCTGGCGCCGCTGCGGTCCACCGCGGCGGCGACCAAGTGCACGGCGTCAAAGCCGCAGGCGACCCACCACAGGCTGGTGTCGTGCAGCGCCACGCGGGCGGCGGCGAGCTTGGCGACAAAGGCCCGGCTGCGTTCCGGCAGCTTGCCGTCCTCGCCGACGCTGCAGCTCCGGCAGTTCACGGTGTACACCCGCTCCCAATTACCGGGCCTGTCCAGCAACGTGCGGACCTCATTGGAGCCGAGCGCGGGGTGCCCCAGGATCGGCACGTTCCAGCGGAGTTTCCGCCGCACGTTCATCAAGCGGGACAGCAGGCCGACGCTGGCGCTCCAGGCGACCAGCACGCCGGCGCCGGCGTTCCGGGCGGCCAGCATGTCGGGCGTCACGTCGGGCCGGGTCGCGTCGATCAGCGACTGCACGACGCGGGCGCCGTCCCGGCCGAATCCGGCGGCGGAGGCGGCGACGGCGCCCGTGCCGTAGGGCGAGGTGTCACCGAACACCGCGACCTCGCGCACCCCAAGCGTGTTCAGCACGTAGCCGCGCACCGCCTCCTCCCATTGGCAGTTGCTCGGCGCCATGCGGAAGGCGCTTGGATACCGTTCGGGGTCGATCAGGCTATCGACCACGCAAGGGTGGAGGCAGGGCATGCCGGCGCGGGCCACCATGGGCAGGACAGCCAGCGTTTCGGCGGAATTGGCGGGTCCCCAGATGGCATGGACCTTGGCATGGCTGATGAGGTCCCGCGCCGCGTTCGCCGCCTTGGCCGGGTCGCCCTGGGTGTCGCGGGTGACCAGCTCGACCGGGCGTCCGCGCACGCCGCCGGCTGCGTTCAGCTCGGCCACCGCCAACACCACGCCGCGGTTGAAGCCGACCGCCGGCGCCGAGCTTGGCCCGGTCAGCGCCGCGAGCCAGCCGATGCGCAGCGGCTCGCCCGAATGGGCGACAGCAGCGGAGCGTCCAAGCAGAGCCGCCGCGGCGCCCAGCACCAGCCGGCGTGTCACCATCCTGTCCTCCTGGGACATCCTCCGCAGCCAAGGGCGGATCACCGACGTGATGGGACCCTCGCGACGGAAGGGTGTCAACCATGATGCAGCCGCAATTCCGCGGCATGTATAGACCTTAAGGCCCAAGCAGGACGAGACCGGGAACGCGCATGCGGCGACGAGGATTGATGGCGGGCGCCTTGGCGGCGGGACTTGCGCCCCGGGTCGGGCTGCAGGCGGCGGAGCTGGACGCCCTGCCCTTCGACGGGCAGACGGTGCGGACGCTGGCCCGCAGCCTGGCCGGCGCCGCGTTCCAGCCGCCGGACACGAAGCTGCCGGACGCTCTGGCCAAGCTGACCTATGATGCCTACCGCACAATCCGCTTCGACCCGGCGCAATCGCTTTGGCACGGGGCCGGCCTGCCGTTCGAGGCGCAGTTCTTC
Source organism: uncultured Acetobacteraceae bacterium (assembly GCA_937873175.1). GTDB lineage: Bacteria > Pseudomonadota > Alphaproteobacteria > Acetobacterales > Acetobacteraceae > CAHJXG01. Next base: position 13,601 of record CALMVT010000442.1, on the reverse strand, counting down.
CACCGTGGCTCGCTGTATGCCAACCGCATGGACCTGTTCGAGGTTGCGGACGGCCATGCGCGCCCGCTGCGCTACCGGCCCGAGCAGTTCGACCTCCGCGCCGTGCCGCGCATGGGGGACGAGGACCTCGGCTACGCCGGGTTCCGCCTGCACGGCGCGATCAACCGGGTGGACACGGCCGACGAGATCGCCGTGTTCCTGGGGGCGAGCTACTTCCGCGCGGTGGGCAAGGGCCTGCTGTATGGCCTGTCCAGCCGCGGCCTGTCGATCAAGACCGCCGACCCCGGCGGCGAGGAGTTCCCGGCGTTCAAGGCGTTCTGGCTCGAACGCCCGCAGCCCGGCGCCCGCAGCATCGTCGTCACCGGCCTGCTCGACAGCCCCGGCGCGGCCGCGGCGGCGCGCTTCTCCATCCGGCCCGGCGAGGACACGGTGTTCGATGTGGAGCTGACGCTGTTCCCGCGCGAGGATCTCGCCCAGGCCGGCATCGCCACGGCCACCAGCATGTTCCTGTTCAACGCGCTGGACCGCGGCGGCGCCGACGACTACCGCCGGGCGGTGCACGACAGCAACGGGCTGGCCATGCTGACCGGGCGCGGCGAGGCGCTGTGGCGGCCGGTCGCCAACCCGCAGACCCTGCAGGTCAGCCAATTCGTAGATGCCAGCCCACGCGGCTTCGGCCTGATGCAGCGCACCCGGTCGCTGCGCGACTTCGAGGACCTGGAAGCGCGCTACGACAAGCGCCCAAGCCTGTGGGTCGAGCCGATCGGCGATTGGGGCGAAGGGGTGGTGCAATTGGTGGAGATTCCCACAAAGGACGAGGTGCACGACAACATCGTGGCGTTCTGGCGCCCCAAGCAGCCGCTGCTGGCCGGGAGCGAGCACGGCTTCACCTACCGCCTGCATTGGGCGGCGGACGCGCCGGGCGCCCCGGCGCTGGGCCGCTTCACCGCCAGCCGGAGCGGCGCCGGCCCGGACGGCGCCCGCTTGTTCGTGCTGGACGCCGCGGGCGGGGCGCTGGACGCGCTGACGCCGGACGCGCAGCCGCGCTTGGCGGTCAGCACCGACCGGGGCAAGATCCAGAATGCGGCGGTCCGCGCCAACCCCGAGGAGGGCGGCTGGCGCATAGGCTTCGAGCTGCTGCCGGAGGACGCCAAGGCGGTCGAGTTGCGCGCCCAACTTCTGCTGGGCGACGCGCCGTTGACCGAGACATGGATGCTGCGTTGGACAGCCTGATCCCGGACGCCCACGGCGGCCCGGACGCCCAGGACAGCCTGGACAGCTTCCGGGCGCTGCCAAACGAAACGCCGCTCGCCATGCCGGCGCAGCCCCTGCACGCCCGGAGCGCCCGAGGCCGGCCGGCGTCGTCGTCGCCGGGGCGCATGGGATGGCGCCGGGCGCTGGTGCTGGGCGGCGCGGCTGCGGTGACGCTGGTTGCGGCCTATCAGATGTACCTGGTGCTGGGCGTGGGCGGGCTGACGCTGCTGGAGGGCGTCATCCTCGCACTGTTCGTGGTGCTGTTCGCCTGGATCGCGCTGGCGCTGGTCAGCGCGCTGTGCGGCTTCGCGTCGCTCCTCGCGGGCGGCGGGCGGCGGCTTGACCCGGCTGGGTCGCCGTTGCCGGCGCTTTCGGCGCGGACCGCGCTGCTGATGCCCTGCTACAACGAGCAGCCGGCCCGGGTGATGGCGGCGCTGCAGGTCATCCATGGCGACCTGTCCCGGCTCGGGGCGCTGCCCGCCTTTGATCTGTTCATCCTGAGCGACACGACCGACCCCGACATCTGGATCGCCGAGGAGGCGGCCTTTCTCGCGTTGCGCGACCGCACGGGAGATGACAACCGCATCTTCTACCGCCGCCGGGCGGAGAACACCGAGCGCAAGGCCGGCAACATCGCCGATTGGGTGCGCCGGTTCGGGGCCGGCTATGCCCATTTCCTGATCCTTGACGCCGATAGCGTGATGATGGGCGAAACGATTATCCGCCTGGCCGGCATCCTTGAGCGCAACCCGGGAATGGGCCTGGTGCAGACCCTGCCGGTGATCGTGGGCGGGGAAACGCTGTTTGCCCGCATCCAGCAGTTCGCCGGCCGGGCCTACGGCCCCTTGATCGCCCACGGCATCGCCTGGTGGCACGGGGCGGAGGGCAACTACTGGGGCCACAACGCGATGATCCGCACGGCCGCCTTCGCCGCGCATGCGGGCCTGCCGACGCTGCGCGGGCGCAAGCCGTTCGGCGGCCACATCATGAGCCACGATTTCGTGGAAGCGGCGCTGCTGCGCCGGGGCGGTTGGGCCGTGCACATGGAGCCGGGCCTGCCCGGCAGCTACGAGGAAAGCCCGCCCTCGCTCGCCGACATCGCCGTGCGCGACCGGCGCTGGTGCCAGGGCAACCTGCAGCATATGGGGGTGATCGGGGCGCGTGGGCTGCACCCGGTCAGCCGGCTGCATCTCGCCATGGGCATCGGCTCCTACGTCACGGCGCCGCTTTGGCTGCTGTTCCTCGTGACCGGCATCCTGATCTCCTTGCAGGCGCGGTTCGTGCTGCCGGACTACTTCCCGGCGGGGCCGTCGCTGTTCCCCTTGTGGCCGGCGGTGGACCCGGTGCGGTCGATGTGGGTGTTCATCGGCACCATGGCCGTGCTGCTGGGACCGAAGCTGCTGGCCTGCGCCGCGCTGCTGCTGCGGGAGCGCCGGGCCTTCGGCGGGACGCTGCGGGCGCTCGCGGGCGTGCTGATCGAGACGGTGCTGGCCGGGCTGATCGCACCGGTGGCGATGCTGACGCAGTCCGCGGCCGTAGTGTCGATCCTGGCCGGCCGGGACGGCGGCTGGCAGCCGCAGCGGCGGGACGACGGCGGCATCCCCTTTGCGCAGACCGCCCGCCAGTACCGGGGGCACACCGCGGTCGGCTTGGTGCTGGGACTTGCGTCCTACCTGGTGTCGCCCTCGCTGCTGCTGTGGATGTCGCCGGTGGTGCTGGGTCTGGCACTCGCCATCCCCATGGCGGCCTGGACCGCCGGGCGCGGCCCCGGCCAGGCGCTGCGGCGCCTCGGGCTGCTGCGCATCCCCGAGGAGGAAGCGCCGCCCGCCGTGCTGGCGGAGGCGGAACGGCTGCAATCGGAACTGGAAGCGTCGGCGTCCCCGGCCTTGCGCCACCTCCTGTCCGACCCGCGCCTGCTTGCGGCCCACGCCGCCATGCTGCCGCCGCCCCGCGCCCGCGGCGCCCCGTTCAACCCGGCGCTGCTGATGGGCTTAGCCAAGCTTGAGGAGGCGGACACGCTCGACGCCGCCGCGGCCGCGCTCACCCGGCGGGAAACCGCCGCGGTGCTTGCCGACGGGCGCGGCCTGGCGCTGCTCCGCACCCTGTCGCCCTAGCCGCGGTCGGTCCGACTCGCTGCCCGTTCACGCAGCGGCGTCCGGCCCGACGCGGACCAGCAGCTTGCCGAAGTTCTTGCCGTGCAGCATGCCGATAAACGCGGCCGGCGCACGTTCCAACCCATCCACGATGTCCTCGCGATATTTGACCTGGCCGGATTCAACCCACGCGGTGGCGTCATTCAGGAAATCGGCCTGCTGGCTCGCGAAGTCCCACACGATGAAGCCGCGGATCGTCAGGCGCTTGGTGAGCACGGCGCGCATCAGCCCGGCCTGCCGGTCCGGCCCGGGGGCGGGCGCGGTCTGATTGTACTGCGAGATCAGGCCGCAGACCGGGATGCGGGCAAACGGGTTCAGCAACGGGAACACCGCGTCCCAAACGGCGCCGCCGACATTCTCGAAATACACGTCGATGCCCTTGGGACAGGCCTGCTTCAACCGCGCCGCGAGGTCCGGCCCGCGGTGGTCGATGCAGTCGTCGAAGCCGATAGACCGGACAAAGGCGCACTTCTCTTCCCCGCCGGCGATGCCGACCGCGCGCGCCCCGCGCAGCTTGGCAATCTGGCCCACCATCGACCCCACGGGACCGCTGGCGGCGGCGACCACCACGGTTTCCCCAGGCTTCGGCTGGCCGATGTTGAGCAGGCCGCAATACGCCGTCATGCCGGGCATGCCCAGCACGCCGAGCGCGGTGGACAGCGGCAGCGGCCCCGGCTCCAGCCGCCGCAGCTCGGCCGCGTCCACGGCGGCGTAAGCCTGCCAGCCGGTGCGGCCTTCCACCAGGTCGCCGGGTTTCAGGCCGTCCGCGCGGGACTCCATCACCTCGCCGACGGTGCCGCCGGTCATCACGCCGTCGATTAGCACCGGCGGCACGTAGGACGGCGCGTCGCTCATCCGCCCGCGCATATAGGGATCAAGCGACAGCCAGATCGTCCGCACCAGCGCCTGTCCCGGCCCTGGCGTCGCGACCGGTCCTCGTTCGGTGCGGAAATCGCTCTCCTGCGGCTCACCCACCGGGCGGCGGGCAAGGACCACGCGTTGGTTTTCGGCATCCGGCATGAAAACACCTCGGGTTCGTCGTGCGACCATAACGCGGGTTAACCAAGCCGCAACCAAAACCGCGCATCATGCCAGTTATTGTCGAAACAAACTCTGGTAGTAACGATTTTGGCGACGCTTCCAAGTTCTGGCACAATCGGGCGCGGCTTGCGGGGGTCCGTGTCGCTCGTGGACCTGCTCGTACCCGGCGGCAACCTTGAGTGGACAATCAGCGGGACGGGGCTGGGCGGCATCGCCGACCTTCGCCTGCTGGACACGCTGGGCGACGGGCAGCGCATGAACACGGCGTTCCATCCACAGGTGGCGATCCGCCGCAGCTCCGTCACGCTGTTCAGCGGCGAGCTGCTGGGCTGGACGGGCACGCGCAGCGCGGAGACGGCGACAACCGCGATCAACTTCGACCTGGCGCCTACGCTGCGCGCCGCCGGGCTGAGCGGCGGCGTGCCGGACGACAGCATTGTTTCCATCACCTTCCGTAGCACCATCGCGTCGCTCTACGCGGCCCGGGAGGCGCCGGCTTTGGGCCGGGTGCTCGGCCAGGGCGACCTGCTGCGCAACACCGCCGTGTTCAGCGGCACCGTGGCGGGCACGCTGTCCAGCAGCGACCCCGCGGTGGTGTCGCTGGCGCTGCCGTCCAGCACGCTCTCGGCGTCGATCTACGCGGTGAACGGCGTGCTGGCGGCCGGAACGGCACAGGCGGCGTACGGCGACACCGTGACCTACCGCATCCAGCTCGGTCTGCCGCTCACAACCGCGCACCATGTGCAAGTGACCGCCGCCCTTGCCGGGCTGACAGGCCCCTTCGTGTTCGATGCCGCCGGCACGCTGGGCGGCCCGCCCGCCGGTCATGCCCAGTTCGGGTCGGGCGGCACCTACACCGCGACCCGGCCGGCGGCCAGCCTGACCACCGCCGCGGCGGGGAACCCGGCCATCCTGTTCGACTTCGGCGACATCCAGCCATCCAGCACCCGTCCCGGCACCATCGATCTCCTGGTATCCGCCCCGCTCGCGCCCGGCGCATCGTTCGCCGCGACCGTGACCGAAACCGAGGCGAACTCGTTCGGCACGCCGGCTACGGTCAGCGCCACCACGGCGGCCATTGCCCTCAACGAGCCGTCGCTGCACATCCAGACCGCGACCGTTTATGCGTCCAACGATCACGCCAACTGGACCGGCACCGGCGGCCCGTTCGGCTACAGCCCGGATTTCGGCCAGTTCGGCGGCGTCATCAGCAGCGCCGGGCTGGCGACCGAGCCGTTTGCCGACCAGCTTTTTGGCGTGGACGCCGACGACGATGTCACCTTCGTGATCGCGGTCGAGAACCTGATGCCCGGCGCCAAGGCATACGACGTGCTGGTGCGCGCCGTCTTGCCAGATGGGTTTGTGGCGCCGGACGGGGATGCCAGCATCACCGTTTCGGACGGCGCCGGGACGCCCCTGGCCTATTCCGGCAACCTGTTCGATCCCCAAGGCGGCCTCCGGCTGGACGCCGGGGCGCCGATAGCCGGCTACGATGCCGACAGCGGCCGGAACATCCTGCTGATCAGCTACACGCTCCGCAGCACGGACAGTCTGGACCTCGGCGTGCCCCACCCCAGCACGGCGCAGATCATCAGCTACGCGACCCAGCCTAGCTGGGCCAACCGGGTGCCGCAGACGCCGGCCGCCGCCAACGTGGCCACGACCGGGGTGTTCAACATCCAGCCGGGCGTGACGGTCGCCTTGATTGCGACCGGCAACCCGGATGGCCTCAGCGGGCTGCTGGCACTCGGGGGAACCGCGACGTTTCGGCTAACAGCAACCTTGCCCGAAGGCTTGAGCCGCGGGCTGGACCTTTCAATCGTGCTGCCTACTTGGCTCACCGCGGTGTCGGCGCGGGTCGTGTCGGTCGGGGCCAGCATCACTACGCAAACCCAGGCGGCTAACGGCCGTGGCGGGATCGCCTTCGGCGACACGCTGAACGTGCCGGACGGGCAGGACACGGCGGCCGACCAGGTGCAGATTGAGGTCACGGTCCGCCCGGACTCCCTCCCGGGCGGCCCTGCCCCGCACACGCAGACCATCCAGGCCGCGGTCAGCATCGGGCCGCCGGGGCAGGTGGTCACGGCAACAGGCGGCATCGCCGTGGGCGTGGCCGAACCGATCGCGCCGCGGATCACCCAGGCATTCGCCGGCACGGGGCAGCTTGCAAACGGGCAGATCGCGACGCTTCGCTTCACCGTGACGGTGCCGGCCGGCTTCAGCAGGGACTTGCGCATCCTGGACAGCCTGCCGGCCGGCCTCGTGTATGTGCCGGGATCGGCGCGTATCGTGCAGGCCGGCGGCGTCACGTCGCGCGGCGGCGCCGCGCTGTCTGCGCCCTCGGAGCAACGAACGGGATCGCTGCTCACCCTGGATTTCGGCGCGGTCGATGCGCCGGCCTCGGCCACACGCCAGGTGACGGTCGAGCTGCAGGCGCAGGTGGCTGCCTCCTTCGGCACGACGCTGATCAACTCGGTCACGGTGGACACCGGTTATGCGTCCGCCGCCGCGGCGGCCCTCAGCGCGCCGGTTGCGAACGCGGCGCCGACGCTGGCCGGCCTTCCGGCCGTCACGGCCGCGCGGGACGACACGGCGCTGCCGCCCTTCGCCGGCCTGGTGGTGGCCGACCCCGATGCCGGGCAGCAGCAGACCTTGCAGATCACGCTCAGCAACCCGGCCAACGGCGTCCTGACCAACCTGGGGACCGGCCGCTACGACGCCGCGGCTGGGGTTTACACGGTGATGGGCACCGCGGACGCCGTTACCGCCGCCGCGGCGGTGCTGAGCTTCGTGCCGACCCGTTATCGAGCCAGTCCCGGCCAGCAGGTAACAACGGATTTCAGCGTTCAAGTCCGTGACAGCGCCGGCGCCGGCGGCCCGGCTACGACCACCCGGGTGATGACCAAGGCGATCAACACCCCGCCCTCGATCCGCAACGCGGCGCCGAGCCAAGCGATCCTCCCCGATGTGCAAGCCCGCCTGTTCACCGGCTTGCTGCTGCAAGACCCGGACGTGGGCCAGATCGGGACGCTGACCATCCGGTTCGCCAATCCCGCCACCGGCATGCTGCGCGGCGCAGGTCCCGGCCGTTACGACGCGGCGACCGGCCTGTTCACCTCGACGGGCACGCTTGCCGCGCTCACTGCCGAGGCCGCGGGGCTGGTGTTCACGGGCGCCCAGCCCGGCGAAACGGTCCTGACCGTCGCCGTCGATGACGGGGCGGGCGGCGTCGCCCAGGACACCAGCACGCTCGTTGTTTCGGCAAGCACGCCGTCTTCGGTCCTGGCCTCGGGTGGTCCGCCCCCATTTGCGCCCACGGCATTGCCGCCGCAGCTTTTTGTCGGGTCCGCGCCGGCCAACATCGTGGCGGTGCCAGTCGGGTCCGGCGTGCTCGCGGGCACGGCCGGCCGGGACGTCTACTTCGTGGACGGCGCCACCGGGCCGCAATCGAATGTGCTGGCCGGCTTCGGCGGCGGCGACGCGGTGGTGCTTTGGGGTTTCCGGGCGGGCATCTCGACCTTCGCCTGGTCGGATGGCGCGATGGGCACCGCGGGGCGCACGCTGCGGGCCGACATCCCCGGGACCGGCGCCGCGACCACCAGCCTGGGTTTTGTTGGCCGGACCACCGGGGAAGCCGACCGCTTCGCCATCAGCTTCGGACGGTTCAACGGGCTTGATTTCCTTTCAATCGCGTCGCCGCCTTGACGGGCCTTGGCCTTCTTCCATGATGCGGGCCAGGGCGTTGCAAGGAGTTTGCCTGATGAACCTGCGCGAGATCGCCTCCGGCCTACGCTTTCCCGAGAGGCCGGTTGCCATGCCGGACGGCTCCGTGGTCCTTGTGGAGATTGAGCGCGGCTGCCTCCTGCGCGTGTCGCCGGATGGCGCGAAGCAGGTGGTGGCGCAGCTTGGCGGCGGGCCGAACGGGGCGGCCATCGGGCCGGACGGCCGGTGCTAAGTGTGCAACAACGGCGGCTTCAATTGGGTGGATGACGAGACCGGGCTGCGCCCGATCCTGCAAGCCGACGATTATAGCGGCGGGCGGATCGAGCGGGTGGACTTGGCCACCGGGGCGTTCGAGACGCTTTACGCGGCGAGCGGGCAGGTGCCGCTGCGCGGCCCCAACGACCTGGTGTTCGACCGGCATGGCGGGTTCTACTTCACGGACCTCGGCAAGGGCCGCCTGCGGGAACTGGACCGCGGCGCCGTGTATTACGCCCGGGCTGACGGCAGCCTGATCTGCGAGGTGGCGTTCCCAATGCTCACGCCCAATGGCGTCGGCCTGTCGCCGGACGGCGGCACGCTGTATGTGGCGGAAACCGAGCCGGCCCGGCTGTGGGCTTTCGATCTGGCCGGGCCGGGCGAGATCCGCCGGCAGCCCTGGCCCTCCCCGCATGGCGGCCGGCTCGTCACCGGCAGCGCCAACTACCAGCGGTTCGACAGCCTGGCGGTGGACCGTGCGGGCAGCGTCTGCGTCGCCACGCTGGTGCATGGCGGGATCTCGATCATCTCGCCCGACGGCGCCTCAGTCCGGCACATGCCGATGCCGGAACGTTGGGTGACCAATATCTGCTTCGGCGGCGCGGACCTGCGCACCGCCTTTATCACCCTGTCCTCCACCGGACGCCTGGTGGCGTGCGAGTGGGAAGAGGCCGGCACGCCGCTGGCTTACCTGAACGCCTGATCGCCGCGGCGGGTCGGCCGTCGCCCACTTCCCCGCGCGTCAAGCGGCCGAGATGCCGGGGCTTTGCAGCATCTGCTGCCGGGCCTGCACCGCGCAGGCGTCGAGCGCGGCCGCGAGTGCGGCAGGCTGCACGTGATGGCCATGGTCGGCAAGCGCACCCTGCATGTGCTGCAACAGCCGCTCATCGTGCCCGGCGCCGTCGCGCACCGCCAGGACCGATGCGGTTAAGTCGGTTGCCGCCGGGTCGGAAAGGTGGAACTGCTCTGCCGCCCACCCGGCGAACAGCTTGTCGCGCCGCGCGGTGACGAGAAATCGGAACTCTTCGTCATGCGCGAACTTTGCCTCGAACGCCCGTTCGCGTTCCTGCCATGTGGTCATCGACGCCTCCCATGCGCTTCCTTGCGCCAGGCGCCGCCTTGGACGCTCGGCGCGCCGAATGCCACCATATCAGGCCGCGCTCCCGTCAGAACAGGAATTTCGCTGTCCCCGTGCCGGCGCCGGCCGATACCGGCCACGCCGCACGGGCATCTCGACGTTTTGATATGCGTCTGTATAATCCGGAACGATTCAGTAATACAACAGGGCGATGCTGCGCATCCATGCGTTGCACTCTCGTGAATGAGAGTTAGGCTGCTGGTTTGTTTACCTTGCAGATGTGCAAATCGGACTAATGTGCCGGTCAACGTTCCTGTAATTGAGAGATGCCATGCGCAGCGCATTAATGTGCAACGAGCCGGGAAGCGGCTGCTCGTCAGGACCTGCAGGCTTGGGCTGCCCACTTGCCGTTCGTTAATGCGGGCGGGCTGATGTCGGACAGCCAGAATGGCCAGCCCGGCCATTTCCGCGTGCTTGCCGAGCACTTCTCCGCGTTTGCGAGCCTGTCGGCTGCAGAGCTGAAGCTGTTGAGCGACCTGGCCGAGGGCGCGCGCTACCATCCGCCCTACCGGGATCTTTACGTGGCGGGCGCATCGCCCCTGCCGCCGCGCATGATCGTCGCGGGCTGGGCCTGCCAATACCGCCTGCTGCCGGACGGGCATCGCCAGATCGTCAGCCTCAAGCTGCCCGGTGATCTGATCGCGCCGTTGATGCCGGTGCGGCTGCCGTCGTCCTGCGCCGTTGCGGCGCTGACCGAACTGGAAACCGTGAACGCCCAGCCGTTCGCAGACGCGGTCGCCGCCGCTGCCGAGCCGGCGCATCCCGGCCTGGCGCACGGCATCCGCATCATGGCGCACCTGCACGACATGCTGCTCTACGATCAGGTCGTGCGGCTAGGCCGGCAAACCGCTTGCGGGCGGTTCGCCCACTTGATGCTCGAACTGCGCGAGCGACTGGATCGCGTGGGCTTGGCGGACATCGACAGCTTCACCATGCCGCTGACCCAGGACGTGCTCGCCGACGTGCTCGGCTTCAGCGTCGTCCACGTCAACCGCACCGTGCAGCAACTGCGGCGGGAACGGTTGCTGGACATCCGGAACGGCACGGTCACGCTGACGCAGCCTGAAGCCTTGCAGGAGTTGTCGGGGTGGGTGCCGCTGTCCGGAGCGCCCGCCGGGCCGAGGCCGCCGAGGCACCCGGGCCGCCGGGGTTAGCGGGCTACTCGCCGCCGCTCGGCATTTGCCCGGCGGCGATCAAGGCCCGGGTGATCGCGACCATCCGGCGGCTCTGGTGCCGGATCGCTTCCAGGTCCTCGTCACGGGGCGGACGGTGCTCGGAGCCGCAGATCGTCGATGCGCCATAAGGCGATCCCGCTTCCAGCATCGCCTGGTCCGTGTAGCCTGTCGGCAGGATCACCATGCCGAGATGCGCCATGGGCGCGTAAAGCGACAGCGTGACGACCTCCGACCCGCCGTGCGGCCAGGATGCGGCGGCGAACGCCCCGCCGACCTTGCCGGCCAGCGCGCCGCGCTTCCATTGCGGGCCGAGCTGGTCGAGAAAGTTCTTCAGCTCGGTCGCCATGGCGCCGAAGTAGCACGGCGTGCCGAACAGGATGGCGTCGGCCCATTCCGTGTCGTCCTTGGTAGGCGCCTCGTAGAGCGCATTCTGCCGCCGGGCGCTGTCCAGCCATCCATCCACCTGGGCCATGGCGTCTTCTCCCGCGACCTCCCGTGCCCGGCGCACCCGCACCTCCGCGCCCGCCTGCCGCGCCGAATCGGCGGCCGCGGCGGCAAGCGTCTCGACCGTACCGTTCCGGGAATAGAACGCAATGAGCATGCGGACGGGACTGGGGGCGGGATTTGGCAAGCTTGGCTCCTCCATTTGGCTGTCCGCGACGCCGGACCTTGCATAGATGCTGCCGCGCCCTGCTTTGTAACCCTCCCCGTCGTCTTGGTCGGGCCGGCGTGGCGGCGCTACACCCGGGGCGGGCTGCCCACCTGGCGCTGCAGCGCGCGCAGCTTTTCCAGGTTCTCCCGCACCAGGCCGGTGCCGTCGCGCATAAGCGTCGCGAACTGCGGACTGACCGCGCCCTCGTTCACGCCGCCCTGCATCCGGAGCAGCTCCTCATGGCTTGCGATCTGGTCGCCGACATAGGTGCGGTCGAAGTCCAGGCCCTGTTGAAGCCGCATGTGCCCGAGGCGCACGCGCAGGTCCTCGCGAAGGATGGACGGCGGCTTGATGGACGCCGCCGCCGCGGTCGGCCCCAAGCGTGCCGCGAACTCATTGGCTTGGCTGGTGAGCTGCTCCGAGATCGCCTTCACGGCGGGCGATCGCGCCTGTGTCCTGGCCAGCGCACCTTCCTGCCGGTCGAACTCGATGATCTGGTAGGCGTCAGTGGTGAACTGCACCTCTGCCGGGTTGGCAGCACTGGAGGTGGGCTTGGCACTTTGGTTGTTGCAGGCGGCGAGCAGCAGGAGCGCCGCGGCAGCCCATAGGCGTGAGGTCGTGTTCATGGCGTGCATAGTCCCCGTTTCCTGCGGCGAGCGGATGCAACCGCCCGCCTCGACCGCGATCAGAATACGTAGACGACCCGAAGCGTCGTCCCGAAGTCCTGCTTGAACCCGCCGACGACTTTGACGTCGTGGTTGAGTTCCAGCATCGTTTGCAGCCGCGGAGTGAGGAACAGCGAGGCATTAGCGCGTAGGCGCTGCTCTTCGGTTTTGCTGCCGGCGAAAAAGCCGTCTACCTGCTGCGAGCCGCCGAAAAAGCCCTCGTAGCCGATGGAGGTGGTGAAGGCCGGGTTCCAGCGCCAGTTCGCCCAGAACTGCGCACGGTAGGTCGGGTCCTGGCTGAGCCGCCGGTTGCCTGGGACGTAGCTGTCGTTGTCGCCGTAGAATTGCGCGTCAAACGAGGCGTCAAAGGCGAGGTTGTCGGTGATGCCTTGGGACAAGCCGATCTGCACGTCGCCGCGCCAGCGGTTGTCGCCAAGGTTGATGGGGGAGCGCTTGTCGTAGGTGCCGGTGGGCGGATAGATGTAGCCTGTCAGGTTGACGTTGGTTTTGGTCGCCGTGTTGACGTAGGGCCATATGAAGGCCGAAAGGGCGATGTTCGTCGCGCCGAAGGCACTCCCGAGCCTTTGGCCGTCGATATGGGCGGCCGACTCAGAGCCGAAGACCTGGATGATCTGGAAGCCGGCTGGGAACCCTTTGATGTCGACGTAATGGACGTAGCGGCCGATGCCGAGATTGACCTCGACGCCGGAGTCCTTGATCGTCGATCCCCGGGCGACGTTGAATTCGGTGTTGTGGCCGTAGACGTAGTAGCCGATGGCCAGGTTGGTGCCGGCCGGCAACGGCACGAAATCGTAGGGTTGGATTTCCTGCGCTCCCGCCCTTCTCGCAATGCTCATGGTCAACAATAGGCAAATCAGACTGTCCAGCCCAAAACGCAGGAGCGAGCGAGCTAAGGTCAACCCTTTAATGCGCACGTATCCTACCCCCCTGTTTGTTTATGTTTCTTTCGGATTTGTCTAATATTTGCCGGAAATGCAGATTTTTGCACTTTGCGGTACTCCCGAATGGACGCGGGATTCGTATATGTCTTTCGCAACGTTTGTCACGAAGAGTTTGAATGCAAATACGTTCGCCGCAAATGACATGGGCGATAGCCGTGATTTCATGGGCCAAGTGATGCTATGTGGTCACGGCCTGCGGTAAGCCGGCTTGAGGCGAGTCTAACCGCAGGGTGCATCCGACGCGCCGCTCGGGCGATCTGCCGGATCTCTTCAGCGCATTTGCGGCGCGATGGTCGGCACTTTTGCTCTGCAGCACCACCATCCGCCTCGTGAACGCTTTGCGTTTTGGTTTGGCGTTGTTGCTGGCGATCCCGGTGCGCCCCGAGACTTGGGACGCGGTCAATCCCGGCCGATTGCTCGGCACGATCTGGACGTTTCGGCCCGGCTCGCACGCGGGCGGGATGCAGCGGTCCGGGCTGACTTCTCAAGGGGGAAGGTGCTGACAGGTGCGGCGTGGGCTTGGCCAGCGCTCCTTCTGCCAATTGTCGGTGTCTGGCGATCCCGCCGCCAAAAAGTACTCGCC
>CALMVT010000441.1 GCA_937873175.1 uncultured Acetobacteraceae bacterium | reverse complement strand
AACCCGGTGCTGATCGCCGCCACCAACTCGTCGGGCGGCGTGATGGGCAAGATGATCTCGCCGCAGAACATCGCCACCGGCGTGTCCGTCACCGACCTGAAGGGGCAGGAGGGCGTGGTGTTCGCCCGCACCTTCAAGCACAGCATCGTGCTGACCCTGGTGCTCGGCGGCCTCGTCGTGCTGCAGCAATACGTGTTCCCGTGGATGATTCCCTGAAATGATTTCTTGGGCGCCGCTCAGACCAGCACCAGCAGGGCCAGCGCGTAGATGAGGCCGGTGACAACGAAGGTCACGACCGTGTAGCCCATCACGCGCTGGATGCCGATGCCGGCCATGGCGACGACCGGCAGTGCCCAGAACGGCTGCAGCATGTTGGCGACCTGCTCCCCCATCGCCACCGCCATGGTGGACCCGGCCATCGAGGCATGCAGCGTCGCCGCGGCCGGCACTACGAACGGCCCCTGCACCGCCCAATGCCCGCCGCCGCTAGGCACGAAGAAGGTGATGATCAGCGAGCAGACGTAGCTCCAGAACGGCAGGGTGTGGGCGCTGGACACCACGACGAAAGCCTTGGAGATAGCGTCGGCCAAGCCGGTGCCCGACATGATACCCATGATGCCGCCGTAGAACGGGTATTGCAGCATCATGCCGCCGGTCTGCTTGGCCGCGTTCCTCATCGCCTCGCCGTAAGCGACCGGCGTGCCGTGCAGCGCGATGCCGCCGATCAGGAACACCAGGATGACCACGTTCACGTCCAAGGTGAGCGTGCCCTGCGCCCATAGCACCCCCACGGCGGCCAGCCCCGCCGCCAGCAGGAACAGGCTGCCGACCGGAGAGCGGTCCATGCGCCGGGCAATGGAGTTCGACGTGTCCGGGGCCGCGGGCGGCGCTTCCGGTTCCGGCACGAAAGGCACCACGTCGGCGTCGGCCGGGCGGATAGCGATGAACACGACCGGCATGATCAGCACGATCAGGAGCGTCGGCAGCCAGTTGAAGGTCGCGAACACCGTGTCAGACAGCGGCAGCATCTGGCCGGTCAGCTTTTCCACGATGTTCAGCGCGTTGCTGTGCGTCGCCTGGGTGAGCGCGATGGAGGAGGAAACGCCGCTGGCCCACACCACGAAGCCCGAGTAGGCGGCGGCGACCAGCCAGCCGAAGTCCACCCGCACCTGCCGCGCCGCCTCGCGCGCCAGGATAGCGCCGACCACGAGGCCGAAGCCCCAGTTCAGCAGGGACGCCGCGGCGGCGACCAGGAAGGTGAGCACGACGGCCTGGTTGGCGGTGCGCGCCAGCCCCACGAGCCGGCGCAGCAGCCGCGCAACCACGGGGGCATGGGCCAGCGCATGCCCGGTCGCCAGGATCAGGATCATCTGGAAGGCGAAGCCGAGGATGGCGAAGATCCCGTTGTACCAGGTCGTCACGATGGTGGTTGGCGTGCCCTTGGGCGCGATCAGCAGGGCCAGGACGGCCGTGACCGCGGTGAGACCGATCGCCAGCACAAAGGGATCGGGCATGTAACGCTCGAACAAGCCGACGAACATGGGTGCCAGCGATTGCAGGCCGCGCCGGCGCGGCTGCGGAAGGGCGGTGGTGCTCATTGTCGTTTCCCCGGTTATTTTTGTGCCTGGCTGCGCAAGACAGCTTTCTAAAGCGTGGCCGCGAGCCGCGCCGCCTGCATGCAGGCCGCGGCTCGCCCGGCTTGGTCAAGTTCGGCGCCCATCAGCGTTTTCTCGACCTCGATGTGGGCGATGTCGCTGATCCCGATCATCTGCAGCCAGGCGGTCATGTAGCGCTGCTGGTAGTCCAGCTCCTCGCGCGGGAAGTCGGGGCCGAGGCCGACGCCGCGGGAGTTGACGACCACCGCCTTGCGCCCGCCCAGCATGCCGCGTAGGCCGTTCTCGTCGAAGGTGAACAGCACGTCCTTTTGCGAAACCGCGTCGATCAGGTGCTTCAGGCGGTAGGGGATGCCGAAGTTCCACATCGGCACGCTGAGCAGCACGACCTGGACCCGGCGGAACCGGTCCGCCAGGTTGCCGATCTCCTGCCACGCGCGGGCCTGCCCGGCGCTGCGCTCGCGCCCTTCAAGGCCAGCGTACTTGGCATCGAGCGCATCCCCGTCAAAGGCCGGCAGCTCGGTCGTCCAAACGTTCAGCACGTCAATGTCGCCGCCGGGGTGACAGTCCTTCCAGGCGTCCAGGAACGCTTGGGCGACCTGCCGGGAAGCGGACTGCGCGCCGCGCGGCGACGCCTCGACATGCAGCAAGCGCGGCGCTGCGGCGGCCGTGGAAGCTTGTTGGGACTCGATGATTTGGCTCATGCAGTCTCTGCGACTGGAGGTTTCAGGTGGCCAGCAGCTCTTTAAGGATGCTGTCCACCTGCTCGTGGTATTCCGGCTCAATGCCGAACAGGCCGAAGTGGCCGCAGATGGTATTTACCACGCGCAGTTCGCTGCCAGGCAGCAGCGCCTGCTCCGCGGCGCAGTCCGCCACGGGAAAGAACATGTCGGTGCTGAGCGGCATGACGAAAGTCTTGGCTTTAACGCGCCCGAGCGCCGCGGCGAGATCGCCGCCGGCGTGCCGGGCCACGTCGCCGCGCTGCCACTTCCAGGCCATGCAGAGCAGGTTGTTCGGGTCCATCGGCAGGAAGAAGCCTTCCAGGAAGCCGACCACGAAATCGTCCAGCGACACGAAGCCGAGGCCGCGCCAGCGTTCCCGCTTGTAGAACTCGGGGCAGAGGCCCATCACGCCCCACAGGTGCGCGTGCCGGCGCAGGCCCTCGTGCACGTCCGCTTGGTCGGCGTACCAGCCGTTCTTCCAGGCTGGGTCGGAGGTGAGGGCCTCGCTCAGCGTGCCGGCGAACAGGAAGTCGTGCGGCGTGTTCTGCGCGAAGCCGGCGATGGGAGCGGCGCGCGCCACCATGTCCGGGAAGCGCACGGCCCACTCGTAAGTCTGCTGCGCGCCCATCGAGCCGCCGACGACCAGGGCCAGGCGCTCGATGCCGAACTGTTCCGTGACCAGCCGGCGCTGCGCCGCCACGTCGTCGCCGATGCGGATGCGCGGGAAACGCGGGCCGCCCCATGGCGCCGGCGTGTTGTGCGGCGAGGAGGATAGGCCGTCGCCGATCTGGTCGGCAATGACGATGAAGTACTTTTCAGGGTCAAGTGCACGGCCCGGGCCGATGTAAACCTGCTCCATGATCTTGCCGGTGCCGGAGAACCAGGTGGGCACCAGGATCGCGTTGTCCCGCGCGGCGGACAGCCGGCCGTGGGTGGCGTAGGCCAAGCGGGCGCCGCGCAGCCGCCCGCCGTCCTCCAGGTCGAAATCGCCGAGGTCGAAGGTCTCGTAGGGACCGTGCAGGTCCTGCGAGTAGTAGGCTCCGGCGGGCATCGGGCGTTTCTCCGGGATTCTTGTTGATCATCCGATCGAGATCGGCTCGCGCCGCGCCGGGTGGTCATGCTTGCTGGGCGGGTTGGCCGCGCACTCGATGCGGCGCAGACGCAAGTCGACGTCATCGGCCAGGGCCTTTGCCACGATGAGCTTCTCAAGCGCCGCCAGCCAGTGCCGGTAGTAGGTCGATCCCAGGTCCGGATCGCCGCCCGCTTGCGCCCGGCGGATCTCGGCGCTGATGGCCGTGACCCATTCGGGCCAGGTGAAGTGCCCGGCCTGATGCAGCGCCACCGCCAGCGCGAATGCCTGCGCTTCCCAGGGCTCGCGGAACACCGGGCCGGACGGGCCACTTGGCAGCAACGGCGGCGCCTGGCCGTCCGGCCAGCCCGCGTCACCCGCCATGCGGCTCAAGGTAGTCCTCAAACAAGTCTAGGTAAAGCGCATCGCGCACCGCGGCCTGCTCGCCCCACAGGTCGCGTGCGGCGAAGCGCACGCCGTAAACGTGCTGCGGCTTGTGGCCCAGCCCATGCGCGTTGGTGTCGTTGAAGCAGAACACGCCGCGGTCGGCCTCCACGGTGCCGGCCTTGCCGCGGGCGTAGCGGGGCAGGCGGGTGTGGCTGAGGGGGTTGATGTTGCGCACCGTCACCCGGTCGCCGGGGCGGAAGCGCGGCGGCACGGTGTCCGGCATGCGCGCGCTGGCGCCGGTGGCGATCAGCCCGTCCACCTGCTCGACCGGCAGGGCGGGCATCACGCGGCCTCCGCAAGCTGCGCCATGCGCCCGTCGATCTCCTGCCGCGTCAACGCGCTGCGCTCCACCAGCAGGCTTTCCATGGCGTGCAGCCAGTGCGCGTAGTAGGGCGATTGCAGGTAGTGCGCCGGGTCCATGCGCTCGATGGCGTGGCGGAACTCGTCCACGTTGAAGTGGCCGCCGGCGAAGGTGGTCATGAATAGGCCGAACACGGTGCGTTCCCAGGCTTCGTGGAACATCGGCTCCTGCGGTTCGGGGTTGATCGGCCCCATGCCGTGCATCCCGCCAAGGTCGTGCACGCCGTTCATTGCGCGGCTCCCTGACCCGCCGCCACGGTGCCAGTGCCGATCATCGCGTCGCGCGTCACCAGCGCGGCCAGCGCCGCCGCGTCCATGCCCTCGGTCCCGGGCGGACGTTCCGGCAGCACGAGGTAGCGCAGTTCGGCGTTGCTGTCCCAAACCCGGACCTCTTTGTCCGGTGGCAGATCGACGCCAAATTCGTTCAGCACCCCGCGCGGGTCGATCACGGCGCGGGCGCGGTATGGCGCGGACTTGTACCAGTTCGGCGGCAGGCCGAGCGTCGGCCAGGGATAGCAGGAGCAGAGGGTGCAGACGACCATGTTGTGCACCGCGGGCGTGTTCTCCACGACGACCATGTCCTCGCCCTGCACGCCGGAGAAGCCCATCTCGGCGATGGCCGCGGTGGCATCGGACAGCAGGCGCGCCTTGAACGCCGGGTCGGTCCAGGCACGGGCGACGACCTGGGCGCCGTTGTGCGGGCCGATCTTGGTTTCATAGGTTTCGACAATGGCGGCGAGCGCGGCCGGCTGCACCAGCCCCTTTTCGATCAGCAGGCTTTCGATGGCGCGCACCCGCAGCGCGATGTCGTCCTCGTGCGTGTCCGGCATGGCCTGATTCTCCCCCGCTGCGGGCAGTTAAGACCCGGCGGCAGCACCTGTGCAATCGGCTTTTCGGCCCGGTGGGTGTGGAATTGGGCTATGGCGCACACACGGAGTTGCCTGCCGAATCTGCAATCGAAACAACCGCCTAGCCAGCCGCAGCGAGGCGCATTGCCGTGTTGCGCGACGGACGGATACCGGTCAGGCTTGGTTGTGAAGCTGGCGCCCTCATGTCCTATGGCCCGGGAATTGCTTGCGGCTCTGTCATCATCCGCTGACATCTTGGAGTAAGCCATGCGCCCATTCCGCCCATCGCGACGCGGCCTGCTGCAATCGGCCGCCACGCTTGCGGGGGGTGCGCTCGCGGCGCCCTTGGTCGCCCGGCACGCGCTGGCTGCCGACGCGATCAAGGTCGGCAGCCTGCTGGACCTGTCTGGACCGATCGGCTCCTCCGGCCAGGCGATGCACGCCACGATCCGGCTCGCGGTGGATGAGCTGAACGCGGGCGGTGGCCTGCTGGGGCGGCAGGTGGAACTGGTCAACTACGACACGCAGTCCACCATCCAGCTTTATTCGCAATACGCCCAGCAGCTTGCGCTGAAGGACAAGGTGGCGGTGGTGCACGGCGGCATCACCTCGGCGTCGCGCGAGGCGATCCGCCCGGTGTTCGACCGCTACGCGACGCTTTACTTCTACAACGTGCTGTATGAGGGCGGCGTGTGCGACCGCGACTGCTTCTGCACCGGCACCACCCCGGCGCAGACGGTCAACAAGCTGGTGCCCTACGCACTGGAGACCTGGGGCAAGAAGGCATACATCATCGCGGCCGACTACAATTACGGCCAGATTACCGCAAAGTGGATGGGCAAGTATGTGCGCGACGGCGGCGGTACGGTGCAGGCGACCGAGTTCTTCCCGCTCGACGTGACCGAGTTCGCGGCGACCATCAGCAAGATTCAGCAAGCCGGGCCGTCCGTGGTGCTGTCGGCGCTGGTTGGCTCCAACCACACCGCATTCTACCGGCAATGGGCGGCGGCGGGGATGAAGGACAAGATCCCGATCGCCTCCACGACTTTCGGCCTGGTCAACGAGATCGCCACCATCGCGCCGTCGGAAAGCAACGGCGTGGTGACGAGCTACGGCTATTACGAGGAGCTGTCCACGCCGGCCAGCACGGCTTTCACCAAGGCGGTGCGCGCCAAGTTCGGCGACGGCCTGCCGTATATCAGCGAACTCGCCTGCGCCACCTACGAGGGCTTCAAGCTGTGGGCGGAGGGGGTGAAGAAAGCCGGCTCCCTCGATCGCATGAAGGTGACGGAGGCGTTGGAAACCGGCATTGCCGTGGATGGGCCTTCGGGCAAGGTGACGATTGACCACGCCACGCACCACGTGGTCCGCAACGCCTACCTGGCCCGCGCGGCGGAGCGGAAATGGGACGTGTTCCAGTCCTACCCGGACCAGGCCCCGGCGGACACCGCGGCAGTGTGCGACCTGATCAAGGAGCCGAAGCTGAGCAAGCAGTTCGTAATCGACGTGAAGACCTGAGCGCGGCCATGGCGCTGACCGGCCTTATCTTGTTCAACATCGCGAACAGCATCGCGGTGCTGGTGCTGCTCAGCCTGGGCCTCGGCGTGATCTACGGCATGATGCGGGTCATCAACCTGGCGCATGGCGAGTTCCTGATGCTGGGCGCCTACACGACGGTGGTCAGCGCCAATGCCGGGCTGAACCTGTGGGTGGCGATGCTGGTCGCAGCGCCCCTCGCTGTGGGGCTGTTCGGATTAGCTGTCGAGCGGCTGTTCATCCGGTTCCTGTATGGCCGGATCATCGACACCATGCTGGCGACCTGGGGCCTCAGCCTCGCGGTGGTCGGGCTGATCACCACGATCTTCGGCACCACGGTGCGCGGCGTGTCGGCGCCGTTCGGCGGCTTCGCCATCGGCGGCTACCAGACCAGCGTGTATTCGTGGTTCGTGATCGCGGTGGCGGCGGCGATGGCGGCCGGGGTGTGGCTGGTGCTGCGCTTCACCAAGTTCGGCCTGATCGTGCGCGCCACCATGCAGAACCCGGACATGGCGGCGGCGCTGGGCGTGTCGCCGCAGTGGATCTACATGATGACCTTCGCGCTCGGCTCGGCGCTGGCCGGGCTGGCGGGGGGCGTGTTGGCGCCGGTGTCCGGCGTGTCGCCGGTGATGGGCGGGGCGTTCATCGCCCGGGCCTTCATCACCGTGCTGGGCGGCGGACCTGCCATCGTCACCGGCACCGGCCTCGCTTCGGGACTGTTCGGCAGCATCAGCGAGGTCGCGACCTTTTTCACCACCCCGGTGTTCGGCCAGGTGGCGCTGTTGCTGGCGGCCCTGGTCATGATCCGCATCCTGCCCCAGGGGATCACCGGGTCCGGCCTCACCGGGCGCCTACTGCGGAGGAGCCTGTGACCGGCTGGGCCAGCTTCGCGGCCATGGTCGCGGCGGGCTTGGTGGTGCTGCTCGGCTTGCCGCTTGTGTTCGACCTGTTCGGCCTGCTGCAGATGACGGTGTTCGCCGCGATGGCGGTGCTGGCGTTGAGCCAGGGGTTCATCTGGGGCTACGGCGGCATCATGTCGTTCGGGCAGACTGCGTTCTTCGGCCTGGGCGGCTACACCTATGCGGTCGCGGTCATGAACATGGGGGACAGCACGGTGCCCGTGCTGCTGTCGGTCCTGCTGCCGACGCTGTTCGCGGCGCTGCTCGGCTACTTCATGTTCTACGGGCGGATCAGCGACGCTTATATCGGGGTGATCACGCTGACGGTGACAGTGATCCTGTTCAACGTGGTGAACTCCACCGCGGGTGACTTCTACACGATCGGCAACGCGCCGCTGGGCGGGTTCAACGGCATGCCCTCCGTGCCGCCGCTGAATGTGCCCGGCGACCCGTCCTCGCCGCTCGACCCGCAGCAGACGTGGTATGCGGCCATGGGTGCGCTGCTCCTGGTCTACATCTTGCTGCGCGCGGTCCTGGCCAGCCGCTTCGGCCGGGTCGTGGTAGCGATCCGGGAAAACGAGACCCGGGCGCAACTGCTGGGCTACGACACGCGGCTGTACAAGCTGATCGTGTTCGCCATCGGCGGCGGCATCGCCGGGCTGGCCGGGTGCCTGTATGCCAACTGGGGATCGTTCATCAGCCCCACGGTGTTCGGGCTGGCGACCTCGGCCCAGGTGCTGATCTACGTGCTGGTCGGGGGCTTGGGGACGCTGCTCGGGCCGATCCTGGGCGCAGTCGGCATCCAATACCTGATCTCGGTGATCGGAGCGCAGGAGATGGTGAACGCCAACCTTGTGCTCGGCGCGGTGCTGGTGGTGTTCGTGCTGCTGGTGCCGCAGGGGCTGGTGCCGGTGGTGCAAGGGCTGTTCCGCCGGGTGCCGGGGGTGCGCCGGGGGCAGGTCGCCGAGGCCGCCCCGGTGGAGGTGGAGCTGTGACGGTGCCGCTGCTGGAAGCGCAGGGCGCCACCATGCGGTTCGGCGGCGTCACCGCGGTGAACGGCGTCAACTTTGCGCTGCGCGAGATGGAGCTGCGCTGCCTGATCGGCCCGAACGGCGCGGGCAAGAGCACGTTCTTCAAAATGCTGACCGGGCAGCTCAAGCCGAGCGCCGGGCGCATCCTGCTGCGCGGCCGGGACATCACCGGGGCGGAGCCGCACCAGATCGCGCGCCTGGGCGTCGGCATCAAGACGCAGGTGCCCAATGTGTTTGACGGGTTGTCAGTGCGGGAAAACGTGTTCGTCGCGGCCGCCCGGCGCGGCTCGGCGCGGCAGGCCCGGCGCATCACGGGCGAGACGCTGGAGCGCCTGCGGCTGACCGCCATCGCCGCGCGCATCGTGGGGCAGCTCGCGCACGGGCAGCGGCAATGGGTGGAGATCGCTGCCGTGCTGGCGCAGGAGCCGGACCTAGTGCTGCTGGACGAGCCGGCGGCCGGCATGACGCACGAGGAGGTGCTGCGCACCGCCGCGTTGATCCGCGAGATCAACCAAACGCATGCGCTGATCGTCGTGGAGCACGACATGCAGTTCATCCGCATGATCGCCTCCACGGTGACGGTGTTCAACGGGGGCGCCATCCTGGTCGAGGACGACGTGGAGCGCGTGATGGCCGACCCGGCGGTGCGCGACGTGTATCTCGGGAAGCAGGCAGCGTGACTCTGCCGGGGGAAGCAGGCGGCACCATGCTGCAGGTAGACGGGCTGCGCTCCGGCTACGGCCGCATCCCGATCCTGGCCGGAGTCAACGTCGCCGTGGCGCCGGGCGAGTTCGTCGGCATCCTCGGGCACAACGGCATGGGCAAGTCCACCCTGCTGCGCACCCTGATGGGCTACCTGCCGGCGACCGGCGGGCGCGTCGCGTTCGAAGGGCGCGACATCACCAAGCTGTCGCCCACCGCCCGTGCCCGGCTCGGCATCGGCTACGTGCCGCAGGGCCGGCAGATTTTCCCGGCGCTCAGCGTGGCGGAGAACCTGCGCATGGGCTGCCTGCTGTCCAAGCAAGACGAGCGGCGGACCATCGAAGGGGTGCTGGAGAGCTTTCCGCGGCTGCGGCGGTTGCTGGACCGCACCGGCGGCGCGCTGTCGGGCGGCGAGCAGCAGTTGCTGGCGCTGGCCCGCTGCCTGTGTGGCGCGCCGCGGCTGATGCTGCTGGACGAGCCGACCGAGGGCATCCAGCCCTCCATTATCGACGAGATCATCGAGACGCTGCAAAGTCTGTCCCGCGGCGGCGCGGTCACGGTCGTGCTCGTGGAACAGAACCTGAAGTTCATCGCCGCCCTGTCCCAGCGCATCCTGATCATTCAGAAGGGCATCATCACGCGCGAGGCCAGCCCCGAAGCCGTGCAGGACCCGGCGCTGATCGCCGAGTTCGTCGGCATGGCGGCGTAACTCATACCTCAAGGAGCCAACCATGAGCGTCGAGAAGCCGACCCTTTCCCAGTTGCAGGACATCGTGTTCGACCTGGGCATGGAGCTGTCCGAGGAACGGCTGGGCCTGTTCCACGCCATGATGGACGGCGCCGTGGAGTCCTACCGCGTCATCGACGCCATGCCGGACGACAAGCCGGTCGTGCGCTACCCGCGCACGCCGGGCTACCAGCCGGGGCCGGAGGAGAACGGGCATAACGCCTGGTATGTGAAAAGCGTGGTGAAGGGCGCGGACACCGGGCCTCTCGCCGGCAAGACCGTGGCGCTCAAGGACAACGTGTGCCTGGCCGGCGTGCCGATGATGAACGGGTCGGCAACGCTGGAAGGCTACGTGCCGGACCAGGACGCCACCATCGTCACCAGGATGCTGGACGCGGGCGCGACCATTCTGGGCAAGGCGCATTGCGAAGCGTTCTGCCTGTCGGGCGGCAGCCATACCGGGGCGCTGGGGCCGGTGCACAACCCGCACAAGCGGGGCTTTTCCGCCGGCGGCTCGTCTTCCGGCTCCGGCGCGCTGGTCGCGGCGGGGGAGGTCGATATGGCCATCGGCGGCGACCAGGGCGGGTCGATCCGCATCCCGGCGTCGTTCTGCGGCATCTACGGCATGAAGGGCACCTGGGGCCTCGTGCCCTATACCGGGGTCATGCCCATCGAGGCGACCATCGACCACACGGGGCCGATGACCGCGACGGTGGCCGACAACGCACTGCTGCTGGAGGTGCTGGCTGGGCCGGACGGCCTCGATCCCCGGCAGATGGGCTGCACCACGGCGCGCTATACGGAGGCGCTGGGCCGCGGCGTGCGGGGCCTGCGCATCGGCGTAGTCGCGGAGGGGTTCGGCTGGCCGAACTCCGAGCCGGGCGTGGACGCCAAGGTGCGCGAAGCGGGGGAGCGCCTGGCCGGGCTGGGTGCGGCCGTGGAGGAGGTCAGCGTCCCCATGCACCGCATCGGCAAGGACGTGTGGGCGCCTATCGGCAACGAGGGCCTGCAAGTGCAGATGATGCGCGGCAACGGCATGGGCTTCAACTGGAAGGGCCAGTACAACGTGGGCTTGATGGACGCCCATGCCTCCTGGCGGGAGCGGGCGAACGATCTGTCCGACACGCTGAAGATCTGCATGTTCGTGGGCGAGTATTTCACCAATGCCTACCGCGGGCGTTACTACGCCAAGGCGCAGAACATCGCGCGCCGGCTGCGCGCGGCCTACGACGCGGCCTTGGCGCAATACGACCTGCTGCTGATGCCGACGCTGCCGGTGGTCGCGACGGCGCTGCCGCCGGCCGAAGGGGGCCTGGGCCTTTACGTGCAGCGGGCGTTCGAGATGATCAACAACACCGCGCCGTTCGACGTGACCGGGCACCCGGCGATGTCCGTGCCGTGCGGCCTCAGCGACGGGCTACCGGTGGGCGCCATGCTGATCGGCAAGCATTGGGACGAAAGCACGATCTATGCCGCCGCGGCAGCCTTTGAGGGCGTGGGGGACTGGAAGCGGTTTTAAAGCGCGTCCAGGAAGCCCGCGAGGATTTGGTTGACCCGGTCCGCCCGCTCGACCGCCAGGATGTGGGCCGCGCGCGGCAGCACCATGAGTTCCGCGTCGGGGATGCGGCTGCGGATGTCTTCGCTCATGGCAGGCGGGGTTGACGGGTCGTCAGCGCCGGCGACGATCAGCGTCGGCGCGCGGATGCCGGCATTGGACGGGCGCAGGTCCATGGCGCCGATGGCGCCGCAGCACACGGCGTAGCCGCGGGGGTCAATCTGCAAAAAGCGCTCCCTCAGCGCTTCCGCCAGCGGCGCGTGCTGATAGGCGGGGGTGAACCAGCGGGCCATCACCGCATCGATGATGGCGCCCATGCCCTGCTCCCGCACCAGCGCCGCCCGCTCCGCCCAGCCCTGCGGCAGGTAGGCGGAAGTCGCCATCAGCACGAGGCCGTGCACCCGGTCCGGCCGGGTGGCGGCGAAGGCCTGCGCCGTCATGCCGCCGAGCGACAGGCCGACGACGTGGGCGCGGGCAATTCCCAGCACGTCCAACAGCCCGGCCAGGTCGTCCGCCAAGGTCTCGATCTTGATCGGTTGGTCCACCACAGGCGAGCGGGCGTGGCCCCGCGTGTCGTAGCGCAGGACCCGGCAACGGCCGGCCAGCGCCTGGGCCTGGGCGTCCCACATCTCGACCGTCGTGCCGATGGAGTTGGAGAACGCCACCACCGGCGCGCCCTCCGGCCCGGCGAGGTCATAGAAAAGCTGCGTTCCGTTGGCGGCGATGAGCGGCATGGGTGCGGTGCTCCGTCAGGCGGCTTGGACACCGAGCGCGGCCCGGGCCTCGGCGGGGGTTGCGGGGCGGCGGCCGTGCCGGGCGACGGCTTCGGCGGCCATGCGGACCAGTTCGGCGTTGCTGGCGGCCAGTCGGTCGCGGCTCACGCGCACGTTATCCTCCAGGCCGGTGCGCACGCCGTCGCCGCCGCGGGCCAGCACCCAATCCATTACCCGCGCCTGGTTCACCCCGATGCCCGCCGCGGTCCAGGTCGCATGAGGCAGCACGCGCTTCAGCTCGCCCAGCATCAAATCGAGCAGGTGCTCTTCCGCCGGCAGCGCATTCTTCACGCCCATGACGACCTGGACATGCGGGCGCTCGTCCATCAGCCCGGCGTCGATCAGGCGGCGCGCGCCGTGCAGGTGCGACAGGTCAAAAATCTCGACCTCCGGCCGCACGCCATGTGTCTGCATCCGGGTCGCAAGGTCCGTGACCAGCGCCGCCGAGTTCTCATATACGATGGTGGGAAAGTTGACCGAGCCGGTCGAAAGCGAGGCCATGTCGGGCCGCAGGTCCAGCGCGTTGCCCCGCGCCGCCGGGTCGCGCCCGCGCCCGCCGGTGGAGAACTGCACGATCATGCCGGGGCAGTGCTTGCGCACGCCTTCCTGCACTTGGGCGAACAAGGCGGGGTCGCTCGACGGGCTTTCGTCGGGCGCGCGCACGTGGATGTGCACGAGCGACGCGCCGGCCTCGAAAGCCTCATGGGTGCTCTCGATCTGCTCCGCAGGCGTCACGGGGACGGCCGGGTTGTCCTTCTTGCGCGGGACCGAGCCGGTGATAGCGACGGCGATAACGGCAGGCTGCATGGGCGTTTCCTCCGGCGCGAGGCTTAGCACGCCGGGATGCTCCCTGCCGAGACCGGACACGGCCGGGTCAGGCGACTTCGCGGACTTGGCTGCGATCGAGGCGGAGCCGCACCGCGTCGCCCGGGCGCCGTGCCGCGATGCTGGAGCGGTTCAGCACATCGACCTTCAGCTCAGTTCCATTGGTTAAAAGAAGGTGGCGCAGCACCGGCCCGTGGATGCGGACGTCGATGACCACTGCTTCGGCGGTCAGTCCGTCTTGGCCGGCGGCGGGCGGCAGCAGGTCGATGGCCTCCGGGTGGATCGCCCAGGCGCGGTCCGCGTGCTCCCCGAACACGCGCAAAACCGCGTCGGGTTCGAGCAGGTTGAAGTCGCCGATGAAGCCCGCGACGAAGCGCGTGGCGGGGCGGTCGTACACCTCGCGCGCCGGGCCGGTCTGCACAATGCGGCCCGCGTGCATCACCGCAACCTGATCGCCGAGCACCAGCGCTTCTTCCTGGTCGTGCGTAACCAGGATGGCGGTGAATCCGGTTTCGCGCTGCAGGCGCTTCAGCTCGTCGCGAAGGCGCTTGCGGATCTGCGCGTCGAGCGCAGACAGCGGCTCGTCCAGCAGCAGCAGGCGGGGTTCCAGCACGAGGGCGCGGGCGAGGGCGACGCGCTGCTTCTGCCCGCCCGAAAGCTCGGCGGGCCGGGCGTCGGCGCGGGGCGCGAGTTCCATCAGGGTCAGCGCGGCATCAACCTTCGCGGCGATCCGGGCGCGGGCCAGGCGCTTCTGCTGCAAGCCGAAGGCGAGGTTCTGCCGCACCGTCATGTTGGGGAAAAGCGCGTAGTGCTGGAACACCATGGCGACGCCGCGAGCTTCGGGCGCCGCCGCGGTCACGTCGCGGCCCGCGATCAGCAGGCGCCCGCAGTCAGCCCGCGCCAGCCCGGCAACGGCGCGGAGCAGCGTCGTCTTTCCGCAGCCTGACGGTCCCAGCAAGATGCACATCTCGCCCTCGGACACGTCCAGTTCCACGTCCGCAAAGACCTGCGTGGCGCCGTAAGCCTTTCCAAAGCCGCGGATTTCGACGAAGCTCAACCGGGCCGCCGACGCAGCACCGACAAGGCCGCAAGCGTCGAAAGCCACATGGCGGCGAAGTAGATCACCACGATCACCGCCGTCACCTGGCCGATCTTCGTCCGCTGCCCGAACAGGTAAACCGCCAGCGTCTGGAAGTTGCCGCCGACCAGCAGGTTGGCGAAAACGAACTCGGCGAAGCTGAGCGCAAACACCATGGACAGGCCCACCGCGAGGCCGGGCACGACGCAGGGCAGGATGACCCGACGCGCGATCACCAGGTCGCCCGCGCCCACCAAGTGCCCGGCATCCAGCAGCTCGTGCACCCGCAACGCGCGCAGGTTGTTCTTGAGCGGCAGGTAGAGCAGCGGAAAGGCAAGCGGCAAGTAGCCCCCCAACAGTATCCAGGGCGTGCCAGTCAGCGGAAGTGGACCGCCCGCGTAAAGGCCGAGCAGGCCCACCACCAGCACCACCTGGGGCAGCGCGTAGGGCAGCACCATCAGGCGCTCCATCCAGCGGTCGAGCCAGGGCAGGTAGCAATGCGCAACAAAGATCGCGGGCACCGTCACCAGCACTTGCAGGACAACCGAGCCGGCCGCGACGAGCAGCGACCGGGCCAGCGCCGCCTGGAATGCCGGCTCGGCCAGCACCCGGGCAAACCATTGAAGGGTCAGGCCGCTGGGCACCAGCCCCGAATACCAGTCGGTCGCCAGCGCGCTGACCACGACCGCCAGCACCGGGAGCAGCAGGAGCAGCGAAACGACGCCGATCAGCAGGCGGTCGCCGAGACCGTGCAGGCATTCAGGCACGGTTGCGTCGGAGCAGAAGCTGGTCCACCAGGATCGGCAGCAGCAGGGCCAGCACCAGCAGCACGGCCAGCGCGTTGGCGAGGTTGGGGTCGGTGAACACGTCGCCCGCGACAAGCTCGCCGATGCGGATCGTGACGAGGTTGGCGCCGCCGCCGATCAGCGCGTAGGCGGTGGCATAGGTGCCCATGGCGTTAGCGAATAGGAGGATGAGGCTGCCGATCAGGCTGGGCGCCAGCACCGGCAAGCCGATGCGCCGCCAGAAGGTGAAGCGGGACGCGCCCATCAGCCGGGCCTGCTCGGCCAGGTCAGGGGTCAGCGCGCCGAGGCTTGGGAACAGCACCAACACGGCGAACGGCACCTGGAAATAGGCGTACACCAGCATCAAGCCTTGCAGCGAGTAGATGTTGAAATCCCGCACCAGGCCGGAGCGCACCAGCAGCAGCGTCACCACGCCGTTCACCCCGGCAAGGATGGTGAACGCCAGCGCCAGCGGTACGCCGACAAAGTTGCTGGCGACGTTGAACAGGGTCAGGAAGCGGCGCTGCACCGGGGCGGACCGGCGATGCAGCGCCAGGCTGAGCGGCAGGCCGATGCCGATGCCGATCACGCTGGTAAGCAGCGAGATGTTGACGCTGGTGGCGAACGCGCCGCGGTAGAACCGGCTGGACAGCAGGGCGGCGTAGTTGCCCAGCGACCATTCTCCGCCCTGCACGAAACTGCCCGCCAGCATGGACAGCACCGGCAAAACCTCGAAGCCCAGCACGGCCAGCAGGAACGGCGCCGCCCAGAGCACGAGGCCGGGACGGGGCAAAGGGCGCGGCCTACATCTCGGCCAATACCTTCTCCTGCCACAGTGCGGGGACGCGGCGCGCGCCCTCCGCCCAAAGCTGCGGGTGAATCGGCCGGGCCTTGGCGTATTGCGCGGCCGGCAGCAGCTTGGCCTTCGTGGCGTCGGACAGGGTCAGGTGGTCCACCCGGATCGGCCGGGCATAGCCGTCCGCGAGGTTGGCCTGGCCCTCGTCGCTGAAGATGTATTCCCGCACCAGCATCGCCGCGTTCGGGTTCTTAGCGTATTTGTTGATGATGGTGGAGTAGCCGCTGGTGACGGAGCCGTCCGCGGGGATCACCACATTGAAGCGGTTCCCGCCGACCTTGTCACGGTAGCTCAGCGCGTTGAAGTCCCACAGCAGGCCCACCTGGATCTCGCCGCGTCCCATGTTGGCGGGGAGGGGGCTGATGGTCAGCAGGCGCTTCTGCCGAGCGAGCTTGGCAAACAGGTCCATGGCTGGGTCGAGCCGGCGCTCGTCCCCACCGGTGGCAATGGCGCAGGCCAGCACGGCGGCGTTGGATTGAGATGCCTTGCCCACGTCGCCCGCGGCGATCTTGTAGGTGCCGGTGAGCAGATCGGCCCAGGATTTCGGCGGGTTTGGCAGGTCGGACGCCACGGCGAAGGCGATGGTCCCGGTGTAGGCGAGCATCCAGCGGCCCTCCGAGTCCCGCGCCCATTCGGGGATCTGGGCGAAGGTCGTGGGCTTATACGGCGCCGCCACGCCGCGTTCCACCGCCACGCTGCAGAAGTCGAAACCCACGTCGCCGATGTCGCCCGAAGCGTTGGAGCGCTCGGCGGCGAACTTCGCCAACTCCTCGGCGCTGCTCATGTCGGTGTCGGTGTGCTTGATGCCGTATTTTACGGTGATCGCCTTCCAGGTCGCTTCCCAGTTGGCCCAGTCGTCGGGCATGCCGAGGCTGTTGACCACGCCCTCCTTGCGCGCCCGCTCGATCAGGTCGTCCAGGGGAGCCGCGCCGGCCCGGCCGGCGAGCACCGCGGCGGCGGCGAGCGGCAGGGTCAGGCCAGCGCGTCGGGTGATGGGGAGCATGAGAGTTCCGGGCTGTTGCAGCCGGGAACGCTGCCGGACGCGGGGGCGGTTCGTCAACCGTCCGTGCATGACAGTGCGTGTGGCGGTTCAGGCCAAAAGCACCGCGTGCAGCACCCCGACTGCCCCGGCACCGAGGATCAGGCCGCGCGAGAGCGCACGATGGAAGTCATGATCGGGATGGTGCGCCAAGGCCCGGTGCAGCGCCACATGGACTACCAGGAATGCGTCGACTGCCTCCTGAAACCAGAACCGAGTGCTGGCGGAGGGATGCGCGGCCAGCCAGATCAGCACCGCCATCAGCGGCACGCGGGCCAGGATGAACGCGTCGCGGCCTCGGGCGTCAGGTAGGCTGCACAGGACCGGTAAGAGCCGCCACTCGGCGGCGCGCATCGCGTCGAGTTCGGGCGCCAGCAGCAGGGAGAGTCCGAGGCTGAACAGCAGATCCATGGCGGGCGTCCCCCTGTTCGCCAAACCGTCAAGCGGCGTTGCGTCTCGCGATCACGAGGCAAGCGCCAGACCGAAGCCCACCCCCAAAACAGCCATGCTGGGCCGGGCAGGATACTGGCAGCGTCGGCGCCACAAAGGCCGGGCGCCCAACTCAGTGCCACTCCGGCGCACAGCAAAGACGCTGCGGACACGACAACGACGCCGGGCGCGATTTGTCCCCTGCGCTCTCGACGCGCGCGGCCGCAAGGGGGCCGAAGCGTACACGCTGGACGCGGAGGCCCGTTACTCCGGCCGCGCTGCGCCGTCCGGTCCGCCCCACACCGCCTCTGCAGTCTCCACGATCATGCGGAGCTTGGCCCATTGCTCCTCCTCGGCCAGCGTGTTGCCCTCCTGCGTCGAGGCGAAGCCGCATTGCGGGGACAGGCAGAGCTGGTCGAGCGGGGCGAAGCGGGCGGCTTCCTCGATCCGGCGCTTGATGTCGCCGGGGCGCTCCAAGGTGCCGGTTTTCGAGGTCACGAGGCCGAGCACAACGCTTTTGCCCGGCGGCAGAAACCGCAGCGGCTCGAAGTCGCCGGCGCGGTCGGTGTCCCATTCCATGAAGTAGCCGTCGATGGGCATGGTGTTGAACAGCAGCTCGGCCACCGGCTCGTAGCCGCCGGATGCGATGAAGGTGGAGCGGAAGTTGCCGCGGCACAGGTGCATGGTGACGGTGAGGTCCGCCGGCTTGTCGCGTAGCGCGTCCCGCACCATGCCAGCATAAATCGCGGGCTGCCGCTCCGGATCGTCGCCGCGGGCGCGCAGCATCTCCCGCTGCTCGGGGTCGCAAAGGTAGGCAAACGAGATGTCGTCGAGCTGCAGGTAGCGGCAGCCCGCGTCGTAGAAGGCTCGGACCGCTTTGTTGTACGCTGCGCCTACGTCGGCGTAGAAGGCGTCCATGTCGGCATAAACGCCGAAGTTCATCATGTTCCGACCGCCGCGGTAATGCAGCATGCTCGGCCCGGGGATCGTCATCTTCGGCACCCGGCTGGTGTTGGCCGCCAGGAACCGGAAATGCTTGATCATCGGGTGGCCGGAGAAGCCGACCTTGCCGGTGACGCGCAGCGCCTTGTTGATGCCAATCCCGCCCTTGAAGTTGATGCCGGAGTCGAGTTCAACCGCCGTCACCCCGTCCAAGTGCTCCAGGAAGTCGAAGTGCCAGAAGGCCCGGCGGAACTCGCCGTCCGTCACCGCCTGCAGGCCGACCGCCTCCTGCTTGCGGATGAGGACGACGATCTCGCGGTCCTCAATCTCCTTGAGGACGGCATCCGTGATCTCGCCGCGCGTACGCTGGTCGCGGGCATGCTTCAGCGCCGGCGTGCGCAGCAGGCTGCCGACCATGTCGGCGCGGAAGGGCGGGAAGCGCATGGGAATGGCTGCTCCTGCGAAGGGCCTTCAAGATGCGGGGGCGGGCGGTCGCGCCGTGCCGCACGCCCTCTGTCTGCGTCACTCGGCCGCGACCTCCGCCGCGTAACGCTGCGTCGCCGCTTCCACCGCCTTGGCATGCACTTCGGAGAGCGCCGGGCGTGCTTCCTTCGCACGCTCTGCGGCGTCCAGGGTCGCGCGGTGATGCCCCTGGAAGCGCGGCATGACGTGTCGCGCGATCAGCTCGTAGCTGCGCAGCGTCGCGTCCCGGTTGGCCCAGTTGTGCGCAAGCAGGAGGTAAGCGCCGAAGCCGCCGTTCGACTGCGCATGCAGCCTCTCGATCTGCGCGGTGCACGTGTCGGGCGTGCCGATGGCGCCAAAGCCGGACTCGTTGATGAAGGCGATCATCTCCTTCACGTTCGACCCCGGCATCGACATCTGCGGGAAGGCCGCGACGTTCTGAAAGTAGTTGAACCACTGCTCGATGCCATACTCCACGTCGCGGTAGGCTTGTTCGGTGGTCTCCGCGCAGTGTACCAGCCCGACCAGGCGCCATTTCGAGCGGTCTACCGCCTTGGCGTGCCGCCGCGCCTGCTCTTCCAGCACGTTCCAGTGCAGCGCCAGCGCATCGAACCCGGCCGCCGTGGTGGCGCCGATCGACAGCATGCCGATGCCGTGCCGCCCGGCCAGCCGCGGCCCGGTGGGCGAGGCAACCGCGGCCACCGCAATGTCGAACAGTGGGTTCGAGTATGGCCGCAGGTGCAATTGGGCGTCGCGCAGGTTCCAACGGTCATTCTGGAACGTGACCGGCTCCTCGCTGGTCAGCAGCCGCATGATGATGCCGAGGCTTTGGTCTAGCAGCTCGCGGGTTTGCGACTGCGAGATGCCGATCATCGCGCCGTCGGTGGGCAGCGATCCCGGCCCGGCGCCGAACATCACGCGCCCGCGGGTGATGTGGTCCAGCATGACGATCCGCTCCGCTACCCACAGCGGGTTGTGGTAAGACAGGCTGACCACGCCGGTGCCAAGGCGGATGTGCCGGGTGCGCTCGGCGGCGACGGCGATGAAGATCTCGGGCGAGGCGCTGATCTCGCTGCCGGCGGAATGGTGCTCGCCGAACCAGGCCTCGTCGTAGCCGCAGCGGTCGAGCCATTGTACCAGCTCGAAGTCGCTTTCCAGCGCCAGGGTGGGGTTGATGCCTGGCTTATGGAACGGGGCCAGAAAGATGCCGAAACGCAGCCGGGACGGTGTCATGGTGCCTCCTCGCGGGCCTCTGCGGGCGCCTGTTGCCACCGTGCGGCAATCCCGAGTGTCCCGCAACCGCAGATGGCGCTACCGCATCAAGCGGTCGCGCCCGATCTGCACCAAGCCCTCCGCCACGGAAACGAACTCGCCGCCGCCCGAAACCCGCTCCGCGCCGAAGCGCTGCTCGAACAGGCGGCGCACCGCGGGCACGAAAGCGGTGCCGCCGGTCAGGAACACGCGATCCACCACGTCGGCCGTGATCCCGGCTTGTTGCAGCGCCCGGTCCACCACGGACGTGAGCTGCGCCAAGTCCGGCGCTATCCAGGCCTCGAACTCCTCGCGCGCGATGGCGGCCTCGATCACAACGCCGGCGCCGTCGAAGCGCAGGGTGGCCCGGTCGGCACGGGACAGTTCGGCCTTCACGGCGGAGACGGTCTGGTAAAGCTGGTAGCCCAGTTCTTCCTCGATCAGCCGGATAAGCTGGCGCAGCTTGGCCGGCTCCGCCGCGGTGCGGGCGACCTCGTTGATCTCGCGCAGCGTGCGCGGCGAGCGCATCAGCGACAGCCGATGCCAGCGCGCAAAGCCCGCGTAGTACTCGGCCGGAACCGGTATGTCGTTGTTCATCACCTTGTAGGTGCTGCCCTTGCCCAAGCGCGGCGAAACCACGCGGTCGATGATGCGGAAATCGAAGCTGTCGCCCGCGACGCCGACGCCCGTGGTGGTCAGCGCGGTGATCGGACGGGTGCTCCCCGGCTCGAAGCGCAGCAGCGAGAAGTCGCTGGTGCCGCCGCCGAAGTCGCCGATCAGCACGGTGGCCGGGGCAATCAGCGTGCGGGTGAAGCGATACCCGGCGGCTTCCGGCTCGAACGCGACCTCGACCTCACCGAGGCCGGCCAGGCGGCAAGCGTCGCGCAGCCGGGCCTCGCCCAGCGCGTCGTCGGCCCCGTCGCCGGCGAAGCGCACCGGGCGGCCGACGACGACCTGGGCGCCCGCGCAGTCCATGCCGTCCAGGGCAGAGCGCAGGAGCAGGGCGGCCATCTGCTCCAGCGTGAACGGGCGGTTGTGCACCTGGGTGCGGGTGAAGCTGCGCTGCGCCAGGTAGGTCTTGAGCGACATGATCAGCCGGCTGTCGAGCGGGTCATCTAGGTAGGCCTCGATGGCCGCCGGGCCCGCCGCGTGGCGGAGCGTGCCGGCGCCGGGGCCGCCGGTCCAGAAGCACAGCACCGAGCGGAACACGTCGAGCGGCCCGGCGGCGCTGGGAAAGCGCCGGGTCCGCACCGCGCCGTCGTCGCCCAGCACGGCGACCACGCTGTTTGTGGTGCCGAAATCGATGCCGATCAGGGGTGTCATCGCGGGGGCGCCATCGCCGCCGCATCCCGCATGCCTGGCTGCCCGCGTCAAGCGGGGCGGGTGTCAGACGCCGGGATCGTAGATGTAGAGGTAGCTGCCTCCGGGCTGCGTCCCCGTCGTTATCTGCAGGCGCTGGGCTTGCTGAATGCTGAGGCCGTTGAAGGTGATGCTGGCATCGATGCCGCTTCCAGCCCGCCCGGCGCCCCCGACGATGTTGGCGCGCAGCGTCGCGCCTTGGAAACCCGCCGCGCCGTCAACCCCGTCCCAACGGTAGCTGCTGACGCCGGGAGCGAAGCCCCAAAGCGTGGCGGCGTCGCCCGCGTGGAGGCCGCGGATCGTGTTCCAAACCACCCCCGGCGCGCGGGCGTCGGTGAAGAAGGTGTCGGCGCCGGTGCCGCCAATCAGGAAGTTGGAGCCAAGCCCGCCGTCCAGAACGTTCTGGCCGCTCGACACCTGGATCGCGTCGTCGCCGCTGCCGCCGCGGATGAACACGTTCGGCGCCTGGGTGCTCAAGGATTGGGCGTCGGCGCCCGCGTTGATGTACTGCGCCTGGAGGTAGTTGGGAGCGCCGGCGCCGGGATCGTCCATCGCGACCGTGCCGGTGCCGCCGCTGGCCGTGGCGGTGTAGGAAAGCCACGGCATGCTTGCCGTTGCCAGTGTCTCGTTGCTGAAATGCAGGGCCTGGATGTTGCGCAGGCTGTCCTGCCCGCCCGCGAAGGCGACCTGGACCGTGCCGTCGCTGGCCAGGCTGATGGCCGCCTGTTGCCGGGTCACGTCGTAAAGCGCCGTGTTGGCGCCCCCGCCGCCGTCGATGGTGTTGACGCCCAGCCCGCCCTTGAGGAGGTTGTCGGCGGCGTTGCCGGCGAGGACGTCGTTGCCGTTGCCGCCGAGCGCGTTCGCGATCAGGGAACGCGGGTCGTTCTGGTATTGCAGCGCGTTGTAGATGTTGCCCTGGGCGGAGTGCCCATCCCCCAGGTCGGCAAGCTGGGCCGCAGACGTCACCGAGGACGCGCCCGGATTCAGGTTTACCTGCACGCCGGACGCGTATTGGGAGAAGTCGTATGTGGCTTCCTTGCCGTCGCCGTTCCAGACCGTCTGGAACACCTTGTTGCCGCTGGGCTTGCCCTGGCTGACGCCGTTGATGAAGGTTTCGCCGGTCGCCGGGTCCCAGCGGTATGTCGTCGGGCCGACGGCCGAGAAATTCGCGCCGTAAAGGAATTGCAGCGCCGCGATGTCATCCATCATAAAGGTCTGCGGATAGCTGTCCGGCCCACAGGTGATATACTGGGTCGCCGAGCCGACGTAGCTCGCATAGGTCATGAGGCTGTATTCGACATCGTTCGTGGCGGCCGGCAAAGCCTGGTTGGCCACCCCGCCATACTCGTTGCCGTGCTTGAGGCCGAGCGCGTGGCCCAACTCGTGGACAATGGTGAAATATGCGTAGTTGCCGCGGACCGGGTTGCGGAGGTCCAAGGTGGGGCTGCCGTCGAACGCTTGGCCAAACCAAACGTCGCCGCTTTGGACAGCGACGCCCGGCGTGTAGGTTTCCGACGTCGCGGGTTCGCTGGACGACGCCAGCATGATCGACGCGGCGCCCGTGCCCGTATCCGTGAACAACTCGTTGGTGAACGACGCCACCGTGCCGAGGCGGGTGGACGCATAGCCCGGCACGACGGTGGCGCCGGTCAGCGTGCAGTCCGCGACGGCGTGCTGGGCCGGGGACACGCTGCGGAAGCCCTTGCCGGCTTCCGAGTCGGCCGCCTGAATGGCGGACGAGGCAGGGAAGCTGAAATCAAGCGTCGTGGCCGTCCAGGCCCCGCCGTCGAGGATGCCGTCAATGGATTGGTTGCCGCTGGGCTTGACAAAGCGTACGAGGTTGGTCGCAACCGACGAGAGCATCTAACAATCCAATAACAGTGATCTTGTTAATTAAGCCACCAAACAAAACCCACACATCATGTCAAGTCATGGTCACGTCTTCGTAATGTCTCATAAAACGAGACTAATAGTTTTATAAAGCTGGTTTTATTTGCTGTTGCGTTGCTGAATCAGCCCCATCATTGCTTGCTGATGCTATCACGTGTCCATTATCCTTGTTGCTCGACCTCAATGGTGAGATGGGAAATTGAGCGAAACTGCGAAAGCCGCTCACGGTAGTATCCCGCATTCCGGCCGCGTGCCGTCGCGACCGAGAGAATGGCGCCGAGGTGGCCCGGTCCCAGCCGCCAGACATGCAGGTCAGTCAAATGGTCGCCATCGGACTCGATGGCGGCCCGCAGGCTTTCCGCCGTTTGGCGGTCCAGGTTCATGTCGAGCAAAATGGCGCCGGTGTCGCGCACCAGCCCGTAGGCCCAGGATGCAATGACGCCCGCGCCGACGAGGCCCGCCAGCGGGTCCATCCAAAGCCAGCCGAACCCGCGCGCCAGCAGCAGCCCGGCGATGACCAGCACCGACACCGCAGCGTCGGCCAACACGTGCACAACCGCGGAGCGCATGTTGTTGTCGCGATGCAGCGCGCTGTGCTCGTGGTGCCCGTGCCCATCCTGCCCATGCGGGTGCTCCTGGCCATGCTTGTGCCCGGCACCGAGCAGCCAGGCGGAGCCGATGTTCACGGCGAGGCCGAGGCACGCGATGGGGATCGCCTCGGCAAAGCGGATCGGCACGGGCGCGAACAGCCGGGCCAGCGACTCATAGCCGATCAGCGCGGCGATCATCGCGAGCACGATGGCCGAGGTGAAGCCCGCAAGGTCGCCCAGCTTGCCCGTTCCGAAGGTGAAGCGCGCGTCCTCAGCATGACGCCGCGCGTAGCGGTAGGCCAGCGCCGCAAGCAGCAGCGCGCCCGCATGGGTGGACATGTGCAGGCCGTCGGCGACCAGGGCGATGGAGCCGAACAGGAGGCCACCGACCACCTCCAGCGCCATCATGGCCCCACATAGGAAGATCACCGCTCCGATCCGCCGTTCAAACGTGGCGTGTTCTTGCCCCAGGAACACGTGGGAATGGTTTGGAAGGTGCCCGGCACCGCTCAACGTCAGATCGGCAGGCATCGCCGTGCTCCCTACTTCAGATAACTGCGAACGACGTCGAGCAGTTGCTCGACTGCCTCCTCCTGCAGCGCACCCGGGTGCGCGGCGGAGTCCACGAGGTGGCTGCGCACATGGTCCTCCACGACCTCCGCCATCAACCCGGCCATCGCGCCGCGCACGCCGGCAATGAGGTGCAGCACCGGACCGCAGCCAGCCTCGTTCTCCAAGGCGCGCTCGATCGCTTCGACCTGGCCTTTCATGCGCCTGACCCGGGCCAACAGCTTCTGCTTCTCGCGGACGGTGTGCATCGTTTAGCGTAGTCCCCTAACCTATTTCAATCAAGACAGCCTTCGCGGCAGGCGGGCCATTGCCTTTCCGGGGCGCGGCCTGGCTTTATGCGGCCGAAAACAGGGAGGCTCCTTTGATCCGATTTGCCGCGACATGCCTGGCCTTGTCCTTCGCCACGGCCGCCGCCGCACAGTCCCCGGGGCTGGACGCGGCGGCGCGCAACTACCCGCCCTTCGTGCTGGGCGCCAACGTCCGGGCCACGGACGGTTCGCCGCCCTACGCCCGCGCCTGCCCTCCCGCCGGGTCGCGCGTCGAGCAGGTCGGCGGCCCGGCCTTCCAATACCTCGGCGCCAGCCTGGCCAATCCCGAGCTGTGCCGCATACGCATCGGCTCCGACACGGTTGAAGCCTGGCAAGCCATTTGGCTGACCGCCTGGCCCGGCGCGGACACGGCGCGCCCGCTGCTCAAGCAGGTGATCGAGGGCCGCACCGGCACCGTGGTCGGCCTAGACGTGCGCATGATGCCGGGTTCGCAGTGGCATGACTTAATGCGCAACGAGGGGATCGAGGATATCAACCTGCTCGGCAAGACTTATCACGCGGTCAAGATCTCGCATTACCGCGAGGGTTTCGACGGCAACACCTACCGCTCCGTCTCGACGGTATGGAAGGACATCCCGACCGGCATGATCCTTTACGGGACGTACAACCACATCGCCGGGCGGCCGGAGCTGGACGGCACCTTGACCCCGACCGCGATCGTCAGTGCGCGGTAGCCGGGGCGCGGCTCACAGCCCAAGCTCGTCGAGGGCCTGGTGCGCCGCGCGCCGCAATGCCTGCTCAAGAACGGCGAGGAAGTCCCCGCTGTTCGTTTCCGTGGTCCAAGGGTCCATGGTGGTGGAAATCAGGAAATCGACCCCGAGGTCCGATGCCGGCCGTACGCCCATGCGGGCGCAAAAGGCATTAACGAAGCGGTGGCCGTAAACCGCGGGGTCGAAGCGGGAGCTGGTGAGCATCAAGTCGATGCCGCCGAAATCCGCCCGCGGCTCGATCATGCTGCACAAGGAGAACACCCGCTCGTTGAACAGGTTGACCTGAGCGAGGTCGGTGTTCAATCCCTCGGCGGTGCGAAAGTTCAGCGCAAAGGCGAGGATCACCTGGTCGGAGCCAAGTTGGCCGAACAGGTCCCGCGCCGCCGCGTCCTCCTCAAGCAAGCCGCTCAGCGCCGTGTTGTCCAGATCGACGAAGCGCCGGATCAGCGCCCGCTCCGCCGCCAATTCCTCAGCCCGGCCATGGGCGCGCTCGGCCGGGGTGCGGTTGAACAGGGTCACGGCGAAGCGCGGGTCGTCCAGCGTGCACAGCCGGGCGAACATGCGCTTCGATGTCCACATGCACTGGCCCAGGATGCGGCCGTAGCCGCTGCGGTCCGGCCGGATCACCCGGTGGGCCAGCCACACTGCGGCGGCGGCGGCGCCGGGCTTGCTGCCTTCCACGCCGTATACGCCGACCGTCGGCTCCGCTTGGCTGTGGAACACCACCGGCGCGCGGAGCGAGATCGCGTCGCGGATCGCAGCATTGCGGTAGCACAGCGCGCCGGCGGGGTAGGGAATGTAGCCGCCCTTGTGCGGATCGACGGTGATGCTGTCCGCCTGGCCGAGGGCAGCGTACTGCGCCTGGACATAGGGACTCATCGCCGCCGCCGGGATCTGCTTACGGCAGTCGCGCTCGTGCTCGTCGCGCAGCATGGTGCGGAAGTAGCCGCCCCAGGCCGCATCGGCGTGCACCGCGAAGTTGATGCCCCTGGCGCGGAAGCGTTCCCGCAGTGCCAGGAGGCCCGCCAGCGGATCGACCGCGCTTTCCTCCGTGCTGCCGATCACGGCGACCACCGCGAGCACGGGGATGCGGCGGCGCAGCAGGATGTCCAGGGTCGTCTCGACCTGCTCCAGGTCGAGCCGGGCGTCATGGTCCACCCGCTGCACCAAGAGCGAGTTCTGCCCCAGGCCCAGCAGGGTCGCCGCTTTCGGCCAGGAATAGTGCCCGGTGGCCGGCGCCAGGAACACCGGCGCTTCCGGCACGTCCGTCATGAAATTGCGGTAAAAGCCCATCAGCCCTGTGTTCTGCACGGCGTAGGGTACCATCGCCTCCGTCAGCGCGTCCGGCGTGATGCCGAACGCCGCCAGCGCCGCCGGCAGGCCGGCCACCACGTCGATGTCGAGGTTGAGCAGCGTCCAGGTGTCCAACTCCAGCAGACGCCCGCGGTCCCCGCCCCAGAGCGGCACCTCAAGCGTCCGCGCCGCGGCGAGCGCCGGCACGGCCCGGATCGCCGCGCGCAAGCCAACGGCCGCAAACTTCAGGTTGCGTGCGGCCCACAGCGCCTCGATGTTCGCCACCGTGCCGCCGGAGGTGATGTGCCCCCAAGGCACGACCTGGCCCGGCGCCGGCCGTTGCCCGTCCGGCGGCACGGCGTAGCCCAGCATCCGGCACAGGTCGTTGCCCGCCTCGATCTCCAACCGCGTGGTGACAGGGGACGCCTCCGCGGCGACGTTGTTCTGGTTATACAGCAGGCCGGCGAACAGCCCGACAGTCGCCGGCATCGCCTGGTCCCACAGCATGTGGCCCTGGTAGCGCATGCTGGCGAAAGGCGCAGACATCTGCAGCTTCTCCAGCAGCGTCGCGGTTTCCGTGCGCAGCCGGTCCACCCCTTTCTGGAATTCGGGCGACCGGCGCAACGCCGGGGTGATATGGGTCGGGTCCTCCGGATGAAAGGCCCGGCGGAACTCGGCATGGCTGTCCA
Source organism: uncultured Acetobacteraceae bacterium (assembly GCA_937873175.1). Classification (GTDB taxonomy): domain Bacteria; phylum Pseudomonadota; class Alphaproteobacteria; order Acetobacterales; family Acetobacteraceae; genus CAHJXG01. The sequence continues at coordinate 5,479 of CALMVT010000441.1, read as the reverse complement.
TGGCGGTGCCGATCAGCTCGCGCAGCAGTTCCAGGTTCTCCGCCTGTGGGCCGAGGAACCAGGCTTCCGGAATGCCGGCGCCGGCGCCCTCCAATCCGAGCGGCGCCCGCAGCTCCTGGTCCCAGGCTGCCCGGGCGTGCGCACGGCGCCCGGCAAGCGGAAGCGGGGTTTCGGCGGCGGGCTGTTGGATCGGGAGAGTCATGCTTGCGGCACTCCTGAAAAGGATGGAGTTGTTGGACCGGGGACATGGCCTCGGGCAACATCGGTTCACCCGGGCGCAGGTCCCTGCAAAGGTGAACCATGAAAGCATGTCGCGTCAGGCCACGCGAAGGGAACACGCCCAATCTTGTAATCGGCAGCGTGTGTTGGCACGACCTGTCGGATGGCTTGGACTCCGATGCAACTTCCTCATGAGCACGAAGCCGTGATGCAGCTTTCCCAGCCTGATCAGCGCGCGTTCTGCACCTTGCGGCCCTCTTGAAGTGCCGCACTTACTGGTGTCGACGGGGCTATAAAGGCGCCGCGAGAGGCAGAGGAAACGACATTGACACTGAAATCAACCCTGCGATGCACTAGCCTTTTGGCACCCATGGCGCTCGCCGCAACCGTGTTGTGCGCCGCCGCACAGGCGGCCGATACGAAGAGCTATGACAGCAGCAAGCCGAGCTTTTGGCAGCACCCGCCGCCCGACTGGTTCCTTGGCGACGAGACGGCCGAGCAGAAGGGCCTCGCCCCGCCCGTTGGCCCGGCGACGCCCGCGCCGCTTGCGGAGCTGCAGGACAACCTGAAGAACGTGAAGCTGCCGCCGGGCTTCAAGATCGAGGTGTATGCGTCCGGCCTGCCCGAAGCGCGGCAGATGGCCTGGGGCGATAACGGCACGCTGTTTGTCGGGTCCTACAATGCTACCAACGTGTATGCCGTGATTGACAAGGACGGCAAGCGCGAGGTCAAGACGATCCTCAAGGGCCTCAACATGCCCACTGGCATCGCGTTCCGGGATGGGGCGCTGTATGTTGTCGCAATCGACAAGCTGATGCGCTATGACAACGCGGAGGCGAGCCTGGACAAGATGCCGGCGCCGGTCGTGGTGTATGACGACATGCCGCCTTACGTCGCGCATGGCTGGAAGTACATCGTGACCGACAAGGCCGGCGGCATGTACCTGCCGTTCGGCCCCCCGTTCAACATCGGCATCCCGCCTACCAGCGTGTCCCAGGTGCGCCGTGTGGACCCGAAGACCGGGCTGGCGGAGATCATGGCACTCGGTGTGCGCAACAGCGTCGGCGGCGACATCGACCCGCGCACCGGCGACTACTGGTTCACCGAGAACGCGCGCGACTGGGTCAGCGACGACATGCCGAGCGACAAGCTGAACCGCATCAGCCGCATCGGCCAGCACTTCGGCTATCCCTACTGCCATCAGGGTGACATGCCCGACCCGAAGTTCGCCGGCGGCCACAAGTGCGAGGAGTTCACGCCGCCCGTGGTGAAGCTGGGCGCGCACGTCGCGCCGCTCGGCATGAAGTTCTACACCGGGAGCCAGTTCCCGGCGGAGTACCAGAACAACATCTTCATCGCCGAGCACGGCTCCTGGAACCGCCACAAGTACCAGGGCGCGCGCATCAATCGCATCACCGTCGATCCCGACGGCAAGAACGCCCGCGACGAGGTGTTCGCCCAGGGCTGGCTGAGCGGCGACCAGGAGTACTCCGGGCGGCCGACCGACATCCTTCAGGCCAAAGACGGGTCGTTGCTGGTGGCAGATGACTGGGCCGGCGCGATTTACCGGATCAGCTACGCCAAGTAGCCGTCTGGCGACGCCCGCCCTCGGCCTGGCTGGGGCGGGCGTTGCTTGCAACATCAGTATGGATGATCGTATGCGAATAGTATGGGCTTTGCTCGCGGCGGGCCTTGGCATGGCCGCGGTTCCGGCCTCGGCGGCCGACATCGCGGCCGGGCAGGCGCGGGCTGAGGTGTGCCAGGCTTGCCATGGCGCCCAGGGCGTGTCGGAAAACCCGGCTATCCCGTCGCTGGCCGGGCAGCGGGACAAGTTCTTGCAGTGGCAACTCGTGTTCTTCAGGTCGGGCCGCCGGGCCAACGAGATCATGGGGCCGATGGCGGCCGACCTGTCGGATGAGGACGTCCGCAATCTCGGCGCCTACTTCGCCTCGTTGCCGGCCGGCAAGCCGCCGGTGCCCGACGTTGATCCGGCGCTGCGGCAAGCCGGCCAGTCGTTGGCCGAGAAGCACCGTTGTGCCGCCTGCCATACCGACAATTTCGGTGGCAATCAGGCCGCCCCGGCAATCGCCCGGCAGAATCGTGACTATCTGGTCAAGGCGCTGGCGGATTACCGTTCCGGCGCCCGGCCCAGCGTCGGGGTCGCCGCAATGACCGAGGCGGCTTCAGGCTTGAGCGACAGCGACATTGCGGCGCTGGCCCATTTCTTGGCCGCCTACGAGTGACCCGCCCAAGGGTCGCAGCCTTTGCCGGCGTGCTGGCGCTTTCGTTCATGGGCGCGGCGGTTGCGCAGCCGTCGCCGGGCGGGCCGGCGCTGAGCCACCCGGAAGCGTTCGAGCGGGCGTTTGCCACGTCGTCTTACACATTCGACGCCTGCGGCGACCCTTTGGCTGGGCGCCTGTTCCGCCGCGCCCTGGGCGAGCGGTTCGCGCATTGCCCGTTCACCATCGAGGCGCAGTCACGCTTTCAGCAACGCATCCGCATCCAACAAGAAAAGGCGCGGCGGATGATTACAGAAATGGTGGAAGCCCATGGCGGCCTGCCGATGCACCTGGACGGCATGGCGATGACCTGCCACGAGCAGCAGGCCAACGCCGATTACCGCAGGCTCCGCGAACGGCTGGACCAATACGCGCGGGGCGACCTGCCGGCCGAGGCGGTTATCGGGGCGCCCTGCGACGCTCCTGAGATCACGCCCTGACCCCACGCGCCCGGCAATCGGCCGAGTTGGGCCGGGTTGTTGCCCTGTGGCGCTACCCCGTGAAGTCGATGCGTGCGGAGCCGCTGGACACGGCGGCGCTGCATTGGACCGGCTTGCATGGCGACCGACAATACGCCTTCTGCCGTGCGGCTGACCGCTCGGACTTTCCTTGGCTGACAGGACGGCAGATCCCAGGCTTGGTGCTGCACACGGCGCGCTATTCTGACCCGGGCGATCCCCGACTGGCCCGGGTGCGCGTCACCGCCCCGGACGGCGCCGAGCATGCCATCGACGATCCGGCTTTGGCGCAGCGCTTGTCCGAAAGTGTGGACGGGCCGGTGCGGCTCCTGCGGCTCGGGCGCGGGGCGTTCGACGCCATGCCGGTTTCCGTCATCACCACCACGACCGGCCAAGTCGTCAACCAAGCGCACGGCGCGCCGGTAACGCTAGACCGCTTTCGCGCCAACTTGGTGATCGCCCCGGACGACCCGGCGGTGACGGAGCGGGACTGGCTTGGCCGTGCCCTGGCATTGGGCGATGATCCCGACCCGCCGGTCCTGCGGCTCGATTGGCCGATCCCGCGCTGCGCCATGGTGGCCATCGATTCCGCGACCGCCGTCCGCGATGCGAGCGTGCTGCGCACCGTTGTGCAGCGATTCGGCAACGAGGTAGGCATCTACTGCGCAGTGCAGGCGCCGGGCCGCATCCGGGTCGGCGACCGCGTGCGCTTTGCCGAGTAGCGACAAGGGCGGGCTGCGCGCGATGGCCCCCATCAGGGAATGGCCAAGCTGTTGACCGCAGTGCCCGCACAGGGCGCCAACTCGCGCTGGCCACTGTGGTGAAACACCGATTCCTGTGTCGGTTCTGAAGGTTCAAGCTGCATCGGCTCCGGATGCCCGACCGGACCAGGCTTCAGGTTGATGCGGCGGAGGAGGGCGGTGCATCAGCGCGGCATCTGATGTAAGTGATTGTTGCATGGCAGCAGACGATCAGGCGAGCGGGCGGGAACGCTACCATCACGGCAATCTGCGCGAGGCGCTGATCCAGGCGGCGCTTGCCATGATCGCCGAGCGCGGCCTGGCCGGCTTTGCCATTGCCGAGCTGGCCCGGGTCGTGGGCGTCAGCCCGGCGGCGCCATATCGCCACTTCCGCGACCGCAACGCCGTCATTGCGGAGGTGGCGCGCCGGGGCTTCGAGTCGCTTGCGGCCGAACTGAACGCTGCGACGGCGGGGCTGCAAAGCGATCCGTTGGGGGCGCTGGAGCGTGCGGCGCAGGCGCACGTCGCGTTCGCTAGGCGGGAGCCGGCGGTTTATGCGGCCATGTTCGACGCCGGGTTTCCGTCCGGCGAACACCCAGACCTGGTTGTCGCCCGGAACGATGCATTCGCCGTGTTGCGCCGGGCGGCCGACGCCGCGTGCGCCATGAGCCGCGCGCCGCGCCGGCCGCCGCCGCTCATGGTGGCGCTGCATGTCTGGTCGCTGACCCACGGAATCGCGACGTTGTTCGTGAGCCATGACGCGAACAACCGGCTGGCGATCCCCATGTCGCCGGAAGCGTTGCTGGAAGCCGGGCTGCTGATTTACCTGCAATCGCTGGACTTGCCCGCAGGAGCGTCAAGGCCGGAGCCGGGCACACGGTAATGTGTTGCATGGTGCCGATGCGATTGGGCGGCGGGAGAGTAAATAGCTCTCACATACAGGAAGTGAGGTGCGCCGTGTTGCAAGCCAAATTGGACGAGTGGGGCAAGCCGGCTTGGCTATCGCTCTTGGTGCTGGCTTTTTTCGCCGGTTGGCCGCTCGGATTGGCTGTTTTGGCTTATCTGGCCGGAAGCGGCCGGTTGCGGGCTTGGCGGGCTGAGATGCCCGGCACGTGGTTCAACCTCCGCCCGTCCTCCGGCCCGGCGTGGCCGAGTGGCGGCCCTTGGTCCGGACGCGCGGCGTCGAGCGGCAATCGCGCGTTTGACGAGTATCGCAACGAGACGATGCGCCGTCTTGAGGAAGAGCAGCGGGAGTTCCAGGCGTTTTTGGAGCGGTTGCGGCAGGCCAGGGATAAAGCCGAGTTCGACGAGTTCATGGCCGAGCGCCGACGCCGGCCGGAGCAGGATCAGATGGCCAACGCTTAGGGCCGCGAACGACACGTCGAGAGACGGCCACACGGTTGTTGAAGTGAGAGGGCCGAATGGCCCTCTTGCCTTGTACGCGCCTATTGCAAGCTGCGTGCATCAGCCAGCTTGCTCATCAGACAAGCTGGTGGCGCATTCTCCGGTGTTTGGTGCATATCTTACACGCTGCGCTGTAATGCCCTCGTTCTGCTTCCTGCAATCAGCTTGAATGATGACGTTGTTTATGTAGGAACAGAGTGAGTTGTGGACCTGATGTTACGGGAACTTGGCTTGCAGGAGGCGGCACGGTCGACCTATAACGGGTCTCAATGCCACGCTCGGCATCATTGGACCGCGCGTGCCCGGCACCTGCCTGCTGCCTTGGTCCTTGTTTGCGCCTTGGGGGCGGATGCCCATTTGTATGCCCAGGAAACCGCAC
>CALMVT010000440.1 GCA_937873175.1 uncultured Acetobacteraceae bacterium | reverse complement strand
GACATCCTCCATGGCGGCCACGAAAGCGGCGTTGGCGTCCGGTGGGATCACCCATCGGTCGTTCAGGTGCGGTTTGAGAATGTTGGCTCCTCGCTGTCTGGTGTGGGTAGCCCCGCACGCAAGGGTTGTGCCCATCTTTTCGACCGAGCGGCCGATTGAACGCTCACCCAGCGTGCCTGAGGCGGTGAGTGCGGGTTTGATTGGGACGCATCATCTGGCATGGCCGGGAGCGGATCAGGCAGCGAGACGCAGATGCGCGACACCGAGTTGTTTCAGGCGGCCTTGGGGTTGGGGACGCCGTGGTCGGTGTCCGGAAGTCGCTTCGATGCGGCGGCGCGGCGACTGGACATCGAGATCGCGTTTGCCAAGGGCGCACGGTTCGCCTGCCCCACTTGCGGCGCGGCGGGATGCCCGGCCTATGACACCGAGCAGCTGACCTGGCGGCACCTGAGCTTCTTCCAGCACGAGGCCTATCTGACGGCGCGTGTGCCGCGGGTCAGCTGCCAGGCCTGCGGGATCCGGCAGGTGAGCGTGCCATGGGCCCGGGCCGGCAGCGGCTTCACGCTGCTGTTCGAGGCCTTTGTCATGGCCCTGGTCGCCAGCATGCCGGTCGCTGTGGTGGCCCGCACGGTTGGCGAGCATGACACCAAGCTGTGGCGGGTCGTCCACCACTATGTCGAGCAGGCTCGGGACCACGCCGATCATGGTGAGGTTCGTCGGGTTGCCTTCGATGAGACCGCCTCACGCCGCGGCCACAACTACGTCTCGCTCTTCGTCGACCTCGATTGCAGGCGGGTGCTGTTCGTGGCCGACGGCAAGGATGCCGCCACGGTCGGCGCCTTCGCCGCTGACCTGCAGGAGCATGGCGGCGATGTGGCCAAGGTTGCCGAGGTCTGCATCGACATGAGCCCGGCCTTCATCAAGGGCACCGCCGAGCACCTGCCGCAGGCCGCAATCACCTTCGACAAGTTCCATGCCGTCAAGATCGTCAACGATGCCGTCGATCAGGTCCGCCGCGAGGAACAGCAGGGGCGGCCGGAGCTGAAGCGAACCCGTTATGCCTGGCTCAAGAACACCACCAACCTCTCGGCGGGCCAGCGCGACACCATCGAGAGCCTGAGCCGCCGCAATCTCAAGACCGCCCGTGCCTGGCAGATCCGGTTGACCTTCCAGGAGGTCTACCAGCAGCCGTCACACCAGGCGGCGGAGGCGCTTCTCAAGCGGTGGTACTTCTGGGCCACCCACAGCCGGCTGCCGCCCATGATCGACGCCGCCAGGACCATCAAACGCCACTGGGATGGCATCCTGCGCTGGCATGACACTCACGTCGCCAATGGCATTCTCGAGGGCATCAACAGCCTCGTCCAGGCCGCCAAGGCCAAGGCTCGAGGCTACCGGTCCACCCGCAACCTGAAGGCGATCATCTACCTCATCGCCGGCAAGCTCGAACTCCGCCTACCCACCTGAAACAGCGAGGAGCCATAATTCATGACGCTGGACGCGGGCGCTGGGCACGCTGTGGCGGCTCTCGCGCTGGTTGTGTTGACGCGCGTCACCGACGCCGCTCCTGAGGTTTGGCGAAATGGTGCGGATTGCGGGTCTTGGGGTTGCGGTTGAAGGGCTTGGGCGGGGCATGCGCCCCGGTGTTCAGCTGATCAGCCGCGGCATCCGCCCGAGAGCGAGGCGCAGCACGGACTGGTAGGGGCAGGCACTGGGCAGATGCAGCATCACCCGGGTCTTCAGCGTGACGACCTGGGCGGCAATCTTCAGCAGGCGCAAGCGGAAGGTGTCGAACTGGGCGACGCGCCAGAAGGACCGCTTCGGCATCAGGCTGCGCAGCGACCACATCAGCCAGTAGGCGGCGGTGTGCAGCATCAGACGGAACTGGTTGGCGGTGGCACGCGAGCACGAGGTGCGGTCGGCGGCGAGGTGCCGCTTCCAGGCCTTGATATGATTTTCTGCCTGTCCCCGCTTGCAATACGTCTTCTCATAAAGACGGCGCGCGGCACCACTGGAGAGGTTGGTGACGACGAAGCGGGTGTCGGTGCCCTCAGGCCCGGCCTCGACGCGGGCGATGATCCGCTCGACCCGGCTCCAACTGCCAGCGCCGTCGAGGAACTCCTTGTAGCGGCGCAGCTTGCCCGTACCAGACTGCTGCGCCGCCGTGCTGCTCTCCAGCGCCGCGACGTGACGGCGCAGCGTCGTCGTGGGCGCCACGCCGAGCATGAAATCCAGGCCCTCGGCGCGACAGAAGTCGAGCACCTCCGGCGCGCAGTAGTGGCTATCCGCGCGGATCAGGATCTCAACCCGCGGCCAGTGGCTGCGGATGGCGCGCACCAGGCGGCGGAGGAAGGCACGGGCCTCCCGTCCGCTCGGCCGCTTCGCCGGGCGCAGCATGGCGGCGACAGGGCGGCCCTCGCCGTCGAACACCACGATCGGCTGGAAGCCGTACTCGTCGTAGTGGGCGTTGAACAGCCGCAGTTGCTGCTCGCCGTGGACGGCGTCGAAGGTGTCGTCGACATCGAGCACGATGCGGCGTGGCACCTGCCGGAAGCTGTCGCAGTAGAACTCGACCATGGCCTGCGCCATGCGCAGCAGCGCGCGCCGCCCCGGCAGGTTCTCCAGCCGTGAGATGGTTGGCTGCGAGCACAGCGCGGTGTCGTCCGGCAGCCGGTCGAGCGCCAACTTGAAGGCCGGGTCGTGGCGCAGGCTGTCGGCGTCGTTGCCGTCCTCATAGCCGGCGGCGATCATCAGCATGCGGAAACGCAGAATGTTGGCAACGCCGTGCCGGACCCGCTCCGGCAGGCGGGGATCATCGATACAGGCGGCCAGGCGTTCGGCAATGCCAAGCTGCTGCTCGACCTCACGCAGGACCAGCACGCCGGCGTCGGAGGAGATCTGGCCGCCGTCGAAGCGGGCGATGATGGCTTTGCCGGCGACTGGTGACAGGCCGGGCAGCGGCGGCGTAGTCTCAACCTTGACGGGCATGGGCTCCGGGAACGGCTGGATGTGGGTGTCGCAGCCGAATCCTATTGCCGGTCAACGGTTTGTACCATGCCCGTCAGCCCTCGCGCATAATCCAGGTTAGCTGCTACACCACTCGCTGGGACACGACCCCGGTCTGTGACGCTCCGCACAGACCGGCGGCCGCGGCGGGGACCAAAGTTGGGCGAGACCGCATCCG
>CALMVT010000439.1 GCA_937873175.1 uncultured Acetobacteraceae bacterium | reverse complement strand
AGGACCTCAAGCTTTACGCGTTCAGTTCCGGTGCATTGACGCTCGGCAAGGGTGCTTTGGTCAACGGTGCGCCCATGGAGCCGCCGATCCAGATCCCGGTGGGGTTCTACGTGGTCAAGCACCCGAAAGGGAACGTGCTCTTCGACACCGGCAACAACGACAAGATCATCACCGACCCGAGCTACTGGGGCGCTGCGTTCACCGCGATGAAACCGGTCAACACACCCGATGTCGCGATCGACGCACAGCTCAAGAAGATCGACCTCACGCCCGACGACATCACCTACGTCGTGGCGAGCCACCTGCATCTCGATCATGGCGGCAACGTCGGGAAGTTCCCGAAATCAACCATCGTCGTCCAGAAGACTGAGATTCAGAATGCCTTTTGGCCGGAACCCGGCACCGGCGGTCCCTACATGATCGGCGACGTCCTGCCGCTGCGGTCTGCCAACACCGACAACCCGAACGCGTTCAAGATGATGCAACTCAACGGCGACCTCGACCTCTTTGGCGACGGCACGCTGGTCGTGAAGCGCTGGGTCGCCCACACGCCGGGCAGCCAGATGATGACGGTGCGGTTGAAGAACACCGGCATGACCATCCTGACCGGGGACAACGTGTATATGCGGGAAAACGTCGACAGGAACGTCCCGCCGAGCATCTCGCTTGTTTACTCGACGCCTGGTTCCTTCACCGCCTTTGAATGGATCCGGCAGATGATGGCGACCGAGAAGGCCAACTATTTCACCGCCCATGACCCGGACGCATTCAAGGCGATGAAGAAAGCGCCGGAGTTCTACGACTGATTGGCTCGACGACGCAGCGAACGGCGCCGGGGCGCCACGGGGCTTTGCTCCCGTGCCGATTGAAGGACCGCAGCACAGCATGGCCGTCGTCTCGTTCGAGGGGCTGGGGAAGCGCTACGGTCGCCGCCAAGCCATAGATGACATTTCCTTTGAGGTGAATGAGCGCGAAGTGGTGGGCCTGCTCGGTCCCAATGGATCGGGCAAGACCACCATCCTGCGCATTCTCACCGGCTACCTGCGGCCGAGCGCGGGGACGATCCGTATCGACGGTCTCGATGTCGTGCGCGACGGCCACGAGGCGCGTGCGCGGATCGGCTACGTCCCGGAGAACGCCCCGCTTTACGGCCACATGCGGGTGAACGAGTTCCTCGATTTCATGGCGCGACTGCGGGGCTTATCAGGCCCGGCGCTGCGCCGGAGCATCGAGGCTGCGCGTGGGCGGCTCGCGCTGGAGGCGGTCGGCGACGTGGTGATCGGCAGGCTGTCGCATGGCTACCGGCAACGCGTCTCGATCGCCCAGGCCGTGCTCCACGAACCCAAGCTGCTGGTGCTCGACGAGCCGACGAACGGCCTCGACCCGCGCCAGATCATCGAACTGCGCGGCCTGCTGCGGACCCTGGCCCAGGACTGCGCCGTCCTTGTCACCTCGCACATCCTCGGTGAGATGGAGCACATCGCCGACCGCGTCGCGATCCTGCTTGATGGGCGGCTTCTCACCGTCCACCCACTCGCCGGTCCTGGGCGCCAAGTTACGCTGCGTGTTTGCGCCCGCGCCGATGCGGCGGCCGGGGTCGAGGCGGCTTTAACCGGCGTGCCTGGGATCGCCGGCGTGACCCGGGATGACGGGGACGGAGACGTGGCCGGCTGGCGGGTGGACGCGGTGGACGCCGCCGCCCTGTCGCGGGTGGCCGCCGTCCTGCGCGCCGCCGGGTTCGCAAGCGTCGAGACCGTCGAGGCGGCGTCTGACCTGGAGGAGCTGTTCCTGCGGCTGACGGCGAGCAAGGCCGTGCATTGACGGCCTTGCTCGCCCTCGTTGCCAAGGAAACGCGCGCGCTGTTCGTGTCGCCGATCGCGTATGCCGTGATCGCCGTTTTCCTCGTGCTCACCGGCTACACGTTCGCCGTGACGCTGTTCGTCACGAAGCAGGCCATGCTGGCGCACATCTTCTTCCAATCGGCCGTGCAGCTCATCCTTCTCGTACCCCTCGTCACCATGCGGCAGT
>CALMVT010000438.1 GCA_937873175.1 uncultured Acetobacteraceae bacterium | reverse complement strand
GCAGATCGGATCGGCTCGGATGGAGCAGGACGGAACGGTCGTCCTGCGCCTTCGGATGGTGGCGGGGGCCAGCGTCGGCGATGTGGAGATGCGCTATGCGCCTGGCAGCGCCGATTACGAGCGTGTCCGCAAGCACGTGCCGTCCTTGATGCCGGGAGCTTCCGTTCCTGTTTACAACGACTGGGATTGAGGATCGTCGCTCACACCGGGCGCCAGGATGAGTGCCGAACTGGACGACCCGGATCAGTGTCCACAACTCAACTCTGACCGGCATCGTCCGTAGAGCGCCGCCGCGAGCATGGGGCCGGCGTTGAACACGGCCTCGTCGTGCACAGCCGCTGCTGCCTGCTCGAAATGCGACAAAGCCGCCCGAGCCTGTTGCGTCCGCCGAACTTGCCCCTGCGATCTTGCGGAGATATAGTTACGAAATTAAAACAAACTGTAACGGCGCGGGTTGGCGCTGGCGCACTACATCCGGCACAGCCAGGCCGAAGGGCGGATGGCGTTCAATGCGTGAACGCCATCTGCACTGGACCATTGGAAAGACTACGCCGCTTCCGCCGCGAAACGGGGCCGGCTCAGATCGCCTCGTCCAGCCAACAGGCCGTCGATGGAGAAGTCCTCATCCAACGCTTCCCAACGCAGCTCGCGGCTGCTGACCGACACCTGCTTGCGCCGCTCCGCCGACTCACGCCGCAGATGTGGGAAGGAAGCCGGTGTAGTCCCTGGGGTGCGGCCGTCCGCAGGATCCAACCAGAAGGCTGTCCCTATCGAAGCGGACGGCCTTGCTCCACTCAAACTCTCCCCTTGCCCTCGCAATCTCAGCCCGGCGCTGCCCGATAAGCTCGGTCAGCGCCGCCCGCGAGGAAAGCGGCACCCCTTGCAGGTTGGGGCGCCCGCCGCGTCAGCGCACCGGCGTCGTGACGTTGCCCACGCTGTTGTTGTTCTGCAAGGCGCGCATGCCGCCGCCGTTTTCCGAGGTGATGCCGCTGTTGAGCTGTGGCGACACCGTGTTTTGCGGACGCTCCGCCGACCTTTGGGTCGGCGTGCAAGCGGCCAAGGCCAGGCAAGCCAGGGCAAAGGCCGCGAAACCGCGCATGTTCATGTTCATCAGTAAACTCCCGATACGACGCAGGCATCCAACGCACGTGCAGCCATCCTGTTCCTCGCCCGCCGGACGCTGCGGCAGCGATTCGCTTCAGGTCCGGTAATACCGCTTCGCCCGGCGCTCCGCCTCCTTCGCCGCGTCCTCCGGCGTGCTGTCCCCCGTGCTGGCGGCGGCGACCATATCGACCATCACGTAGTCCGCCATCACCGCGCCCGACTGCTCCGTGATCGCGCCGGGCCAGGCATACCAGCGGCACTTCTCCATGGTTTCCTTGTACAGCCGGATCTTCGGGTCGCCGCTCCACACCGCGCTCTGCTCATACGCCCGCAGCGGCTGGCCCCAGTAGCCGAAGCTGTCGGTCAGCCAGCGGTCGTACTGCGGGGCTTCCATCATGTAGGCGAGATACGCCTTGGCCGCGTTCGGGTACTTGCTGTGCTTGAACGCCATGGCGTTGATCGCGAGCGCCCCGTGCGTGACCACGCCGGCCGGGCCGATGGGCATGTAGGCATGGCCCATGTCCGCCGCCATCGCCGCGATCTTCGGGTCCTGGCTGTTCTTCGCGGAGTAATACAGCGACACCCCGTTCTGCGTCACCCCGATCTCCCCGGCCAGCAGCGCCTTGTTGTTGCCGGTGTCTAGCCAGGAGTTGGTGCCGGGAATAAAGGTCTCATACAGCGCCTTGCCGTATTTCAGCGCTTCCACCGTTTGCTTGCTGTTGATGGTGACCCGGCCGTTCTCATCGGTCATCGCGCCGCCATGCGCCCACACTAGCCAATGGCAGTAGGCGTTGGCGTCCCCCACCGCGTGGCCGAGCGAGAAGCCCGCCGGGTGCCCGGCCTTCTTCATCTTGCGGCACATGTCAAGGAACGGGTCGAGCGTGGTCGGGAAGGTGTCGTAGCCCACCTCCTTCATCCAGCTTTCCCGATACATGGCGAGGCCGCCGCTCGCCCCGAAGGGGAGCGCGATCCATTGGTCGGTGCCGAACTTCTTGCCGTATTTCTCGGCCAGCGGATACCAGCCGCCGTATTTCTTGCCCAAGTACCCCGCGATGTCCGTGAGGTCGAGCAGCTTGTCCGCATACAGATGCGGGTCGTCGGTCCAGCCCACCACCACGTCCGGCCCGGCGCCGGTGTTGGCCGTCACCGCCGTTTGCGGCCGCAAGTCCTCCCAGCCGGAGAAATCCACCCGCACGGCCACGCCCGTGGTGTCCGCGAAGCGCTTGGTGTTTTCGCGGAAGATCACCTCGTCCGGCTCCACGAACTTGGCCGGGCGGAGCACGCGGAGGCTGGCGCCCTTCTCCAGAGGCAGCGCGGGCGGGGGGGCGTCCGCCGCGGGGATGGCGGCGCCGGCGCTGCGGCACAGCAGGCCGGCGGCGGCCAAGGCGCCGGCGCCCAAGCCCAGGCTGCGTCGGGTGATGTCGTGCATGGCGTTTGGAACTCCCTTTCTTATGGTTTCAGCCAGTCAGCCCACCTCGTTCGCGGCGGAGCGGACGGCGGCGCGGGCGGCGGGACCGTGCGGGCCCCCACCCCCAAGCACCTCCCTCACGCCACCAGTCGCGCCCCCGTGTCCCGGTCAAACAAATGCACCAGCGCCGGGTCCGCGGTGACGGGAAGCTTTTCACCGGGCTGGGCGGCGACGCGCTCGCGGAAGGCGCCCATCACCGGCAACGCGCCGGGCTGCGCGCCGAGGTGCCCGTGCACCTGCGTTTCGCTGCCCGTGGGTTCCACCACCTGCACCAAGAGCGACACGCCGCTTCCGTCCGCCAGTTGCAGATGCTCCGGCCGCACGCCGTACACCGCCGGGCGCCCCGGGTCGCGCGGACCCGGCGGCAGCGGCCACAGGCTGCCGCCCTCTGCGCGGAAGCCGCCGGCTTCCACCGTGCCGGGCAGGAAATTCATCGCGGGGCTGCCGATGAACCCGGCCACGAAGCGGTTCGCCGGGCGGTCATACAGGTCCAAGGGCGAGCCGGTCTGCTCCACCCGCCCGGCGTTCATCACCACGATCTGGTCGGCCATGGTCATCGCCTCGATCTGGTCGTGCGTCACGTAGATCGTGGTGGTGCGCAGCCGCTGGTGCAGGTCCTTGAGCTCGGCCCGCGTCTGCACCCGCAGCTTGGCATCGAGGTTGGACAGCGGCTCGTCGAACAGGAACACCTGCGGGTCGCGCACGATGGCCCGGCCCATGGCGACCCGCTGCCGCTGCCCGCCCGACAACTGCCGGGGATACCGGTCGAGCAGCCCGTCCAGCCCCAGGATCGACGCCGCGCGCGCCACCCGCTCATCCATCGCGGCGGCGGGAGCGCGGGCGAGCTTCAAGCTGAACGCCATGTTGTCCCGCACGGTCATGTGCGGATACAACGCGTAGTTCTGGAACACCATGGCGATGTCGCGCTGCTTGGGCGGCACGCGGTTCACCACGCGCCCGCCGATCGCCACCTCGCCGCCGTCGATCTCCTCCAGCCCGGCGACCATGCGCAGCAGCGTGCTTTTGCCGCAGCCCGAAGGCCCCACCAGCACGGCAAACGCGCCGTCCGCGATCTCGATGCTGACGCCGTGCAGCACGGGGGTGGCGCCGAACGCCTTTCGCACGCCGCGGATCGAAACGTTGGCCATGGCCGCTCCCTTCTTGGGCCTCAACCGGGCCGTTGCCTGCAAGCCTAGGGCGGATGGGCGCAGTTCGCCAGGGGCGCGATCAATGCCGGCCGCGCCACTCCCGCGGCGCCGGACCCCACCCGTCATGGTGCCTGGCCCAGCGGCTTTCGGACCGGCACAGCCGCAGCACCGACCGCCACCCGTCCCCCGCGGGCGCCCGCGCTTCCGCCGGCACCGCCGCGAAGCCAAGCAAGGCAGCCGCCAGCAGCACGGCGCGAACGAGATGATCCACCATGCATCTCCCCTTGGAATTCCGGTCGCCGGCATGTACCACAACCCATAGTAGAATGAAACCCGATGGCCCTGCGCCCAACCAGAATTCGCCGCAAGCTACATCAACTGGCGCGCGATTGAATTCTGTTGTAATGAACCTCATGCGCTTCCCTCGCCCGGTCCGGCCGCTTCGCCTGCGCATCCGGACCTACCTGCTGCTTCTGGTGCTGGGTTCGGCCATGCCCTTCGTGTTGCTGTCTGCCATCCTGGCGGTGCGCACGGCCGGTGCGCAGGACAAGCGGTTCGGCCAGGATGTCGTGTCGGTCGCCCGCGCCCTGTCGCTCGCCGTGGACGGCAGGATCGCGGTCCTGCAATCCGCGCTGGAAACCCTGGGCCAGTCCCCCGCCCTGGCCCGCGGCGACCTGCTCGCCTTTCACCGGGAACTCGTGGACGCCGGCGCGCTGTTGGACCGCATCGTGCTGCTCAGCGACGCGGAAGGGAACGGGTTGCTCGACAGCCGCGACCCGCCCGGCGTGCGCTCCACCGAGCGCCGGACGTCCCCGGCCTACGTGTCCTCCGTCGCCGCGGGCAGCCGGCCGGTGGTGTCCAACATCTACCGAAGCACCATCACCGGGCAACTCGTGGTGACGGTGGACGCGCCGGTGCGCATCCCCGGGGAAGACGGCGCGACGGCGCCGGGCGTGCTGGCCACCACCGTGGACCTCGCGGCCCTCGATGACCTGGTGCGGCGGCAACTGCTGCCGGACGACTGGCGCGGCGGGGTTTACGACCGGGACTTGCATTACGTGCAGCGCACCCAGGGAGGCCCGGAATGGCTGGGCCGCCCTGCCAGCCCGGGATGGGCGGAGGCGGCGCGGCACAGTTCCGCGGGCTGGCTCCGCACCACCTTGCAAGGGGGCACGGAAGGCTACGTCGGCTACATCACCTCGCCCATGACCGGCTGGACCATGGCCATCGGCGTGCCCGCGGAGACCGTACGCGCCCCGCTGCGGCGCACGCTGGCCTCCCTGCTGCTGCTGAGCGCCGCCTTCACCCTGGTGGGCATGGCGCTGGCGCTGCTGCTGGCCCGGCGCGTGGCCCGGCCGGTCAGCGCGCTGGCCCGGCTCGCCGCCAACCCGGACGCGGCGCCGCACCC
>CALMVT010000437.1:2622-3504 GCA_937873175.1 uncultured Acetobacteraceae bacterium | reverse complement strand
ACCCAAACCGTGCCGACTTCGACGTGTCCCAGCGGTACAGCCCGAAACTACGGGTGCCCGGCCTGCGCCAGGCATGACGACTAGGGATCGGACTCCAAACTTGACCCACCACCCTACAAAGATTTTTGCCTAACCCTCAACTCTGCTAGTGGCAACCAGAGACCGGCATTTGTTGTCGCCTTCATCGGCGACGGCTGCATCTGGCCGCGTATGTGATCGGGGTTGCGTGACCGAGCGCAGAGTGCGGCGCTCGACATTGCGATCATCGACCCAGGCGGCAACCGCTTCGCGGGTGTGAGCCAGGCCCGTAAACAGCATCTCGTAAAGCTCGTCCCGCATCCGGCTGTTGAAGCTTTCCACGGTGCCATTCTGGGTCAGCTTACCCTGCACGATGTGGTGCCAGTCGATCCCGGCCCCGCTTGCCTATGACAACACCGCATTGGACGTCAGCTCGGTGCCGTTGTCTCTGATGATCAGCATCTGCTTGTCCGTGAACCGCTTCTGCTTCATCCCGCCCGCCCCGCTGTGGGCCAGCCTCAACTCCAAGTGGAGGAGAATACGGGGATCAGGTCAGCCCGTTCCATGTTCGCTATTTCCACCATCTTTCCTCGGCGCGAGCGGCCGCGCGTACGTGCGCCGTCACGTCCTGAGCATGGGGCAGCCTCCCGCCTCCATCGGACGGAAGGCGTTGTCCCGGGGGATGGTCGCCAGCGCCTCGTAGCAGTCCCACTCGCCGCGGCTTTCGCCGGGCATCTTGACCCGGAACAGGTACATCGGGTTGAGCTTGCGGCCGTCGGGCCTGATCGCTCCCGGGCCGAAAAGCGGGTCGTCCGTCGGCAGTCGCTTCATCGCCGCCACGGCGGCGCGACCGCTGGCCTGCGC
>CALMVT010000437.1:0-2612 GCA_937873175.1 uncultured Acetobacteraceae bacterium | reverse complement strand
CGGTAACGCCCATCCCTTGCGCCGTCTTGAGGTAGTGCGTGATCGCGGAGTAGTCGCCCGCCTGGAACATGGTCGGCATCGAGCCGCCGAGCTTGGCCGCGAAGCCGCGGCTCCAGGCGCGGGTGCCCTCGTCGCGGTCCCAGTAGAAGGCCGAGGCGAGCATTAGCCCTTGCGCCGCCTCCAGGCCCAGGGCGTGCACGTCCGCGATGGTCAGCAACAGGGCCGCCAGGCGCGTGCCTGCCTTGGTCAGGCCGAACTCCGCAGCCTGCTTGATGCAGTTGGTGGTGTTGGTGCCGCTGTTGGCGAAGGCCACCACCTTGGCGCCGCTGCTCTGGGCTTGCAGCAGGAACGAGGAGAAGTCGGTGGTCTCGGGGTAGGGCGCGAAGACGCTTCCCAGCACCCTGCCGCCCGCGGCGAGGACCGCCCGTTCCGTGTCGGCGGCCAGCGTGCGCCCGAACGTGTAGTCGGCGCCGACGATGAACCACGTGTCGCCTCCGGCCCGCGTCATGGCGCCGCCCACGGCGTTGCCCAGCGCCCAGGTGTCGTAGGTCCACTGGACGTGGTTCGGGCCGCAGGCGGCGCCGGTCAGCGCCGAGGTGGCCGCCGCCGTGAACAGCGCCACCTTGTCCCGCTGGCGGACGAGATCCGCCACGGCCAGCGCCGCAGCGGAGTTGTTGACGTTGACGACCGCGTCCACCCCGCGCGTGTCCAGCCAGCCCCGGGCGATGGAAAGCGCCGTGTCGGCCGAGGCCTGGTGGTCGGCCGAGACGACCTCGACCGGGACGTCGGGATGCGCGGCCATGAAGTCGGCTGCCGCCATCTGCCCGGCCAGCACGGAGCCCGGGCCGGTGCCGGAAGTGTTCACGCCCGAAAGCTCGGTCAGGATGCCGATGCGGACCGGCTTTGCCGTTGCGGCCGCGGTTCGCGCGCGGCCACCGGTGAGGGCGGCGGTCGCCGCGCCGCCCTGGATGACCCGGCGACGGCAGACTGGACGTCCCATGGCGTATCCCTTCTAGTGGTTCGGGACAGGCTAGCGTCGGATGGGACCGACCGCCAAGGAAGCGTCATGCCGGGAGAGCCTTCGATGCCGAACCGCCCGCCGAGCCTGCGGAGCCTGATCGCGGGCGCGACGCCGACCGTCGCCCCCCTGGTGCTGAACGCGATGATGGCGCGCCTGGCCGAGAAGGCGGGGTTCGGCGCCCTTTACCTGGGCGGCGGCGCCACGGGCTACCTGACGGCGGTGACGGAAGCGAACCTCTCGCTCACCGACATGGCCCAGGCGGGGCTCGGCATCACGAGCGCCTGCCCCCTGCCGCTGATCCTGGACGGCGCGTGCGGCTGGGGCGACCCGATGCACCAGCACAGGACAATGGGCATGGCGGAGGCCGCGGGGTTCGCCGCCATCGAGATCGAGGACCAGATCCTGCCCAAGCGCGCCCACCATCACGTCGGCCTGGAGCACATCGTCTCGAGCGCGCTGATGGAAGCCAAGATCGCCGAAGCAGTCAGGGCCCGGCGCAACCCCGACTTCGTGCTGATCGCCCGAACCAACGCGCTTCGCACCGACGGGCTGGACGAGGCCCTGCGGCGGGGCGAGGCCTATGCCCGGGCGGGCGCCGACATGCTCTTCGTGCTGGCGCACAGGCCGGAGGACCTCCGTGCCGTCGCGGAGCGGCTCCCGCGCCCCCTGATGTACATGACGCCTGCGGGCGGGCTGGCGGACGCGGCGCTGTCCGCGGCGGAACTGAAATCGTTGGGCTACGACCTGCTCGTCGACCCGTCCACGCCCTTGCTTGCCATGCACCGCGCGCTGCGCCGGAGCTACAAGGCCATCGCGGGCGGCACGCCCGATCCGGAGCTGGGCGACGAGGCCGAGGCCGAGCAGAAGCTCGTCCACGACACGATCGGGCTGGACGAACTGCTGGAGATCGAAGCCCGAACGGTTGAACGATGACCGGCGGGGGCCGAGGCCTTCGCGGGGCGATGCGCGCGACTGGCCGCGCGGTGGGAAAGCGGCGCAAAGGCCGCGCCGCCGTGAACTGGTCGACCTGATTGCGCCGATCGGCGTCACCGGAGGCGGCTGGCCCCTGCTGCTCGGCGCAGGGGCCACGGTGGGCGCGATGTGCCTCCTCGGCCGGGAGTAGGCCGCGCTGCCTGCCGGTGCGGCCGTGGCGGCGCTCGCCGCGGCTGTGATGCGGTAGCGGACCACGGCGCGCCACGAACACGCGTTTCTCGACGCCCGCACCACGATGGAGGCATGCCGTCGCCGCCACATCTTGGCGAGACGCCAGGGAGGCGGCCCGGGGAGCTTGCCCAGCCTCCGCCTGGAGCGCCAACGCCCGAGTAGCAGTCCATCCGTCGTGTCGTAGCGACTGCGGCAGGGAACTACCGATGACTTGCGCCAGGACCGCCAGCCGGGGCAGCCGTGGTGTAGCGGCACGACCCACTAGCCTCGTGCCTGTGCGCCGCTTGGATGGAACCTGGAAACGAGTGCGGCGTGACCGGGTCGCTGCCACAGCCCCGTGGCACTTTTTGGGCGAGCCCCCCCTGGAACCGGCCGTCGCCATCGAGCTGCCCACCACATCCCCCCTCCACTGAGCACCGTCTTCGGG
>CALMVT010000436.1:4449-4989 GCA_937873175.1 uncultured Acetobacteraceae bacterium | reverse complement strand
CGTCTATCCTAAGAGGGTGACGCCCGGCGTTCTGCACCAGGGAGCCGTCAGGCGAACGGGAGCGTGCAGACGCAATATGCGTTGCTGCGCAACGCGGCTTGCGGGTGGGGTTCGGCGCAGGCTAACGTCCCGTCCGTTCATGGCCATCGCGTTCGCCCGTGCCCGCTACGTGTCCCGCGCTTCCGGCGGCAACGCCGTGCGTTCGGCCGCCTACAACGGGCGCGAGCGGATTGAGGCCGAGCGCACCGGCGAGGTGTTCCACTTCAAGCACCGCGACGCGCCCGAGCACCACGCGGTGCTGCTGCCGCAAGGCGCCGCCGAGCGATTCGCCGACAGCGCCGCGCTGTGGAACGCGGCCGAGGCTGCCGAGCGCCGCAAGGACGCGCAAGTGGCGCGCGAGCTGGTGCTGGCGCTGCCGGCGAACGCCGGGATCATGGGCGAGGACCGGATCGCGCTGGCCCGCTCGTTCGCCGAGGCGCACTTTGTCAGGAACGGGCTGGCGGTGCAGCTCGACGTTCACGCGCCGCACGGGGCGGAGGC
>CALMVT010000436.1:3412-4431 GCA_937873175.1 uncultured Acetobacteraceae bacterium | reverse complement strand
GACCCGGAGGTGCGGTCGGCCGGCGGCAAGGCGCGCGTCGCGGACGGCGCGGCGTGGGGCGAGCTGTGGCGCGAGCACCAGGAGCGGTACTTCCGCGAGCACGGGCTGGACGCGCGGGTCGATGCCACGGCGGCGCACGCGCAGGAGCACATCGGCCCGGTGCGGATGCGCCGCGCCGGATCGGAGATCGTGCAGCGCGCCGAGGCGATCCGGCAGGCCAACCAGGAGGCGGCGCGCGACCCGGCGCAGGTGCTGGCGGCGCTGACGCGCAACAACGCGACGTTCACCGAACGCGACGCGGAGCGCTACCTGGCCAAGCACATCGAGGGTGCGGACGAGCGCGCAGCGGTCACGGCCGAGCTGTTCGGACGCCAGGATGTGGTTGCCTTGCACGACCGGGAAACGGGCGAGCGGACGGGGCGGTTCACCACGCGCCAGGTGCGTGCGGAGGAGCGCGACGCGATGACGGCGGCGTTCGGCTTGTCCACCAGCCGAGAGGGCGTGGTGTCCGAGCGCAGCGCCGAGGCTGCGGTCGCGGGCCGGACGCTGCGGCCGGACCAGCAGGCGGCGTTCCGGCACGCGACCGGCCGGGGCCACTTGAAGCTGGTCGAGGGCCGGGCGGGAACGGGCAAGAGCTACACGCTGGCGGCGATCCGCGACGCGCACGCGCGGGACGGCAAGCGGGTGGTGGGGTTGGCGCCGACCAACGCGGTGGCGCAGGACATGGCGGCGGACGGGTTCGCCGAATCCGGCACGGTGCATTCGGCGCTGTTCAGGCTGAAGAACGGGCGGACGAGCTGGGACCGCAACACGGTTGTCGTGGTGGACGAGGCGGCGATGCTGGACACGCGCGTCACCGGCGAGCTGCTGGGCGCCGCACGCCAGGCCGGGGCCAAGGTCATCCTGGCCGGCGACGACCGGCAGCTCGCCAGCATCGAGCGCGGCGGGCTGTTCACGGAGCTGCGGCGGCGGCACGGGTCGGCCGCCATCGTCGAGGTGACGCGGCAGCGGGTGGACTG
>CALMVT010000436.1:2729-3402 GCA_937873175.1 uncultured Acetobacteraceae bacterium | reverse complement strand
CCATAGGGGCGTTCGACAAGGCCGGGGCGATCACCTGGACCGACAAGCAAGACGAGGCCCGCAGCGCGCTTGTGGCGGCCTGGAAGCGGGACGGCGCGGCGCAGCCGGGGCAGAGCCGGTTCGTGTTCGCCTACACCAACCGGGACGTGGACGCGCTGAACGCCGAGTTGAGGGCGGTGCGGCGCGAGCGGGGCGAGCTGGCCGGCGCCGACGTGGCGCTTGAGACCAAGCACGGGCCGGCGGCGTTCGCGGTGGGCGACCGGGTGCAGTTCACCGACACGGACAAGAGGCGGCACATCTACAACGGCAACGTCGGCACCATTACCGGGCTGGACGCGCGCAGCGGGCAGATCACGGCGCGGCTGGACGCGGCCGGCGGCGCCGGGCGGGAAGTCACCTGGACGGCGGCGGAGTTCGAGGGCTTCCGGCACGGCTACGCGGGGACGATCTACAAGGGGCAGGGCAAGACCCTGGACCGGACGTATCTGTACCATACCGAACACTGGCGGTCGGCGGCGAGCTACGTGGCGCTGACCCGGCAGCGGGAAAGCGCCGAGGTGTTCGTGGCGCGGGAAACGGCGCGGGACGCGGGGCAGCTTGCGCGGCAGATGGCGCGCGGCGAGGTGCATTCGGCCTCCATCGCATGGGCCACGCCCGAGGAGCTGGCCAAGGC
>CALMVT010000436.1:0-2719 GCA_937873175.1 uncultured Acetobacteraceae bacterium | reverse complement strand
GAGCAGAAGCGGCCAGAACCCACGCGGGCGGCAGCGCGCCAGGGGGCGGCGGAGGCTGACCTGGCCCAGGCGCATTGGCCATCCACCGCCGCCGGCCCGGAGGGGGCTGGCCCGGAGCCGTATCCGGCACGGCGCGGCAGGGTGGCCACCAGCGAGGGCAAGGCGTGGGACGGGGACCGCTTGCGCGCCAAGGTGCGCGACAGGCTGGCCGCCCGGCAAGGGCCGGACGCCGAGGCGGGCGACCCCGAGGCGGCGCTGTCGCCGGACGCGCGGCTGGTGCTCAGGGCCATGGCGGCCAAGATCGACCGGGACTTCAGCGGCGCCGAGAACCGGGCCGAGTTGAAGGCCCATGCCGCCCGGCAGCTCGCTGCCAGGGAGGCGGAGGGGACGATCAAGCTGACCGACGCGCAGCGCCGGCTCATGGGCAACCCGTTCTCGGAGCGCGAGCAGCTCCGCCTTGGGCTTCATGCGCTCGACCGGGGGGCCTTGGTCGAGCAGGCGCGGGCGGACCAGGTGGGGTCCACCTTCAGCGTGCGTCCGATGACGGTGCGGGACGCCGCGCGCCTGGTCAGCCGCGACTACGCGGCGGCGGCGGACCGGGCGGCGGAGCTGCGCAAGGCCGCCGCCGAGGTGGACGGCTCGATCAACCACCACGAGCAGGCGCAACGCGCCGAGCAGGAGGGGGGCGACCGGCGCTGGGGGGAGATGGGCTGGCTACGCCAGGCCTTGCACAAGAGCGGCACGAAGGCAGACCACAAGCTGCTGCTGTGGGAAACGCGCGAGCGCCAGGCGGTGGGCGAGCTGGTGAAGCTCGATGCGCGCAAGGCGGAGCTGGCGCAGCAGGTGCCGCAGGCCGAGAAGGCGGAGGCTGCGGCGTTCAGGCAGGCGGAGCCGGCGGCCACGGCCGAGCTGGCGCAGCGGCAGGGGCGCGCCGGGCTGGCCCGCGAGGTGCTGGCCGAGCGGCGGCAGCAGGAAGCCGCCCGTGAGCGGCAGGTTGAGCGTAGCCGGGGGCACGAGAGAGGAATGGGGCGGTAAAGGGCAGGGCCACACCCACCTGAAGATCGGCTGGGCCGAATACTCGGCCCAGCCGTGGTCAAGCTATTTGTCGCCCTTGTGGTGGGCGGGATCGACGAGGGTCCACGTCTGGCCGCTTCCTGGGGTAGGGGGCAGCGGTTTGCCCCGGGTGGAGTCAGCTTGTTGACCGGTCATGCCCCCACGAGGGCCAACACGTTCGTAGATACCTGATTTGGGGGCGGGAGTGCCGGGCGGCAGTCGAGTGGTCTTCATGGTGCTGCCTTGACCTCCGGGAACGTCTTCCCGGTGTTGATCTCCGCGATGCGTCCACTATTCACGTCGAAGTCTGCGGCGATCCGGCTTTGGAGTTCGCCCGTCTGCAACCGTTTCTTGATAATTGCGGCATCATGGGCAGTGAGCGTGTAGGAGGGTCGGCGTACTGGGTCCTTGCTAGCCATGGGTGCCCCTTTCGTGGGCTTGGGCTAGACCGGTTTTTGCAGAAGGGACTGTTGCAAAGCTCTCAAGCTTTGGGCAACAGTCCCCAACGATGCGGACATGGTCTCTGACAGGCCCCGCCTCGACGCCTACCTACGGCCCGAGCTTGACTCTCGGGCCGTAAGCGTTTCTGGCGCTACATCCCAAATTTACTTGGGTTCACCAGAGTACGACAACTATCAAATTTTAGAAACAAAAGGGGAACGCAGAGGGTCGCAGCCCGGCCTTCTGATTATGGGGGTCGCGGGTACTCCCGGGAGCCCCATAATCAGAAGAGTGTTTTCGGTCTGGCATCGGTTCAAGTAGTTCACAAAAGATTGATGCAAGGGTGTCCGCCTCCGCGTTCAGCAATCAAGGTGTCCACCTCGCCGTGTGGTTTGGGATTGGCGGACAGGCTGGGCGTGACCGGTTCGGGTTGGTTTGACGGACCAGTCAACCGAGCTGCCCAAGCAATGCGAACCAGGCGTATTCGAGAGGCACGAGCAGCACAAAGGTGACGGCGGCCAGCGCCAGGCAGAGGCGCAGGCCGTCGCGCGCGGGCACCTGGCCCATGCCCATCGCCACGACGATGGGCGACGCCTGGTAGGGCAGCACCGGCGTGGCATAGCCGATCACCTGAACCATCAGCACCGTCAGCAGCGGCAGGCCCGAAGCGTCGGCCAGTGTGCGGGCCAGCGGCGTGAACAGCGCCGGCACGCCGTTGGCGGTGACGACGAAGTTGAGCAGGGCCGTGATGCCGACCAGCGACGCGAAGCTGCGGAACGGGGCGCCGGGGTCCAGCGGCGCCGCGGCAAGCAGGACCTGGCCGATGCGGTCGCCAAGGCCGCTGCGCGCGACCAAAGCCGCAAGGCCCAGGATGCCGGCGATGTAGATGCAGGTGCGGAAGTTGACGCTCGCGGCGAACTCGTCGCCGGTGACGAAGCCCACGCGGGGCAGCAGGCAGACGCAGGCGGCGGCAAGGCCGACCCAGGCGGGCTGGACGCCGTGCAGCGTGTCGGTCATCCACAACGCGAGCGTCGCCAGCAGCAGCAGCCCCAGCCGGCGCTCCGCCGCGGTCAGCGGCCCAGCCTGTGCGGGAATGCTGACCGGCTGCGGCCTGGCCGGGAACAGCAGGCAAACGCAGGCGGCTAGCACCACGCCCTTGAGCACGCCCAGCACGGGCGCGTGCAGCAGGAGGTAGGGCAGGTATGCGAAGTGGACGCCGTAAGCC
>CALMVT010000435.1 GCA_937873175.1 uncultured Acetobacteraceae bacterium | reverse complement strand
TGCTGAGCCTGCCGCCGAGTGTCGTAACCGAGCCAATAATCACAACGGCGATCAGCGCGGCGATGAGGCCGTACTCAAGCGCGGTCACGCCCTTTTCGTCACGCTTCAGTTCGATCAGCTTGTTGATGTATTGCAGCATGTGTCTCGATCTCCTGCTCATAAAGCCATTCGCATAAACCAACAACTCGCGCAGGAATGCCAGAAATTTTTGTTAGTTGTTCGTAAAGAATCGTTAGGGTGTGTTGAACTCGGAGCACGATGCCGCGTGGACCACCGCCACGTCGTTCGCATACAACCGACACCATTGCGGCATGGTATCCAGCAAAGCGACCACAGGGCTGCCCGGCGTAAGGATCGTCCAGCGGATACCATAATCGCGAAGCACCGTTTCAAATGTTGCTTTCTCAGGAACGGAGGCCGACAGATACTGGTGCATAAATGTATCGCCATACATGTCCACCCGGCCATCGATGAACGGCCGGATGTGGTTGAAGATTAGGTAGCCGCCAAAGTTGTAGTCGTTGAACACTGGCCCCGTCGCGAGCGCCGGGGGTACGTGGGCGAGCGCCTTGATAGGGGCCGCGGGGCCGTCCACCCGCACAACTGGCATTAGAAGCCGAAGCGCGACCAGGGCGGCCATGACGGCCAGTCCGCCCGCTTGCCAGCGTCCGACGCTGAACGTCGTTAGGCTCGATGGCAAGGCCGCGCCCAACGGCTCGGCAATCAGCAACGGCACGATCACGCCCACCAGCATCTGATGGCGCGTATGGTGCAGAGACATGTGCAGTAAGCTCAGCAGGATCAGCAGGCGCACCGGCGGCAGGCGCGCCCCCCGCGTCAGCGCCATGTAAAGGCCGGTGACCAGGACCAGTTCCAATGGCTGAATAAAAAGGAAGTCTGGCGGCTGCCACTCGATGATCTGGGTTAACTCGGTCATTCCCATGAGCTGGAAGGGGAACAGCAGCCCATTCCAACCATGCGGCGTCAGCATCGCGGCACCGGTTGCGGCGAGCAGGAACCCTCCCCAGCGCGCCAGCGCCGCGTGGCGCGCGGCCGGCTCCGCCAGCGCCGCCTCCAGCGCCAGCGGTGCCACCATGAGCAGCCCGATAATGAACCCGCCATGAAGGTTAGCCCACATGCACATCACTGGAAGCAGGCGCCAGGACGGGGCGCGCCCCACACTCCGGGCAATGAACAGCCCGGCGATCCAGGCCTCCAAGGCCGGCAGGGCCAGGATATGCGGTCGCGCGAGCAGATATGACGCGATGCAGGATCCCGCGAGCAGCAGCAGCAGCAGGCTCGGCCCCGGAGGCAGCCAGCGCCCGAGATGGCGGGCAAGCTGGAACATGGCGAGCGCCGCCGCGAGCGCGGTCAGCACGACCACGCCGCTCCATCCCGCCGCGCGGAACGAAGCTGCCATCAGGACCTCGGACAGCCACTCGTGCGATACCCAAGGGGCGCCGGCGAAGGTGTAGGAGAAGGGGTCGTCATGCGGGACCGCGCCGTGGGCAATCATCCAGTCGCCGGCGGCCAAATGCCAGAAGCTGTCGCCGTCCCTGAGCACCCCCGGGCCGAAGAGGGTAAGCGCGAGCATCGTGATGGCCGCGATCCACGGAGGGCTGATAAGTAGCAGGCGCGACGCCCTTGATTCAGAAGCCGATTGCTGGAGCATCCACGCAACTTACACGTTACGATTCCGCATAGAAAGGCGCGCGGCGGGGAACATGCCAATGCCGGGGCGGCCCATGCAGGCAAACGCTCCGGGTTCCGTCATTCCCCAAGCTGTTGCACGGTACCAAGCATGCCCTCTGCGCGACCGGCACCCGCCGTTCCCGCACCGTGCGCAGGCGCAAAAGGATGCCGGACCTGCCCGATGAAACTTTTAGGGAAATGCGGGTCATCCACCCCGTAGCGGTCGGGACGCTGATCCGTGGGCAAGTAAAACGTGCCGAACAGGAGGTCGAACAGCGGGAAGGTGCCGGCGAACTTGCTGCTCCCACCGCGCTCCGCGCCCGTATGGTGCCACCGGTGATAAACCGGGCTGACCAGCACGTAGCGGAACACTCCGAAATCCCAGTCCAGATTCGCATGCACCAGCGCCGAAGTGCCGACGTTGAACGGCATCAGCCAGACCAGCACCTCAGGCGGTATGCCCAGCAGCAGCATGACAATGTCCGCCAGGATGCCGTGCAGGATTTGATCAACCGGGTGGAACCGGCTCGCAGAGACCCATTCCAGGTGCTCGGACGAGTGGTGCACGGCATGGAAGCGCCACAGGCGCGCGCTGTGGAATAGGCGATGCGTCGTGTACATAACCAGGTCGTTGCCCAGCAGGTAGAGCGCCACCTGCGGCCAGAACCCCAAGCGCGCGAGCGGTCCGATGCCTTCAGTGAAGAAGCAGTCGAGGCCGCTGGGATCGGTGATGCCATAGAAGGCTGCGATGCCGAGGACGAGCATCGCGGTATGCGCGAACCTGTAAAGCAGTTGCGGCACGATGGCCCAGCAGAGGTCGGTCGAAAGGTCGGGCTTGCGCCACCACGGCGGCGCCTTGTTGCAGGCGGCGGCCAGCGTCGAAAGCGCCGTGAACACCACGGCCAGCACGAGGAGGTTGCGCAGCGCCGGCAAGGTGGCGGCGGCGAGCTGCATCAGGATCGTCTGGATGGTCGGCATGGCGGGGCCCGTTCAGCGGGCCGCGCGGCCGATTGCCGTGCGAATCTGCGCTGCGGCCGCATCAACCTTGAGCGTCATCAGGGCGTTGCCCCGGGCCACGGTTGAACGGCGCGGGTCGCCGATCACGCCCAGGCCGGCGAACGACGAGGGGCTTGCGGGAAGGCGCGACAGATCGACGCCGCCGGGGTGGACGGCCATCAGTTCCGAGGTGTCGGCCACCGTCGCATGCTCGCCGATGACGGCGTCGGACTCGCCTTGCGCCCGCAGAAAAGCCGTCTCCGCGGCGTCGGCGTAGTAGGAGTCGATGGCCAGGACCTGCGGCTTGCCGCCCCACTCGGCATCCAGCTTGGCGGCAACCTCGGCCTGCCCAGCGAGCGAGGGGCCATGGTCGGCGATGAAGCAGATGGCCTTGAAGCCGGTCAGCTTGAGGCTGCGGGCGATGCCTTCAAGCACAGCCGCGAACACGGGGCCGGGCACACCCATTGTTCCGGGGAGGGCCAGGTTGCCCGTCGGCGGGTCGTAGCCGCCCTGGGGCACGTAGGAAACGACGGGCGCCACCAGAGCGTCGCCAAGCTCGGCGGCAATCCGGCGCGCGGCCCAGGCGACGATGCGGTCATGCTTGCCGATGACCATGTGCGGGCCGTTCTGTTCCAGCCCGCCGCTGGGCACGATGGCAGTGTCGAACCCCGCCTGGATGGCGTCGCGCACCTCCAACCATGTCATGTCGGCAATCTCGCGCGTCATCGACAGAGCACGGGCCGGCCGCCGCTGCCCGGCTGCCGTCGCGCCAAGTGCGCCCAGGCCGGCGAGCGCGAGGTAACGCCGCCGCATCGAGAAGCCGCTTGTGCCTGGGTTGGACATGAATGGGCGTTCCGTTTCTGCGGCTACGCAGCTCAGCGGAGCATCATGGGGAAGAACACGGACGCGCCACCGTGCATGTCCGCCCGGCTCTTATGAACATGCGGGCATCGGCGTCGATCACCGTCCAGCCCTGGCGAAAAAGCCCGCGAGATCGCTGAACACTGCTTCGAGCCTGTTATCGAGTGAACTGAGGGCCGCAAGGCTCGCCATGGCGACCAGCGCTGCGATCAGGCCGTACTCAAGCGCGGTCACGCCCGTGTCATCGCGCCGCAGCGCCGTCAGCGTGCTTGAGTCCCGCGGCAAACTCTTCAGCCCCCGTTTATGAAGCTCATCAATAAACCGGTAACCTCCACCGGAACGCCAGAGAGCTTTTGTTCTTTATTTGTAGGAAAACGTTAAGCGTGGTGGGACGCCCGCATTTGCCCTTGCGTCCCCACGGCAAGTGTCCTGCGATGCCCCCATGACCCAAGCCCCTCCCGCCCTGTGGCTCCGCAACCCCCTGGCCGTCCTCGGCGACGCCCCGGGCGGGATCGTTGTCGAGGACGGGCGCATCGTCGAACTCCTGGCCGCAGGCGCCGCGCCCGGCCGGCCCGCCACCGCGTTCGACGCTAGCCGGCACGTCGTGCTGCCCGGCCTGATCAACACCCACCATCATTTCTACCAAACCCTGACCCGGTGCTTCCCCGCTGCCCTGGACCGCACCCTGTTCGGCTGGCTGCAGGCGCTTTACCCGGTGTGGGCGCGGCTGACGCCGGAGGCGCTGGACGCCGCCGTCACCGTCGCGATGGCGGAACTGCTGCTGTCCGGCTGCACCACCACCACCGACCACCATTACGTGTTCCCGCCGGGTCTGGAAGACGCCATCGCCATCGAGGCCGCGGCGGCGGGGCGACTCGGCCTCCGCGCCGTGCTCACCCGCGGCTCGATGGACCTGTCGCAGCGCAATGGCGGCCTGCCGCCCGACAGCGTGGTGCAGGACGCCGACGCCATCCTGGACGACAGCAGCCGCCTGATCGACCGCCTGCACGACCCGGCGCCGCACGCCATGCTGCAGATCGCGCTCGCCCCGTGCTCCCCCTTTTCCGTCACCACGGAACTGATGCGGAACACGGCGGCGCTGGCGGACAAGCGGGGCGTGCGGCTGCACACCCACCTGGCCGAAACGGTGGATGAGGCCGCGTTTTGCCAGGACCGCTTCGGCTGCACGCCGCTTGACTACCTGGAGGAGTGCGGCTGGCTGCGTCCCGGCACCTGGCTGGCCCATGGCATCCACTTCGGCGCGCAGGAGATCGCGCGGCTCGGGCGTGCCCGGGTCGGGGTGACGCATTGCCCGTGCAGCAACCAGTTGCTGGCCTCCGGCACCTGCCCGGTTTGCGCGCTGGAAGCGGCCGGGGCGCCGGTCGGCCTGGGGGTGGACGGCTCGGCCTCCAATGACGGATCGAACCTGATGCAGGAGGTGCGGGCGGCATTGCTGCTGCAGCGCGGGGCGAACGGGATCGGCGCGGTGAGCCACCGCGACGCCCTGCGCTGGGCCACCCAAGGGAGCGCCGACTGCATCGGCCGGCCGGAGCTGGGGCGCATTGCGGTAGGTGCGGCGGCGGATTTGGCACTGTTCGCGCTGGATGAGCTGCGGTTTTCCGGTGCGGGGGACCCGTTGGCGGCGGTGGTGATCTGCGGCGCGTCCCGGGCGGACCGGGTGATGGTGGCCGGGCGCTGGGTGGTGGAGGACGGCTCTATCCCGGGGCTGGACGTGGCCGGGCTGATGCGCCGGCACGGCGCGGCGGCGCGGCGGCTTGCGGCTGGGTAGCGGCGGCGCGATTTGCCCCGGCCGCTTGTGGCGTCCAGGGGAAAGCGGCTGTAGCCTCTGACGGAAGGCAACGGGGGTGCGCGGCGCAATGGCGGATTTCGATGCGGCGGCCGTACCGTCAACCGCGACCATCGCCGCCGCGGAGAGCCTGCTTGGCATCCGCTACACAAATGCGGAGCGCGAGCTGATGGCGGACAACCTGCTCGCGCAAACAGAGCTTGCGCTGCGGCGGCGCGCGGTGCTGCTGCCGGCGACGCTGGCGCCTGCCACCCGGTTCGACCCGCGCCTGCCGGGGCACGTTCCGCCGGGGGAGGACGGGCTGCGCGTGTCGGACGACGCCCCGGCAATGCCGGGCGACGACGCCGCCATTGCCTATGCACCGGTCACGCACCAGGGCGCGTGGCTCCGCCGCGGCGACCTGACCGCCACGCGGCTGGCCGACATCTACCTGTCCCGCATCGCCGCCATCGGCCCGCAGCTCCAATGCTTCGCCACCGTGACGGCGGACGCCGCCCGGGCACGCGCGGCGGAGCTGGATGGGATGGCCCGGCGCGGCGAATGGCTGGGTCCGCTGCATGGCATCCCGCACGGCATGAAGGACATCATCGACACCGCGGGTGTCGAGACTGCTTGGGGCGCGGAGCCGTTCCAGGGCCGGGTGCCGGCGGAGGACGCGCACGTCACGGCCCTGCTGCACCGAGCCGGCGCGGTGATGCTGGGCAAGACGACGGTGGGCGCGCTGGCCTATGGCGACATCTGGCACGGCGGGCGCACCCGCAACCCGTGGAACACCGAGGAAGGATCGAGCGGGTCGAGCGCCGGCTCCGCGTCGGCGACGGCCGCCGGGTTGGTTGGATTCTCGATCGGCACGGAAACGCTGGGGTCCATCGTCGCGCCCTCGACGCGCTGCGGCACGACCGGGCTGCGCCCCACGTTTGGCCGGGTGTCGCGCCGGGGCGCCATGGCGCTGTGCCCGTCGCTCGACAAGATCGGGCCGATCTGCCGGGGTGTGGAGGACACGGTGCTGGTGCTCGACGCGATCCGCGGCGCCGACCCGCTGGACCCTGCGCAGATCGCGGCCCCCTTCGGCTGGGACAGCGCCCGCCCGGCGGCCGGGCTGCGGCTCGGCTACATCGAGGCGGATTTCGCCGAAGGGCACGAGATGGACCGGGCGGCGCTGCAAGCTGCGGGCGAGCTGGGGATGGAGTTGGTGCCGCTGACCCGGCCCGACCTGCCCTACGACGCGCTGATGAGCGTGCTGTTCGCGGAGGCCGCCGCCTCCTTCGAGGCGTTGACCCTGTCGGACCGCGACGACTCCCTGACCTGGCAGGAAAAGGAGGCATGGCCGAACGCGTTCCGCAAGGCGCGCTTCCTGTCCGCGGTGGACCATGTGCAGCTTGACCGGTTCCGTTTGATGGTCATGCAGGTGACGGACGCTATGTTCCGCGGCGTGGACGCGGTGATCGGGCCGAGCCAGGTCGGCCCGATGCTGGTCATAACCAACTTCACCGGCCATCCCTGCCTGTGCCTGCCCACCGGGCTGCAGCGCGCCCACACCCGCGGGCCGTTGTCGCTCGCGCGCGCCCGGCTGGATCTCGGTGAGGAAAAGGCCGGGCCGCTGCATGCCGTGCCGCACACGGTCTGCCTGTGGAGCGGGCTGTTCAATGAGGCGCCGGCGCTCACGGCCGGCCGGGCGCTGGAGCGGCGGTTCGGCTACGCCGCGCGCCGCCCGCCGGTCGGCTGAGAGCGCCCGCTCAGCGGTCAGGCAGCACGTGCTGCTCCGTTCTCAGTGGCCGATCATCCAGGGCCGTGCGGCCGGGAAGCTCTTGGCAGCGGGGACGGCTTCCGCCGAAAGCCCCTGCTTGCGCGGCCTGCAGCACCCGCACGAGGACGGGTGCGCGCCCCCGGACCGCTTCGGCGCGTTTGCGCTGCGCTCGTTGGTGGCAAAGGCGTCGCGCCGGCCCGCGTCCATGCCGGACAAGCGCGGGGCGGACCGCAGCACGCGCGGTGCCGGGTCGCCGCACCCGGCGCAGCGGTGCGGCGCCTGGAACTCCGCCATCGGGCGCACCGCCTCGAACGGGCCGCAGCGGGAACAGTCATACTCGTAGGTAGGCATGGCGGAATCATAGGTCCGGGGCGAGCGGCATGTCCACGCCGCCCTTGACGCCGCCGCTCGGCCCGTCGGCGCCGGGGTTGATGTCGAAGTCGAAGATCTCGGTCGGCAGCCACAGGGTCGCGCAGGAGTTGGGGATGTCGACCACGCCGCTGATGTGCCCCTGCACCGGGGCGGTGCCCAGGATCGAATACGCCTGCGCCCGCGAATAGCCGAACTTGGTCATGTACTCGATGGCGTTCAGGCACGCCTGGCGGTAGGCGACGTTCACGTCGAGATAATGCTGCTCGCCCGCCTCATCGACGGAGATGCCCTCGAAGATGAGGTGGTCGCTGTAGGCCGGCTTGATGACGCTCGGCTTGAAGATCGGGTTCTTGATGCCGTACTTCGCCATGCCGCCCTTGATCAGCCCGACCTTGAGGTGGATCCAGCCCGGCATCTCGATGGCGCCGCAGAAGGTGATCTCGCCGTCGCCTTGGCTGAAGTGCAGGTCGCCCACCGACAGGCCGGCGCCGGGCACATAGACGGGGAAGTAGACCTTGGCGCCGCGCGACAGGTCCTTGATGTCGCAGTTGCCGCCATGCTCGCGCGGCGGCACGGTGCGGGCGCCGGTCGCCGCCGCGGCCGCCTTGGCCTCGCCCTTGAGCCGGCCCATGTGCGCGGTCGGCGCGAAGGGCGGGTTGGCCAGCGGCGGCACCCGCCCCGGGTTGGTCGCGATCAGCCCGGCCTCCCGCCGGTTCCAGGCTTCCAGCAGCTTCGGGTCCGGCAGGCAGCCGATCAGCCCCGGGTGGATCAGCCCGGCGAACCGCACCCCCGGCACGTGGCGGGACTTCGCGAACATGCCCTCGAAGTCCCAGATCGACTTCTGCGCCTGCGGGAAATG
>CALMVT010000434.1:19602-76134 GCA_937873175.1 uncultured Acetobacteraceae bacterium | reverse complement strand
GGCTGCCGTGCTGCACTAACATTTCACCCGGACCACTCAATGGGGGCTTGTCAACGTCCTTGATCGCCTCGAGATCGAGCGCGGCGATCGCCCGGTCTAAGTTGATGCCGGAGACATCGGCAGCATGCACATACAAGCGTTCAACAGCCGAGAGCTTGGCACCGAGCGTCGATTCCGCGATCTGCGGACCTCGCATGATCTGCCAGACGGCGGCCCAGAAGCGAGGGACGCCGAATTCGTCGACCAGGAGCCAACCCTGCAACGCCGGGGGAAGCTCCGGGCCATGGACGCGGACGCGGCTCATGGCCGCACCATGAAGGTACGGCTACCGGATAGGTCTTCCTGGCTGGCTTTGTAGGGCCTTACGCCCGGGACGACCTCAACCGGAGCATATAGGAGAGCCTCGACCGATGAATGCCACGGCGAGAACGAAACTGAGATGGATCATCAACTGAACCCGAACTATGGGGCGGAACTGCCGCCTGACACGGTAACGCGCGAAAGTCTCAGCTGCGCCCGCGTATGAGGTTCAAAGTCTTCATGGGTGAGCCCTGTAACAGGCGATAACCGGCGTGTCTACCGTTTTGTGCAAAACCGCTCGACGTTGACCTGGGTCAGTGCTGGGTCGCTCCTCTCACCGCCGGTCCTCAATAACGAGTTTGGGGGTGCCGGGACGGCAACAGAGATATTGCCCTTTATCGAAGAGGGGTGTTGCCGGAAAAACGCCCGAGAATGGTTCCAACGGCAACAGACGGAATATTGCCCCTCAGACCGATAATGCATATTATGGAAAGTCAAAGTGTGTAGAGGCAGGAATGTCCAAAGCTAGTCCATCGTAGGCCGGCTCGATATGCGACGGTAGACGCTGTTTCATCCACGCCCAATCAATGTCATAGCCCATGTGCGTCAGTACGACCCGGCGTGGACGCAGGCGCTCGATCCATTGAAGCACTTGCTCCAGATTCGCGTGCGTCTTGTGTGGCTGGCGCTGAAAGCAATCCACAACCCAGGTGTCCACTCCGGCCAACGCCGCAAATGCGGCCTCGTCCAGAACGGCAACGTCGGTCGAATAGCCAAACCCATCGACGCGCAATCCGAGCGTCGGCATGAAGCCATGATCCTGCTCGAACAACTGCACCCGTAGGCCCGCAGTCTCGACCGTCTGCCCCGGCTCGACGGCACGCGGCGCAAGCACCGGCCGAAAGAAGTATGGCTGGTTCCACGGCTGGAACGCATAGTCAAAACGTTTGTTCAGCTCCACCAAGGTCTGCGCTGTGGCAAACGCATCGATGGGCCGGTTCACGATGCGGTTGAGAATGCGGACATCATCGATGCCGAGCACATGATCCGCATGGGCATGCGTAAACAGGATCGCATCCACCTGCGGCACCCCGCAGGCCAATAGTTGCCCGCGCATGTCAGGCGACGTGTCCACCAGCAATCGCTCTCCCGTGTCGCTTTCGATGACGATGCTGGATCGGGTGCGGCGATTGCGCGGCTCGGCCGGGTCGCATACGCCCCAGTCGCCGCGGCCGTCAATCCCGCCAACTTGCGGCACACCTGCTGACCCGCCGCAGCCAAGGATGGTCACGCGCGGCATCTCTAGGCCATACGCTTGAACAAGGCATGCACATTGCCAGTCGTCAACGCATCCAAAGCCTCAAGCGGCATTCCGCGCAGTTCTGCTAACACGCGCGCCGTCTCGACGACATGGCTGGATTCGTTGCGTTTCCCACGAAACGGCACGGGTGCCAAATATGGCGCATCGGTCTCTACCAGCAGCCGGTCCGCGGGGATGTCGCGGGCGATGTCACGCAAGGCGCCAGATTTTGGAAACGTCAGAATGCCGGAGAAGCTGACATATCCGCCCAGCTTGAGAGCATCCTCCGCCAGAGCGCGGCCGGAGCTGAAGCAATGCAGGACAAGCTGGAATGGCCCGCCGGCGTCCCACTCCTCATGCAGGATTGCTGCAATGTCCCAGTCGGCATCGCGCGCATGGATCACCAAAGGGAGGCCGGCCAGGCGCGCGGCACGGATATGCTGCCGAAAGCTCGCCTGCTGCATATCGCGCGGCGCCTTGTCGTAGAAGTAATCCAGCCCGGACTCGCCAATGCCAACCACTCGCGGGTTGTCGGCCAGTCTGGCGATCGTGGCCGCGTCGGCAACCGGCCCATCACCGGCATTGTGCGGATGAACGCCGACGGTGCACCACACGCCGGGGCGCTGCGCCAACGCGATCAGCGGCGCGCTCTCGGCCAGCCGCGTGCCGATGGTGATCATCTCGCCGACCCCAGCGGTCGCGGCCCGCCCAAGCACGGCGTCGAGTTCCGCCGCGTCGAACATGTCCAGGTGGCAATGCGAGTCGATCAACCCCGGCGCCCTACCGGGCCTTTTCGATGTAGCGCGGAAACACGCCACGCGGCGCCGGCAACGCTGCGCCTGGTGGCAGCGGCATCGCAAGGTCCGCAAGGCCCCGTGCGTCTGGAGGCGCGCCAACCTGGTCAAGCATCGCGGCCATGCTGCCCGGCATGAAGGGCTGCAGGACCGTGGCCACGCAACGGATCACCTCGACCAACACGCGCAGCACGCTTGCCATGCGGGCCGCATCCGTCTTGCGCAGCACCCAGGGCGCTTGATGGTCGATGTAGGCGTTCGCCGCCCGGATAACCTTCCACACATCCTCCAGCGCGTCGTGGAAAGCGAGGCGGTCCAGGCGGTCTCGCATGGCATCCGGCAGCGCCAGCGCCGCCTCCAGCAGCGCCGTGTCCTGAACGGTCGCGGCCCCGCGCCCCGGCAACAGGCCGCCGCAGTTCTTGGCGACTTGCGATAACGTGCGCTGCGCCAAGTTGCCGAGGTCGTTCGCAAGTTCCACGTTCAACCGGCGGATCAACGCCGCGTCGCTATAATCTCCATCATTGCCGAACGGCACCTCGCGCAACAGGAAATAGCGCACGGGATCAAGGCCGAACGCATCCACTAGCCGGGCGGCATCAACGGCGTTGCCTAGCGACTTGCTCATTTTCTCGCCCGCCGCGGTCCACCAGCCGTTCGAGAACACGCACCGCGGAACCGGCAGCCCGGCAGCCATCAGGAACGCTGGCCAGTAGACCGCATGGAAACGGATGATGTCCTTGCCGACCAGGTGCACGTCGGCCGGCCAAAACGGCCAGCGCGGGTCTGCCGGGTCGGGGAAGCCGACCGCAGACAGGTAGTTCGTCAGCGCATCAAGCCATACATACATGACGTGGTTGGGGTCGTCCGGCACCGGCACGCCCCAGGTGAAACTGGTGCGGCTGACCGAAAGATCGTTCAGCCCGCCGCGGACAAAGCTCGCGACCTCGCTGCGGCGACTGGCAGGGGACACGAAATCCGGCTCGCTCTCATACAGCGCGAGCAGGCGTTCCTGCCAAGCCGAGAGGCGGAAGAAATACGAAGGCTCCCGCACCCACTCGACGGGCGCTCCCGTGGGCGCAATGCGGCTGCCGTCAGGCCGGATGATCAGTTCGCTCTCGTTGTAGAATGCCTCGTCGCGAACGGCGTAGTAGCCTTCATAATGCCCCAAGTAGATGTCGCCCGACGCGCGCAGACGGCGCCAAAGCTCCTGGCAAGCAAGCTTGTGACGTTCCTCCGTCGTGCGGATGAAATCATCGTTGGACAAGCCCATCAGCGTGGAAAGCCCCTGGAACTGCTGGGAAATGCGATCGGCGAACTCCTGGGGTGCTACGCCCGCGTCATGCGCCGCCT
Source organism: uncultured Acetobacteraceae bacterium (assembly GCA_937873175.1). GTDB lineage: Bacteria > Pseudomonadota > Alphaproteobacteria > Acetobacterales > Acetobacteraceae > CAHJXG01. The sequence goes on along the minus strand of CALMVT010000434.1, from coordinate 72,390 downwards.
TCTCGACCTTCTGACCGTGCTCGTCGGTGCCGGTCAGGAAAAATACCTCGTAGCCGTCCAGCCGCTTCCACCGGGCCAGCACATCGGCGGCAACCGACGTGTAGGCGTGGCCGATATGCGGCGCGCCGTTGACGTAGTAGATCGGTGTCGTGACGTAGAACCGCTTGGTCATGGGCTATTCAGCAAATCCAGGCTCAAGACGATCGCATGCCGCTTGTCCAAGTTGAACCGCTCGGTATCGTCTTGCAGCCTCGTCAGCGCGTGCCACAAATCACCCCATTCGGCTAGGGGCCTCAAGCCCGTTAGCCGCTGTTGGCCGGCATCGGCCTGTCCCCGCGCGGCGTTGCGGACCGCGGCGCTGATTGCATCACGCAGCAGGTCCATGAAGGCCGCGAACCCGGCGTCGCTCCGCGCCAGCTTGTCCGCGACCTCGTGGGTGCGCAGCAGCGGCACGTTCGGCGTCGCCCGCAGCACGTCGGCCACCAGGGCAGCGACCTCAACGCCTTGCTCCTGCGCCAAAGCCAGCGCCCGGCCCGGCGCACTCGACAGGGCAGCCAGCGCGGCGCGTTCCGCCGGGTCCATGTCCGGCAGGCAACGGGCCAACACGCGCTCCATATCCGCCGGCCCGAGTTCGCCCAGCCGAAGCCCCCGGCACCGGCTCCGAATCGTCGGCAGCAGCCGTCCCGGCGACGCGCTGACCAGCAGCAGCACGGCGCGCGGCGGCGGCTCCTCCAGCACCTTGAGCAGCGCATTGGCGGCGTTGCGGTTCAGGTGCTCGGCCCCGTCCACCACGACGATGCGCCAGCCGCCTTCCGCCGGTGTCAGGCGCAGGAAGTCTGCCACATCGCGGGCGCTGTCCACCACGATCTCGGAACGCAGGCGCCTACGCTTGTCGTCCCATTCACGCTCGATTGTCAGCAGGTCGGCATGGGTGCCCGCCGCGACACGCCGGAAAACGGGGGATGCCGGGTCGTTCGCGCTGGAGACGGCTTGCGGGCCGGCGAGCAAGCGCCGGGCGAAGCGGTAGGCCAGCGTTGCCTTGCCGACACCCTCCGGCCCGGTCAGCAGCCAAGCGTGGTGGATGCGGCCGGCCCGGATTACGTCCTCGATCACCGCTTCCGCGGCGGCGTGGCCCAGCAAAAACGGGTTCTCGCGCGGCGCCGGCGCAGTCATACGACGCCGGGCCGGCGACTCGCGACAACGGCGAGCACCGTGCGGTGCACGTCGTCCACCCCACCATCGGCCGAGACCACGGCGCAGCGGTCCGGCTCCGCGGCGGCAACCGCGGCAAAGCCCTCCGCAACCCGCGCGTGGAACGCCGGTCCCATCGCCTCGTAGCGGTCAAGCGCCTGGCGGCGGCCTGCCACTCGGACCGCCGCAATGGCCGGGGAGACTTCCAGCATGACGGTGAGATCGGGCCGTATCGGCAGCAACCGGCTCAGTGCGGCGATCAAGCTGCGGTCGGCCCCAAGGCCATAACCCTGATAGGCCATCGTCGAATCGGCGAACCGATCGCTGATCACGACGGCGCCCCGGGCCAGGGCCGGCTGGATGGTCCGCGCTACATGCTCGGCCCGTGCCGCGAAGTGAAGGTAAACCTCGGCTGGCGGCGACCAATCATGATCGCGCGACAACAGCAAGCCGCGCAGGACTTCCGCACCGGGCGCGCCGCCCGGCTCGCGCGTGCACAGCACCGTTCTGCCCTTAGCCGTCATGGCTTCGGCCAGGAGACGCGCCTGGGTGGATTTCCCGGCCCCCTCCCCGCCCTCGAACGTGATGAACACCGAGGAGTCAGGACCCCGTGACGTAGCGGACCATGACCGCGGCCGCGCGGCCGGGCAGCCAAAGCCGAGGCACGTCGGCGCCGGCCAGCAACGGCACGTTCATCGCCGGCACGCCCTGGCCGGAAACGGTGAGCTTGCCCAGCACATCGCCACGGCTGACCGGCGCCGGGATGGGATTGCTGTACTCGACCTCGATCTTGGCGCTGCGGCGCCATTGCCGGGGCATGGTCAGCACTAGGTCCTGGCCACCCACCAACGGCACGGTCGGCCGCGCACCCAGCCAGACCCTTGCCTGCTCAACCGCGTCGCCCGCGGCAAACAGCGTCACGTTCTCGAACTCCCGGAAGCTCCATTCCAGCAGCCGCTCGCTTTCTTCTGCCCGTTGGTGCATCGAGGAAAGGCCGTTCACCACGACGATCACCCGCCGGCCGCCCCGCGCGGTGCTGGCGACCAGGCCATAGCCGCCCTCCTCGGTGTGGCCCGTTTTCAAACCGTCCGCAATACCCTTCTGCACGAGGGGATTACGGTTCTGCTGTTCGATATTGTTGTATTTGAATGTCTTTTCGTTGTCATATTTGTAATATTCCGGGAAGTCCGTGATCAAGCGCCGCGCCAGCACCGCGATGTCGCGGCAGGACATGCGCTGTTGCGGGTCGGGCCAGCCCGTGCTGTTGCGGAAGTTCGATGCGGTCAGGCCAAGCTCCTTGGCCTTGGCGTTCATCTGGTCGGCAAAGCCTTCTTCCGACCCAGCCACCGCCTCGGCCAGCACGATGCAAGCGTCGTTGCCGGACTGCACGATGACGCCGCGGATCAGGTCTTCAACCCTCACCGTGCCGCCCAAAGGCACGAACATCTTGGACCCCTGCATGCGCCAAGCGCGCTCGCTGACCGGCAACTCCTGGTCGAGCGTCAGGCGTCCCGCTTTCAGCATCCCGTAGATGATGTATGCGGTCATTAGCTTGGTCATGGACGACGGCGGCATCGGCGCGTCGCCGTCCTTATCCAGCAACGTTGCGCCGGTGTTGAAATCGAGGATCAGCGCGAACTTGGCCGCAGTGTCCATCGGGCCCAGCGGCGTGGCTGCTGCCGTGCTTGCCGACGCCGTCTCGCGACCCCGCCCACGCGGCGGCGTCCGGCGCTGTTCCGCCGCCAACATCCTGCCCGGCATCGCCGCGAGCGCCGTTCCGGCAAACAAAATCCCACGGCGACCCAGCATGGCCCGGCGCTCCCTGTTTTCGCACGATTCCTGCATCGGTTACTCCGCCCCCATGGCCGGGTCCAGCGCCGAGAGTGCCGGGACGTCCCGCGCTCCCTTGTCAGCCGTCGGTCGCCGCTGACCCAGGAACACGGCCGCGAGGCGTCCCGTCCCGATGGAGATAACCGTTCGTCAAGCAGCCGATCGGCCCAATAGGCCGACAGCCAGAGCATAGAAGTCGGACGGGTTGTAGCGCCGGATCACGTTGAAATTGGGATAGGTCATGAACCCCTCCCCCGGCTCCGCCCCGCTTGGCACGACAACTGCGCCCTGAATGTCAGCCCGGCCCAATTCACGGCCGTCCAGCCGCCGCACGCCCATGCGCATCCATTCGTCAAGACTCCGGCGGTTGTCGCGCACGGCCGCAACCGCGTCGAAGCCCAAAGGCAGCCGAACCGGCTGCGCCCAAGGTTCCCCCCGGCGCCAGCCGTTCTTGGCCAGGTAATTGCCGACCGACCCGAACACATCTGGCTTGCTGTCCCAGATGTCGCGCCGCCCGTCGCCGTCGAAGTCCACGGCAAAGCGCAGGTAGGAGCTTGGCATGAACTGCGGCTGACCCATCGCCCCAGCCCAGCCGCCGGTCATGTGTGCGGGCGCCACATCGCCCTGGTCCAGGATGCGCAACGCATTGATCAACTCGCTGCGGAAATAGGCGGCCCGCCGGCCTTCCCAGGCCAGGGTCGAGAGCGCCTCGACCAACCGGTAACTGCCCTTGTTTGCGCCGAAGGCCGACTCGACGCCCCAGATGCCCATGATGATCAACGGGTCCACGCCATACCGCTCCTCGACCCGGGCCAGCAAAGGACGCTCGCGGGCATAGTTCTCGCGCGCGGCCTGCATGCGGCTTTCCGGCAGCACGCGGGCGCGGTACTCCGGCCAGGTCAGAGTGAACTCCGGCTGGCGGCGATCGAGTTCGATCACCTTCTGGTTCGGTTCCACGCCGGCAAACGCCTGCTGCAGAATCGCCTCGCGCAGGCCGGCGCGCCGCCCTTCCGCCTTCACGCTGTTCACGAAGGCCGCAAAGGAGTCCTGCCCTCGCGCCGGCATCGCGAGGGCGGCGAGCGGAGTCGGCAGCAACGCGCGGCGGGATATCATTGCACAAGTGTGGCACAGGGCCGCCCCGGCCGGCAACAGGCTTGGACCCGCGCCTGATCCGCGGCAGGATGCGGCAAAAATCGACAGGGAACGACCATGGGGATCACAGCTGAGCTGTCCGCCTTCAGCGCCGACGTATCAACCGCGGCACTGCCGCTGGCGGTGGTCGAACGGGCGCGGCTCCTGGTGCTCGATCTTGTCGGCAACGTCGTGCGCGCCCGGCATGACGCCGAAAGCACCGCGCCGCTGCTGGCTGCCGTCCGGGCGCTCGGCATGGCCGCGGGCAGCGGCGGCGTGTTCGGCGATTGCGCCCGCTATACCCCGGCTGGGGCCGCGTTGCTGAACGGTGCCCTGGGCCACTCGCTCGATTTCGACGACACGCACGCGGCCGGGTCGCTGCACCCGGGCTGCCCGGTGATCTCGGCGGCGTTTGCCGCCGGCGAGATGGCCGGCGCCAGCGGTGCCGACGTGCTGGCAGGGATCGTCGCGGGGTATGAGGTCGCCTGCCGAGTCGCGCTGGCGCTGCCGGCGGGCGACCACTACGCGCGCGGTTTCCACCCAACGGCGACCTGCGGCGTGTTCGCCGCCGCCGCGGCGGCCGGCCGGGTGTTCGGGCTTGGCACAGACGACATCGCCTCGGCCCTCGGCATCGCGCTCAGCCAAGCTGCCGGCAGCCTGCAGTTCCTGGCGAATGGGGCCTGGACCAAGCGGTTTCAGGTCGGCTGGTCCGGCATGGCCGGGCTAACGGCGGCGACCTTGGCGCGGGAAGGTTTCAAGGGCGCGGCCGATCCCCTGGAAGGCCAGCACGGCTTCTTTAACGCTTATGCCCCCTCTCCTAACCCGGCACGAACAGTCCAGGGCTTGGGCACCGAGTTCGAGTTGATGCAGACCGCGGTGAAACCCTATCCGTCCTGCCGCTACGGCCATGCCGGCATCGACGCCGCCCTCACCCTGCGGGCCGAGCACGCCATCGACCCGGCCACGATCGAGCGCGTGGTGCTCGGTTTGCCCGAAGCCGGGATGCGGCTGATCGGCGCCCCCGCGGCACAGAAAGCCGATCCGCAGAACGTGGTGGACGGGCAGTTCAGCGGCCCGTTCGTGATCGCGGCGGCGCTGGCCACCGGCAAGATGGATTGGGACAGCTACGCCCTGCTGCGCGACACCCGCATACGCACCCTGCTTCCGCGCATCGCCTGCGAGCGGGATAGCGAGGTCCAGGCCGAGTTCCCCGCCAACATGTCCGGCAAGCTGACAGTCGTCGCAGACGGCAAGACGCTTCAAGCCGTCGTGATCGTGCCCAAGGGCGAACCCGGCAATTTCCTCACGCAGGACGAACTCGCGCGCAAGTTCATGACGCTGACCGCCACGGTGCTGGGCGAGGAGCGGGCGGCATGCCTGGCCGATGCCGTGCTCGCAATCGATACGGCGCCGAGTGTCAGCCCGTTGCTGCGGATGGCTTCGCCCGCGATGGAAGCCAGATTGGCCGGCGATTAGCTGAACCGACCGGTTTTCGGGAAGCCGGTCGGGGGCATCCGCCCCGCCTGGCCCCGCGCACCGATCCAGTCCTGCAACCGGCTCTCGGTGCGCATCTTGTCCCCCAGCCGCCAGGCCAGCCCATCGGCAAGCCGGAACACCTTGGCATCCGCTAGCTTGCCTTCCCGATACTTCTGCAGCAGCACGCCCGACCCGCGGGACAATTCCGGGACCTCGCTCAGCGGGAATACCAGCAGCTTGCGGCTAGTGCCGATCACCGCGACGTGGTCGCCCTCCGCGAGGATGCAGAGCATCGCGGCCTCGCCGGGCTTCACGTTCAGCACCTGCTTGCCGGTGCGCTTTTCCGCCAGCAGGTCTGGGGCGGTGACGATGAAGCCCCGGCCAGCAGAACTCGCAACCAGGTAGCGCAGCCCGTCCTGCCAAACGAACAAGGCAATAACGTCGTCATCGCCCAGTTCCGCCAGCACGCGAATGGGCTGGCCGTCGCCGCGCCCACGCGGCAGGTCGCCGGCCCGCAGGGTATGCGCGCGGCCATTGCTGGCGAACAGGCACAGACGGTCTGTGGTGTGGCAGGGCAGCAAAAGCCGCAGCTTGTCGCCCTCCTTGAATTTCAGCTCTGTGCCCTCGGCCACGTGGCCCTTCACCGCCCGGATCCAGCCCTTGTCGGACAGGACAACGGTGATCGGCTCCCGTTCGATCAGGCTGTCCGCATGCACCTCGACAACCTGCGGCGCCTGGCCCAGCACGGTCCGCCGGGCGCCCAGCGCACCCTCCCCGAACTTGTCCCGCACCGCCGTGAGTTCGCCCTCGATCTTGCGCCAGCGCCGGGCCACGTCCTTCAGCAACCCTTCGACTTCCCGCCGCTCCTTCGACAGCGCCTTGTGCTCGCGCCGGATCTCCATCTCCTCCAAGCGCCGCAGCGAGCGCAGTCGCATGTTCAGGATCGACTCCGCCTGCAGGTCGGTCAGCGTGAAGCGCGCGACCAGGGCCGGTTTTGGGTGATCCTCCTCGCGAATGATCCGAATCACCTCGTCAACGTTCAGGAACACTGCCAGGTAGCCGTCCAACACCTCCAGGCGGCGCTCGATGGCGGCCAGACGGTGGCGGGAGCGGCGGACCAGCACCTCCTGCCGATGGTCAAGCCACGCCTGCAGCACCCCGCGCAGCCCCAGGACCATAGGTGTCCGGTCGGCGGTCAGCACGTTCATGTTCAACGGGAACCGGCTTTCCAGCGCGGTCGCGCGGAACATGGTTTCCATCAACACTTCCGGCTCCACGCCGCGCGACTTTGGTTCCAGCACCAGCCGCACCTGCTCGGTGCTTTCGTCCCGTACGTCGCCAAGAAATGGCAGCTTCTTGGCTTCCAGCAGCTCGGCGATCTGCTCGATCAGCCGAGCCTTCTGCACCTGATAGGGGATCTCGCTGACCACGACGTGCCAGGCGCCGTGCTTGCCCCGTTCGATCTCCCACTTGGCGCGCATGCGGAAGCCGCCGCGCCCGGCCTCGTAGGCGTGCAGGATGGCGGCCGGGTCCTCGATCAGCGTGCCGCCGGTCGGGAAATCCGGGCCGGGCATGTGGGCCAGCAGCTCAGCCGTTGTCGCTTCAGGATTTTGTATCAGGTGGATCGCCGCGGCGCAGACCTCGCCGGCGTTGTGCGGCGGAATGCTGGTGGCCATGCCGACCGCGATGCCTGCGGCCCCGTTCGCCAGCAGGTTCGGGAACCCGCCCGGCAGCACGACCGGCTCGTTCTCCTCCCCGTCATAGGTCGCGCGGAAATCCACGGCGTCATCGTCGATGCCGGACAGCAGAGTCTGCGCGACCTCGGTGAGACGCGCCTCGGTGTAGCGCATCGCGGCGGGGTTATCGCCATCGATATTGCCGAAATTGCCCTGCCCCTCGATCAGCGGATAACGCGCCGCAAACTCCTGGGCCAGCCGGACCAGCGCTTCATAGACGGAAGCGTCGCCGTGCGGATGATACTTGCCGATCACGTCGCCCACGACCCGGGCGCATTTCTTGAAACCGGAGGCCGGGTCAAGCTTCAACTGGTGCATGGCATAGACCAGCCGCCGGTGCACGGGCTTCAGCCCGTCGCGCACGTCCGGCAGGCTGCGCGACATGATCGTGCTCAGCGCATAGGCGAGGTAGCGCTCGCTCAGCGCGTCCGCGAGCGGCGTGTCGGCAATCGTTCCGGCCAGGTCATCAGGCATCTCGGCTCTCCTGTCTGGAACATATAGAGAACTACGGACTCGTCGCCAAGGCCGAAACTCGGTCGTACAGCATGTGCCGCGCCGGCGGCAACGGTCGGTGCTGATGCCCGAAGGCGTCCCGCTCCAGGAAATGCCCAGTTAGCGTGAGGCCGTCCCGCCAATCCTCGGCGGACGCCGTGTTGCCGCCTACAAGGAAGCCCGGCAGGCGCAGCAAGCGCGGCCGCCACTCGCCCGCCGCCTCGTCCGACACCGCGCGGCCAGTCTTCGGCGATACCCAGGCCAGCCCGGCTGTCGCTCCGGACACCGCGCAGGCCGAAAGGTCCAGCCCGTAGCCGAGTTCCGCCAGCAGCACGACCTCCCAACGCACGAGGTCCGTCAGCGAGTCCGGCCCCCGCGCCAGCCCGGCAATCGACTGCACCAGACCGGCGAACACCTTCGGATGCGGCTCGCGTTCCGGCAAGGCGCCCTCCGCCACGGCGCAGGCGGAGGACAGCATGGCAAGCGACAAGGCGTCGTCCATCGCCAGCGCCGCGCCGGGATGCACCAGTTCCGCCGTCATGGACCCCAACTGGTCCGGAAGCCGGGCGACCCATCGCGCCTGCACGAGGTTGCCGGGCTGCCAAGTCGGGGCTTGCGCCCGGGAACTGCCGCCGCGGGCGAGGCCGTGGTGCCGCCCGTGGCTCTCCGTCAGCACCGTAACCAGCGCGTCGCCCTCGCTGTGCGGGCGGGCGGCCAGGACAATGGCGGGCGCCTGCCACTCCATCGGCGATGCTACGCCGTGTCGTCGAGGCCGATGGCCCGCAGCCGCGCGCCCTCCTCGTCCCAGCCGGCGCGTTCCTTCACGTTCAGAAACAGGTGCACCGGGCGTTCGAGCAGGCTGGTCAGTTCCTTGCGGGCACGGGCGCCGATCTCCTTGATGCGCCCGCCCCCGGCCCCGATCAGGATCGCCTTGTGCCCGGCCCGCGCGACATAGATCGTCGCATCCACCCGCACCGAGCCGTCCGCCTTCTCCTGCCAGCTTTCCGTTTCGACCGTGGTGCCGTAGGGAATCTCCTCCTGGATTTGCAGGAAAATCTGCTCCCGCACCAGCTCGGCCGCCAGCAACCGGTCCGGTAGGTCGGTCAGGTCGTCGTCGGGGTAAAGGTGCGGCCCGGGTGGCACCCCGGCCGCCAAGGCATCCAGCAAGCGGTCCAGCCCGCCGCCGGTCGCGGCGCTGACCATGAAGGTCTGCTCGGCCGGCAGGATCGCGCTCAGTTGGGCGGTAAGCGGCAGCAAGGTGTGTGCTGCGATCAGGTCGATCTTGTTCAGCACCATCCAAGTGCGGCGTCCCCGCTCCGCGATCTGCCGGGCGATAGTGAGCACCCCCTCTGTCGCGCCCGCCTTGGCATCGACCAGCAACAGCGTGAGGTCCGCGTCCTCCGCCCCCGTCCAAGCTGCTTTGACCATGGCGCGGTCCAGCTTTCGGCGCGGGCGGAAGATGCCGGGCGTATCGACCAATAGGATTTGGCTCGGCCCGCGCATCAGAATGCCGAGCACGCGGAACCGCGTCGTCTGCGCCTTAGGCGTCACGATGGACAGCTTGGCGCCGGTCAACCGGTTCAGCAACGTGGACTTGCCGGCATTGGGCGCGCCCACGATGGCGACAAAACCGCAGCGCGGCTCAAGATGCTCCGTGCCAGAAGTGTCGGGCCGGTCGGTCATGTCAACCTTTCAAGCAAATCGGCGGCCGCGAGGCGCTCGGCCAAGCGTTTGCTGCCGGCACGTCCAGTGCCCGTCTGGTCGCACGCCGACACGCTGATGACGAACTCAGGCGCGTGCGACGGGCCGCTTCGGTTCACCACTTGGTAGATGGGCAGCGCGAGCCGCCGCGCCATCAGCAATTCCTGCAGCGCGGTTTTCGGGTCCTTCGGCGGCAGCACGAGCGCAGCCATCACCGGTTGCCAAGCCTGCCGCACGAACCGCTGCGCCGCCGGCAGCCCGGCATCAAGATAAAGCGCCCCGATCATCGCTTCCATCGCGTCGGCCAACACGTTGGCGAGCTGCCCCACGCCGGCCCGCGCCTCATTCGGCGCGACCGCCAACGCCTCCGACAGCCCGGCTGTTTCGGCAATGGATGCCAGCACCTTGCGCGACACCAAATGCGCGTGCCGCGGACCCAACTCGCCTTCCTGCTCGTCGGGAAATCGTTCAATCAGCCAATCCGCCATGACCAGGCCTAGCACGCGGTCACCGATGAACTCCAACCGCTCGTTGGAACCGACGCCGCGCCGCTCTCCCCGGCGAAGCTGGCCGCGTCGGCCATGCGCGGCCGAACGGTGGGTCAGTGCCTCATGCAGCAGGGTGGGACGGGCGAAGTTGTGGCCGAGAATGGCCTCAGCCGCCCGAAACTGGACAGCCGGATCAGGCGAGGGTTCGTCCTCTGTGCCGGTCAAGTGATGCCGTGCAGCAGCCGGTTCCAGCGGATCTCAAACGGCCAGTCCCAGACTTTCCACCACGGCGCCCAGCCGTCGACCGAGAAAAAGATGAACTCTGCGCGGCCCACCAGGTTTTCAACCGGCACAAAGCCCACGCCGCCGCCAGGGTCGCGGCTATCGCTGGAATTGTCCCGATTGTCGCCCATGGCGAATACGTGGCCATCAGGCACCTTGAACTCTGGCGTGCTGTTCAGCCCGCCCTCCTCATACATTTTGATGATGTCGTGTTGCAGGCCACCCGGCAACGTTTCCATATAAAGCCGGGCGATCGTGCGCGATCCCTGCTCGTCGTCCGCGTAGTCGCCAGCGGCCTGGCGCGGCACAAGGGTGCCGTTGATGTAAAGTTGGCCGGACTTCATCTGGATGCGATCACCGGGCAGGCCGACGATACGCTTGATGTAGTCGGTCTGGTTGTCGCGAGGCCACTTGAACACTGCGATGTCCCCGCGGTCCGGCATCCGACCAAAGATCCGCCCATTGAACAGGTTTGGCGCGAACGGGATCGAATACCGGGAATAGCCATAGCTGTACTTCGACACGAACAGATAATCGCCGATCAGCAGCGTCGGGATCATCGAGCCGGATGGGATGTTGAAAGGTTCAAACGCGACGGTACGGATGCCGACCGCGATCAGGCCGGCATAGAAGATGGTCTTGATGTTGTCGACCAAGCCACCTGGTTTTTGCTTCGCCATTATGCAGAGGTGATCCGGTTCACAGGAATGGCGGGATCAAGCCAACGCCGCCCCGCCGTGTCAAGGAACCCTGGCCACAGGCAGCGCCGAGATCACCACCTGGGCGAACGCATAAGGATACTCGTCTGTCACCGTCAACGCCATCGCTGGCCGCATCCCGGGTGGCACCATCGCGAGCAGGCGGGCCTGCGCCCCTCCGGTCAGCGCCAATGTCGGCTGGCCCGATGGAAGGTTCACCACGCCCATATCCGAATGGAAGACACCCAACCGGAACCCGGTGCCAAGCGCCTTGGCGCATGCCTCCTTGGCTGCGAACCGCTTGGCGAAGGTAGGCGCATGCAGACTGGCGGTGCGCCGCAACGCGCGTGCGCGCTCAACCGGCGTGAACACGCGCTCAAGGAATCGGTCGCCGAACCTGGCCATCACCGCCTCGATCCGCCGAATGTCGCAAAGGTCCGAGCCAAGCCCCAAAATCAAGTCAGCCCCGCGCCCGCTCGACCTGAGTCACCCCGCTGGCCGCCCGCAGCCCAGCGATCACGTTCGACAAATGCCGGAGATCCCGCACCTCCACATCCAAAACGACCTCGAAAAAGTCCTGCTGGCGGTTGGTGATCTTAAGGTTCGTCACTGCCCCTTCGTGCTTGGCGACGGCGTTGGTCAGGCTTGCAAGCGTGCTCGGCTGGTTCACGGCAACGGCGCTGATCCGGCCGGTATGGGTCACCGCCTTGCCGCCCGCGAGGGGCAAAGGCGTTTCCCAGCCGACGTCAATGAAGCGTTCGGGCGTCGCGGCAAAGCTTTCAAGGGTTTGGCAGTTCCTCGTATGGATTGTGACGCCCTTGCCGGTCGTGACGATGCCGACGATCTGGTCCCCCGGCAACGGGTGGCAGCACCCGGCATAGTGCACCGCCATGCCGGCAACCAGCCCGGTGATCGGGATGCCGCCGCCACGCGCCGACACCCGGCCGGGCCGCGGCGGCAGGCTTGGTAGCATGCGCGGCGCCCGGGGCGCCTGCCGCAGTTCCGGATAAGCTGCATGCACGACATCCTTCGGCCCGACGTTGCCGTTGCCTACCATGACATACAGGTCATCCAGCGATGCTGCTTTGAGGCCCTTCAGCCCGGCCTCCAGCACCTTCTCCGACCCGTCCAAGCCTTCTTGCCGGAATGCCTTGGCCAGCGCGGCCCGGCCTGCATCAAGGTGGTTTTGCCGCTGCTGCTGAGCGATATAGCGCCGGATGCGCGCCCGCGCCTTGCCGGTGACGACGAACCGCTCCCACGCCGGCGACGGCACGCCGTCGCGCGCCGTCATAATCTCGACCTGGTCGCCGTTCTGCAACTCGTGCCGAAGCGGCAGTAGCCGCCCGTTCACCTTGGCACCCACGCACTTGTCGCCAACCTGGCTGTGCACGGCATAAGCGAAGTCGATGCTGGTTGCCCCCCGCGGCAGCTCGATCAGTTGACCCTTCGGCGTGAAGCAGAACACCTGGTCCTGGTACAGCTCAAGCTTGGTGTTCTCCAGGAACTCATCCGCCGCCTGTGAATTCTCCAAAATTTCCAACAAGTCTTGCACCCAGCGGAACCGCTGCAGCTCGCTGGACGAGGCATCCTGCTGCTTATACAGCCAATGTGCCGCCACCCCGTTTTCGGCCACCGCGTGCATGTCGGCCGTGCGGATCTGCACCTCGATCTTCTGGTTGCGCGGCTCCCGCAACGTCACGCCGGTATGCAGGCTACGGTAGCCGTTCGATTTCGGCGTTGAGATATAATCCTTGAACCGTCCGGCGATTACCGGATACGCGGCGTGAACCGCGCCCAAGGCGATGTAGCAGGCATCGCGTGACGGCATCACCACACGGAACGCCATGATGTCCGACAACTGCTCGAACGCCACGTTGCGGCGCTGCATCTTCTCCCAAATCGAGTAGGGCGACTTCTCGCGCCCAGTAATCTCAAGAGGCGCGGCGCCCCCTTCGGCGCAGATGCGTTGCAGCTCCTCTCGCACCTCCTCGATTACGTCCGCGCCCTGGCCGCGCAGGAAGTTGAGCCGGGCCTTAATCGTATCGAACGCTTCCGGCTCGATCTGCTCAAACGCCAACGTCTGCAGCTCGGTTTTCAGCGCATCCATACCGATCCGCTCGGCAAGCGGCGCATAAATTTCCATCGTTTCCCGCGCCGTGCGCATTCGGCGTTCGGGGCTTTGCACGTAGTGCAGCGTCCGCATGTTATGCAGGCGGTCAGCCAGCTTCACCAGCAGAACGCGGATGTCCTTGCTCATGGCCAAGACCAGCTTGCGGAAGTTCTCCGCCTGCTTGGTTCGGTCCGATTGCAGCTCCAGCCGTGTCAGCTTGGTGACGCCGTCCACCAAGCCGCCAATGGATGGGCCGAACTGCCGTTCCAACACGGGAAGCGTGACCGAGGTGTCTTCGATGACGTCATGTAGCAAAGCGGTCGCGATGCTTGCCGTGTCCAGGCGATACCCCGCCAGGATCTCGGCCACCGCAATGGGATGCGTGATATACGGGTCGCCGTTTTCCCGGGTCTGCTGTCCATGGGCCTGCGCAGCGACCGCATAGGCAGCATCAAGTAGGCCCGTATCCGCCTTGGGATCGTAGGCCAATATCTTTCCGGTAAGCCTAGACCGGCACTCAGTTAGGTTACCGGGCTTGGCAAGGTCGGAGCGCGTGTCGGACGACGCCAGACCTTCGGGCGCGCGGAAGGGGCGTGGCGTTCGGCCCGTCACGGCCACCCCCCATTCGTTAGATTTCGTTCAGCGGCGGGAACGGCCGCCAAGCTCCGCCTCGATAGCAGCCTCGATATCGTCTGGGGAAAGATCGCCAATCGGCATCGCCGAAGCTTCTTCCTCGGCCGACACGTCTTGCAAGCCGAAAATGTTCTGGTCTGTCGGAATCAGGTCCAGCACTTCCTCGTCCGCAGGCTCCGGCTCCGGCGAGCGGGACAGCGACTTAATCAGGTCTTGCTCCAACAGCGGCAACGCGACCGTCTCTTCGGCGATCTCGCGCAGGGCCACCACCGGGTTCTTGTCATTGTCGCGGTCAATCGTCAGTTCCTCGCCGCGGCTCAAGTTGCGGGCACGCTGCGCGGCGAGCAAGACAAGCTCAAACCGGTTTGGAACTTTTTGAACGCAATCTTCTACGGTCACGCGCGCCATGCGTCCGGCCTCCACCATTGATATCGGTTGAGCAATCCATTTAAGCGAGGGCAACCCGTTCAGCAAGGGCTGGTTACAATGCCTGGACATCCTGGCCCGACACCGCCGCCAGCATTGTGGTGACGCTCAGGCGAAGCACGGGATGGATCCAATTCGGTCGGATGTCCTGAAGCGGCGCCAGCACGAACGCGCGATCCTGCAGCCGCGGATGCGGCAAGACGAGGTTCGGCGTCGCCACCACGAAGTCGTCCATCGCCAACAGGTCAAGGTCCAAGGTCCGGGCCGCGTTCGGCCCGCCGCGAACCCGGCCCGCGTCCGCCTCGATTGCGTGCAGCACCTCCAGCATGCGGCAAGGCTCAGCGGCGCCGCTCAGCCAGGCCGCGCCGTTGACGAAGCGCGGCTGATCCGACGCGGGGATCGGCTGGGTGGCGAACCAGCGCGACACCCCCCGTAGCTCAAGGCCAGGGATCTGCCCAAGCTGCCCGGCCGCCCATTGGCAGGTTTCCATCGGGGTGCGCCCCGCGGCCGAAGCGAGGTTGGCGCCGATCGCAACCAGGATCGTCTGAAACATCCTACAAGCCCCCATCAAGGCTTGACCGTTCACGTGGAGGCCGGCATGCCGCTTCACCATGCACGACAACACCCCCTGCCGTTCCGATGCCGATTGAGCAGCCCCCACGCGATTGTCCGCTCTGCCCTCGGCTCGTGGCTTATCGCCATGCCAATCAGCAGAGCCACCCCGACTGGTTCAATGGTCCCGTCCCGAGCCTCGGCGATCCCGACGCTTCTATCCTGGTTGTCGGCATGGCGCCCGGCGTCAAGGGCGCCAACCGGACTGGGCGGCCGTTCACCGGTGACCATGCCGGCATCCTGCTCTACGAGACCTTGACCCGTTTCCGCCTGGCGACCGGCATGTATGACGCCCGGCCGGACGACGGCATGCAACTCCACGATTGCCGCGTGGTGAACGCCGTGCGCTGCGTGCCGCCCGCCAACCTTCCTCAGCCCGTCGAGGTGCGCACCTGCAACCGCTTCCTCGCTGCGGAATTGAAAGCCCTGCCGAAACTTAGGGCCGTCTTGGCATTGGGCGTCCTGGCCCATGCGGCGGTCCTGCGTGCTTGCGGCTTCCCCGCGACCCGCATCCGTTTCCGGCATGGGAACGTGACCGAGTTACCGGACGGCCTGTTGCTGGCGGACAGCTACCATGTCTCACGTTACAACACGAACACCGGGCTGCTGACACGCGAGATGTTTGAGCAGGTGGTGTTCAACCTGGTGACGCGGATCGCAGGCGAGGCCCCACCGCTTTAAGTTCGGGTCATCGCCGCCTGGATCGCCGCGGCGAGGTGGCCGCGATCCGGCTCATCCGTCGAACCAAAAGTCCCGGTAATACTTCCGTCCCGCCCGATCAGCACCTTGTTGAAGTTCCACTGCGGCTCCCATCGCCGCTGCTCGCGCACCCAACGGTAGAACGGCGACGCATCGGCGCCGCGAACGTGGCCGAGGCCCGCCATGGGGAAATCGACGCCGAACGTCGCTTCGCAGAACGCCTTTACCTCGCCGTTCGACCCGCTCTCTTGGCCGAAGTCCTGGCTGGGCACTCCGATCACCGCGAACCCCTGCGGCGACAAGCGCCGGTGCAAAGCCTCCAACTGGCGGTACTGCGGCGTGAAGCCGCAGAACGAGGCCGTGTTGACGACCAGCAACACCCTGCCCTGGAACTCCGCCAGCCGGAGCGTGCCTTCGTCGATGGACGGGAACTCGAACGACCACGCCGTGGCAGGTGCCGGGCCTGCCGCCACGCCGGCCAGCGCCGCACCGCCGATCAATGCTGCCCGTCGCGAAACGCCCATACTGCCCGTCCCCCTGCCTGCCGCCTTGCATGTGGGCGACGCGAACGGGGTTGGCAACGGTCAGCCCTTGTCCCGCATCAGCCGGGCCTTGTCGCGCTGCCAATCCCGCGCTGCGATGGCCTGCCGCTTATCCTGCTTCTTCCGCCCCTCGCCCACGCCCAGCAACACCTTGGCCACGCCGCGGTCGTTGAAGTGGATTTGCAGCGGCACCAACGTCAGCCCGTCCCGGGTGGACGCGCCGATCAGCTCGCCGATCTGCTTGCGCTTCAGCAAGAGCTTGCGCGGTGCCCGCGGCTCGAACCGGGATAGCACGCCGGCCTGGTACTCCGGGATATAGCAGTTGAACAGGAACAGCTCGCCTTCCCGTTCCCCCGCCCAAGCCTCGGTCAGGGTCGCGCGGCCGTGGCGCAGCGACTTCACCTCCGGGCCGCGCAGCACCAGCCCGGCCTCCATCGTCTGCTTGATCGTATAGTCGAACCGCGCCTTCCTGTTCTGCGCGGCCACGCCGAACGAGATCAGGCCCGATTTCTTCTTGGTCTTGCTGTCCGCCACGCCGCCTGGTCCTAGTTCAGCAGCCCGGCTTCAAGCATCGCCGTCCGTACCTGCGCCCGCGTGGCATCCGACACTGGGGCCAGCGGAAGCCGGCAATGCCCGCTGCCGTGCCCCATCAGGCTCGCGCCATACTTCACCGGGCCGGGGTTACTCTCGGCGAACATCGCGTCATGCAGCGCCAATAGCCGGTCCTGAATCGTCACGGCCCGCTCGGTCTCGCCATCTTGCCAGGCGCGGTGCATCTCGCTGCACATCCGTGGCGCGATGTTGCCGGTCACGCTGATGCAGCCATGGCCGCCGGCTGCCAGGAACGCCAACGCCGTATGGTCCTCTCCCGACATCTGCACGAACCCGGCCCCGCAAGCCCGGCGGGTATGCAGCGGCCGCGCCAAGTTGGCGGTCGAGTCCTTGACGCCCACGATGTTCCGATGCCGCGCCAGTTGCGCCATGGTCTCGACGCCCATGTCGATCACGCTGCGCGACGGGATGTTGTAGATGATGATTGGCAGATCGACCGCATCGGCGATGGCGGTGTAGTGCAGGATCATGCCCTGCTGGGTCGGCTTGTTGTAATAGGGCGTCACGACCAGCGCGGCGTCAGCCCCCGCTGCCTTGGCGTGCCGGGTCAGCTCGATGGCCTCCGCCGTGCTGTTCGACCCGGCGCCGGCGACCACCGGCACCCGTCCGGCTGCGACCTCCACTGCGATCTCGACCACGCGGCGATGCTCGTCATGGCTGAGCGTCGGGCTTTCTCCTGTGGTGCCCACCGGCACGATTCCGTGGGTGCCCTGCTGGATCTGCCAATCCACAAAGGCGCCGAACGCGGTCTCATCCACCGCGCCGTCGGGGCGCATGGGCGTGATCAGGGCGACATACGATCCCTTGAACAATGGATTGGACATGGCGGGCCTCGGGTACGGACGGGGATCGCGAACCTAGGCACATGGGGGATGCGCTGCAAGGTTGCCTTGCGCTAGAAGCCATCATGCGCCGCGCCGTGTTCCTGTTCGTGCTGGGCCTGTCCTTGCCGGCCCACGCCGCTGCGCAGGATGTGATGGGCGCGGTCAGGCTGGGGCGTTGGGCGGAAGCCGATGCCTTCGCCGCCGCGTCGCCCGACCCGCTCGTACGCAAGCTCGCGCTGTACTTTCGCCTGCTGACCCCTGGCAGTGCCCGCGCCGCCGAACTCGCGGCATTCATCGCGGACAATCCGGCCTGGCCGCAACAGGCGCTGCTTGGCCGTCGCCTGCAAGAGGCGCTGACCGCGGACGGAGACGACCAGGCAACGCTGGACCATTGCCAGCAGCGCCCCACCGCACTCGAGGCGGCTGCCCTGCTACGCTGCGCCGAAGCTCTGGGCCGGGCCGGCCGCCAAGCCGAGGCCGAACAGGACGCCCGGACGGCTTGGGTGAAGGGCGTGGAACCGGCGGGCGAACTCGGCTTCATCCGTACTTGGGGCCATACGCTGACCGCCGATGACCAGTGGCGGCGCTTTGACCGGTTGGCCTGGACCGACTCCGGCCTGCCGGGTGGACCCGCAGCGCGTCAGGCGATCCGGGTCCATCCCGCCGGGCGTCCGGCCGCCGAGGCCCGGCTGGCATTGCGGCGGGACGACCCCTCCGCCCCTGCGCTGGCTGCAGTTCTCCCCGCCGCGGCGCGCGCCGACCTGGGCCTTATCCTCGACTTCCTTCGATGGCACCGCCGCGCCGGGCAGGACAGAGCCGCCTTGGCCATCTGGATCAACGAGGGCGGCCCCGCGGAAGCGGCCGCCCCGGATGACCGTCGGCCGGCATTCTGGGACGAGCGCAACCTGCTGGCCCGGCGGATGCTGCGCGCGGGCGACCCCACCGCCGCCTATGCTTTGGCCAGCGGCCATCGCCAAACCGGCGAGGCCGCAATCGACGCGGAGTTCCTGTCCGGCTGGATCGCGCTGCGTCGGCTGCAGCAGCCGGATGTGGCGGCCCGGCACTTCCAAACGCTTGCGGCCCTATCACATGCGGCGATCACCCAAGGCCGGGCGCATTATTGGATCGGCCGGGCCGCGGCGGCGCAGGGCGACGCCGCGGGCGCGCAAGCTGCCTACGCCCTGGCCGCCGCTTGGCCGACCACGTTCTACGGCCAACTCGCCATCCGCGCCTCAGGCGACGACGACGCGGCGCTTGCCGTCCGCATCCGCGCCGCGCATGACCCGGCGTGGAACACCGAACAGGCTACGGCCTTCATCGGCCGGGAACTCGCACGGGCGGCGGCCCTGCTGGTGGCCTGGGGCGAGCCGCGCCGGGCCAAGGCGTTCCTGTTGCGACTGGGCGAGACAGCGCCGAACCCGGCTGAGCGCGCGATGGCTGCCCGCATGGCTTTGGGTCTCGGCCTGCCCGACCAAGCCGTGACAATCGCGCGCCGGGCCGGGCGGGACGGGGTGATGCTGCCGGAAACCGGCTGGCCCATCGCAGTGCAGCCGCCGGATGCCAGGGTCGAGCCTGCGGTGACGCTCGGCCTGATCCGGCAGGAAAGCAGCTTCGATGTCCAAGCCGGAAGCCCGGCCGGCGCGCAGGGCTTGATGCAGCTCATGCCGGCAACCGCCGCCAGCGTCGCGCTGCGTTTGAACGAGGCCGTGAACCAACCCGCGCTGACAATCGATGCCGCCTACAATATGCGGCTCGGCACGGCCTATCTTCAGGCGCTGTTGGACCAGTTCGGGGGCGCCCTGCCGTTGGCGCTGGCCGGCTACAACGCGGGGCCGAGCCGGGTGTTGGATTGGCTCGCCGGCTATGGCGACCCGCGGACCGGCGGCATCGACATGGTTGACTGGATCGAGCTGATCCCGTTCAACGAAACCCGAAACTACGTGCAGCGCGTGATTGAGAACGTCGTAATCTACGCAGCCCGGCGCGGCACCGGTGCGCCGCATCCGCTCGTGCGATCCGCCGGATGAGCCGTTCCGTCGCGAGCTTCTTCGGCGTCGGTTTTTTCCCGGTCGCTCCGGGAACGGCGGGGTCCGCGGTGGCGTTGCTGATCGGCGCCGCAATGATGCTCGGGCCGCCCTGGCTGCTGCCGCTCGGCGCGGCGCTTGCGGCGGGGGTGGGCTACCTCGTCATCCCGCGCGCCGTGGCCGATCCTAATGCGGACCCGGGATGGGTCGTGATCGACGAGGTGGCCGGCCAGTGGATCGCGATGCTGGGGCTTGCCGGAATCTCGTTCACCGGGTTGGCTGCGGCCTTCGTGTGCTTCCGCGTGCTCGACATCTGGAAACCAGGCCCGGTCGGTTGGGCGGACCGCCAAGCCGGCGCGTTCGGCATCATGACGGACGATATCGTTGCCGGCGGCGTCGTTGCGGCGGTGCTTTACGTCGTCCGGCAACTGACCGATTTCTGAGTGGAAGGGCACCCCCAATGTTCGATCCGGATCTGATCCAGGCTGCGGCGACCCTGCTCGCCGAATGCCGGTCTCGCGGGTTGATGCTCGCGACGGCGGAAAGCTGCACAGGCGGCTTGATCGCCGGCGTGCTGACTGAAGTTGCAGGTTCATCAGACGTTTTGGACTGCGGCTTCGTCGCCTACTCCAATGCGGCCAAGTCGGACATGCTCGGCGTGCCGCCTGAACTTATCGAGGCAAACGGCGCGGTGAGCGGCCCGGTCGCCGCCAGCATGGCAAACGGCGCGCTACTGCGCTCGCGGGCTGCGCTGACAATCGCAGTCACCGGCGTCGCGGGACCCGGCGGAGGCAGCGAAAGCAAGCCTGTGGGAACCGTATGGTTCGGCCTTGCCGGCCGCGCAGCCTCCCCTTCAGCGGAGCGGCAGGTGTTTTCAGGCGACCGGACCGCCATACGCCGGGCAACGGTGGAGCACGCCTTGGCCCTGCTCGATGCGGCGGCGAAAGGCCGGTAAACCTACCCCAGCACCACGTCCCGGATCGCCGACGCGGCTTCCATGACCTGCGGCGTCGTCACGTCGAGGTGGGTGCAGGCACGCGCCCGGTATTGGCCCATAACCGAGATCAACACCCCCGCTGCCCGCACGCGCGTCGCAAGTTCCTGTGCTGTCAGCCCCACGCCCCGCGTGTCGAAGAAGACCAGGTTGGTTTCCGGCAACTCGAGGGACAGGCCCTCGATCTGCGCCAGGCTGCGCGCCAGCACCCGGGCGTTGTCGTGGTCGTCCGCCAGACGGTCCACGTTGTGGTCCAGGGCATACAAGCACGCCGCCGCGCAGATCCCGCCCTGCCGCAACGAGCCGCCAAGCCGTTGCTTCCAGCGCCAAGCCGCGTCGATGAACTCGGCCGAGCCGGCCAGCACCGCCCCCAGCGGCGCCCCGAGGCCCTTGGTGAAATCAAGCCACACCGTATCAAAGCCCGCCGCCATCTCCGCCGCGGGGACGCCCGCAGCCACCACCGCATTCATCAGCCGCGCGCCGTCCATATGGGTGACCATCCCGTGCGCGTGGGCTGTCGCCGCAACCTCATTCAAGGTTGCCAGAGGCCAGATCGCGCCGCCGCCAAGATTCGCGGTCTGCTCGACCTCCACCATACGTTGCGCGGGCGAGTAGCGGGACACCGGGCGAACCGTAGCGGCCAACGTGTCCGCCGAGAACACGCCGCGGTCTCCATTCAGCGACGAAACCTGCACGCCGGCCAGCGCCCAAGGCGCGCCGCCCTCCGCCGTCGCGATGTGCGCGGTGTGGTGCGCCAGGATCTCGTCGCCAGCCCGGCATTGCGTCAGGATGGCAACTTCGTTGCACATGGTCCCGGACGGCAGGAACATCGCTGCCTCTTTGCCGAGCAACGCCGCCATGCGGTCGCACAACGCCCACACGGTGGGATCGGCGCCATGCTGCTCGTCCCCGACTTCGGCCTCCATCATCGCCTGCTTCATCGCCAGGCTCGGCTTGGTCTGGGTGTCCGAATACAGGTTGACCCGCACCGGAACCCTGTCGTCAAACCGCGGCGGAGCATAGGTCATACTGACTGACCCCGTTTCAGGACTTTGCCGGCACAGCGGCCGGGGTCACGTTGATCGTCGCGGCCGGCGCACCGTACACCTCCCGCGCACGCTTCAAGAAAGCGTTGACCATCAGTTTCACGGCATTGTTAAACACAACCCCAATGGCGGCTTGCAGCACGCGGCTCCTGAGCTCGAAATCGACGTAGAACTTGACGTTGCAGCCTTTCGGGTTCGGCTCGAACGTCCATTGGTTGTTCAAGTAGCGGAACGGCCCATTCTCATACTTGACCTGAATATGCCGCGGCCGATCAAGCTCGACCCGGCTGGTGAAGCTTTCGCGGAACGGCCCAAAACCGATGGTGAGGTCCGCCACAAGCTGCGTTTCCGTGTGGGACTTCACCCGCGCGCCGGCGCACCAGGGCAAAAAGGTCGGATACTTGCCGACATCGGCCACCAAATCGAACATCTGCTCCGGGCTGTAGGGCAAGACCTTGTGCTCGGCATGGGTCGGCATGGCTAGGCAGCCACCAGCGCGAGTTGCTTGGCACGAGCATCGCGCAACTGCGCGAAATCCGCGTCCGCATGATACGAACTGCGGGTCAACGGCGTGGCGCTTACCATCAGAAATCCTTTTGCGCGGGCCATTGCGGCATAATCTGCAAACTCCTCCGGCGGCACGAAGCGGTCCACCGCCGCATGCTTCACCGTGGGCTGCAGGTATTGGCCCAGGGTCAGGAAATCGACATCGGCCACCCGCAGGTCATCCATGACCTGCATGACCTCGGCGCGCTGCTCCCCCAGCCCGAGCATCAGCCCGGATTTGGTGAAGACCGTCGAGTCTACCATCTTTACCCGGTCCAGCAACCGGAGCGACTGGTAGTATCGCGCGCCGGGCCGAATGGTCGTGTAAAGCCGCGGAACCGTCTCCAAGTTGTGGTTGAACACGTCGGGCTGCGCCTCCGCCACCACCTCGAGCCCGCCGGGCTTGCGCAGGAAATCAGGCGTTAAGACCTCGATCGTCGTGCCCGGCGCCGCTGTGCGGATGGCGCGGATCACCGCGGCGAAATGCCTGGCGCCGCCGTCGCGTAGGTCGTCCCGGTCCACCGACGTGATGACCACGTGCCGCAGCCCCAGCTTCGCCACCGCGTCCGCCACCCGCCGCGGCTCGTCCGCGTCGAGCGCTTCCGGCTGGCCAGTCCGAACGTTGCAGAAGCTGCAGGCGCGGGTGCAGGTGTCACCCATGATCATCATCGTCGCATGGCGCTGCGACCAGCACTCGCCGATATTGGGACAAGCCGCCTCTTCGCAAACCGTCACCAGCCGGTTCTCGCGCATCAGCGTCCGGGTCTCATGGTATGTCGGGTGGTTGGGTGCCTTGACCCGTATCCAGTCGGGCTTGCGCTGGATCGGATTGTCCGGGCGGTTTGCCTTTTCCGGATGCCGGGCCATGCCCGGCACGGCCCGGCGGTGATCGACCACGATACGCGACGCCATGCGGCCTCCCGGCACAAAAACAGAAACATTCAAGTGGATGGGACCAGCCCACCCGTCAAGCGAAGCCTCAGAAGTGGATCGCCCGGCCGTAGGCGTCCAGCACCGCCTCGTGCATCGTCTCGCTGACCGTCGGGTGCGGGAAAACGGTGTGCATCAGCTCGACCTCGGTTGTCTCCAGAGTGCGGGCGACCGCATAGCCCTGGATCATTTCCGTAACTTCGGCGCCCACCATGTGCGCGCCCAGCAATTCGCCGGATTTCGAGTCGAATACGACCTTCACCATGCCTTCCGGCTCGCCCATCGAGATCGCCTTACCATTGCCGATGAATGGGAAGCGCCCGATGCGGACTTCATGCCCGGCTGCCTTGGCCCGGGTTTCCGTCATGCCGACAGAGGCGATCTGCGGGCGGCTGTAGGTGCAGCCGGGGATGTTGCCGACGTTCAGCGGCTTCACGTCGTTCTGCCGGGCGATGCTCTCGATGCAGATCACGCCCTCATGGCTTGCCTTGTGCGCCAGCCACGGCGCGCCCGTCACGTCACCGATCGCATAGATGCCGGCCTCCCCGGTGCGGCAGTACTCGTCGATGACGATGTGGCCGCGCTCCACTTTGACGCCGGTGCCTTCCAGCCCCAGGTCCTCGACGTTGCCGACGATGCCTACCGCGGAGATCACCCGGTCCACGGTGATGTCCTGCGCCTTGCCCCCAGCCTCGACCGTGGCCGTCACGCTGTCCCCGTTCTTTTGCACCTTGGTCGTCTTGGCCGAGGTCAGGATCTTGATCCCTTGCTTCTCGAACGACTTGCGGGCAAACGCGCTGATCTCCTCGTCCTCGACCGGCAGGATGCGGTCGAGCATTTCCACAACCGTCACCTCGGCACCCATGTTGCGGTAGAAGCTCGCGAACTCGATGCCGATCGCGCCGGAGCCGACCACCAGCAGCGACTTCGGCATGCTGGGCGGCACCATGGCTTCGCGATAGGTCCAGATCAGCTTGCCGTCGCCTTCCATCCCCGGCAGTTGCCGCGCCCGCGCGCCGGTCGCCAGAACGATATGCGGCGCTGTGAGCGTCGCAACCTCCTTGCCATCCTTGGTCACGCCCAGGGTATGCTTGCCCGCAAGCTTCGCTGCGCCTTCGAACACCGCGACCTTGTTCTTTTTCAGGAGGTGCCCGACGCCGCCTGCCAATTGCTTGGCAACCTTGCGCGAACGGGTCACGATCTTCGGCAAGTCGAACTGCACGTTCTCCGCGCTGAAGCCGAACTCGCCGAGATTGTGCAGCAGATGGTTGATCTCGGACGAGCGCAGCAACGCCTTGGTCGGGATGCAGCCCCAGTTCAGGCATATGCCGCCCAGGTGCTCCCGTTCCACCACGGCGGCCTTCATGCCGAGCTGGGCGGCGCGGATCGCCGCGACGTAACCGCCGGGGCCTCCCCCGACGACGACCACATCGAATTTGCTTTCCATCAAACGATCCTAAAGCGTTGGCCTACAGCATCAGGCTGAGCGGGTCCTCGACGATGCCCTTGAACACGGCCATCCATTCGGCGCCAAGCGCCCCGTCCGCGACCCGGTGATCCACGCTCAGCGTGCACGTCATCACCGTGGCGACCGCAAGCGCGCCCTCCTTTACCACTGGGCGCTTCTCCCCGGCACCCACCGCCAGGATCGCGGCCTGCGGCGGGTTGATGATGGCCGTGAACTGCTTCACGCCGAACATGCCCAGGTTGGAGATCGAGAAGCTGCCGCCCTGGAACTCCTCTGGCTTCAGCTTGCCGGACTTGGCACGGGCGCCCAGGTCCTTCATCTCGTTGCTGATCGCGGCCAACCCCTTCTGGTCGGCCTTGCGCACAATCGGCGTGATCAGCCCGTCCGGCATCGACACCGCTACGCTGATGTCGATGTCGTCATACAGGATGGTCGCGTCCTCGGTGAAGGTCGCATTCACCTTCGGCACCCGGCGGAGCGCCGCCGCGGCGGCCTTGATAACCAGGTCGTTGACCGAGAGCTTAAACGCGCCGGGTCCGTCCTTCGGTGCCCGCGCGTTCAACTCGGCGCGCAGCTTCAGCAATGCGTCGATCTCCACGTCCATCGTGACGTAGAAGTTCGGCACAAGCTGATGGCTTTCCAGCAAGCGCCGCGCGATCACCTTCCGCATCGTCGAGTTCGGTACGAGTTGGTGCGGCGCCGTGACCGGTGCCGCCGCGGGCTTCGGTGCGGGCTTTGCTTCCGGCTTGGCCTGCTGCACCGGCGGCGGGGCGGCCTCGGCCTCCCTGGCGCCCGCCTCCGCCTCAACGGGCGAAGGCTGCGGCGTGCCCGGCGCCTTTCGCGCCTCAATGTCGGCGCGGATGATGCGGCCGTTCGGGCCAGAGCCTTTGATGGATGCCAGGTCGATGTTGGCCTGCTTGGCCATGCGCCGGGCCAGCGGCGAGGCAAAGACCCGCTCGCCCTCATGCCCGGACGCAGGGTCATGGCCGTTCGCCCTGGGTGCCGGCGTGGCGGCTGGGACAGGCGCAGCAACCAGGGCTTGCGCTGCCGGGGTTTGCGCTGCCGGGGTTTGCGCGGCCGGAGCCTGGGCTGGCGGCGCTTCGGGTGCCGGCGCAGCCGCGTCCTCTCCGTCCCCAGCTAGCACGGCGATCGGCTCGTTCACCTTCACCCCGGCGGTGCCATCCGGCACGAGGATCTTGCTCAGCACGCCCTCATCGACGGCTTCCACTTCCATGGTGGCCTTGTCCGTCTCGATCTCCGCGATCACGTCGCCGGCGCGGACGTCGTCGCCCTCCTTCTTCAGCCAACGGGCCAGCGTGCCCTCGGTCATCGTCGGCGAGAGCGCCGGCATCAGGATATTCGTCGCCATGCTGCGCGCTCCCTCAGACAATCTTCTTCACGGCATCAACCACCCAGGGCGGCTGCGGCAGCGCCAGCTTCTCCAGGTTCGCGGCGTAAGGGAGGGGGATGTCCAGCCCATGCACCCGCACCGGCGGCGCATCGAGCCAGTCAAAGCAATGCTCGATCACCTGCATGGCGATCTCGGCGCCGATGCCGGCATAGGGCCAGCCCTCCTCGACCGTCACCACTCGGTTCGTCTTTTTCACGCTTTCGACGATGGCCGCGGTGTCCAGCGGGCGCAGGCTGCGCAGGTTGATCACCTCGGCTTCGATCCCCTGCTCCGCTAGGGTTTCCGCTGCCTTCATCGCCACGCCAACCATAATGCTGTATGCGACGATGGTGACGTGCTTGCCGGTCCGCTCGACCTTGGCCTTGCCGATGGGCACGGTAAAGCCCTCGTCGGTCGGGCACTCAAAGGTTTGCCCGTAGAGAATTTCATTCTCCAGCACGATCACCGGGTTCGGGTCACGGATCGCTGTCCGAAGCAGGCCTTTGGCGTCTGCCGCCGACCAAGGCGCCACCACCTTGAGGCCGGGGCAGTGCGCATACCACGAGGCGTAATCCTGGCTGTGCTGCGCCGCCACCCGGGACGCGGCGCCGTTCGGCCCGCGGAACACGATGGGGCACCCCATCTGGCCGCCCGACATGTACAGCGTCTTGGCGGCCGAATTGATGATCTGGTCGATGGCTTGCATGGCGAAGTTGAAGGTCATGAACTCGACGATGGGCCGCAGCCCGTCCATCGCGGCGCCTACCGCCATGCCGGTGAAGCCGTGCTCGGTGATTGGCGTGTCGATGATGCGCCGCGGGCCGAACTCATCCAGCAGGCCCTGGCTGATCTTGTAGGCGCCCTGATACTGCGCGACCTCCTCGCCGAGCAGGAACACGCGGTCATCGGCGCGCATCTCGGCCGCCATGGCGTCGCGCAACGCTTCCCGCACAGTCATGGGCTTGGTCGGCCCCCAATCGCGCTCCGGGGCGGCCGCGGTCGAGGCCGGCGTGACCTGCGCCGCCACGGCCTTGTCGGCAACGACTTTGCGATCCTCCAACGGTTCCGGCGCGGGCTGCTTCGCCGCCGTGGGCGCAGGCGCACCGGGCTTGGCTCCAGTCTCGCTTGCCGCTTCGCCATCGGCTGACAGGGTCGCGATCGGCGTGTTCACCGCGACGCCGTCAGTGCCTTCCTCAACCAGGATCTGTGACAGTTTGCCCTCGTCCACAGCCTCCACTTCCATGGTGGCCTTGTCCGTCTCAATCTCCGCGATCACGTCGCCGGCGCGCACATCCTCGCCCACCTTCTTCAGCCAGCGGGCCAACTTGCCTTCTGTCATGGTTGGCGACAGCGCCGGCATCAGAATCTGCGTGCTCACGCCTTCAGCCCTCAACCAGAACGTCGGTCCACAGTTCGCGCTCGTCCGGCTCAGGGCTGCTTTGCGCGAAGTCGGCCGCCTCCTGGACGCGGGCCTTTACGGCGGCATCAATCGCCTTGAACTCGTCCTCGCCCATGCCGGCCGCTTCCAGCAGGTGTCGCACCGCCTCAATGCAATCCCGCTCGGTGCGCATCTTCTGCACCTCATCGCGGGTGCGGTATTTGGCCGGGTCCGACATGGAATGGCCGCGGTAGCGATAGGTCTGGACCTCCATCAAGTAGGGCCCGGCGCCGGACCGGCAATGCGCCACGGCCACGTCCGCAGCCGCCTTGACCGCCGTCACGTCCATGCCGTCAACCTTGGCGCCAGGGATGCTCCAAGGCGCCCCGTTGACCGAAAGGTCATGCGATGCCGAGGCGCGCTCCAAGCTGGTACCCATGCCATACTTGTTGTTCTCGATGACGTAGATGCAGGGCAGCTTCATCAGCGCTGCCAGGTTAAAGCTTTCATAAACCTGGCCCTGACTCGATGCGCCGTCGCCGAAATACGTGGCGCATACCCGGTCGTTGCCGCGATACCAGTTCGCCATTGCAAGCCCTGTGCCCAGGCTCACCTGCGCACCCACGATGCCATGGCCGCCGAAGAAGCGTTTCTCTTTGCTGAACATGTGCATGGAGCCGCCCTTGCCCTTGGAATAGCCGCCACTGCGCCCGGTCAGTTCCGCCATGACGCCGCGCGGCTCCATGCCGGTCGCCAGCATGTGGCCGTGGTCGCGATATGACGTGATCACCTGATCGCCCTCGGACAACGCCATTTGAATGCCGACCACTACGGCTTCCTGCCCGATGTAAAGGTGACAGAAACCGCCGATCAGGCCCATGCCATAAAGCTGTCCGGCTTTCTCCTCGAACCGCCGGATCAGCAGCATGTCGCCGTAAGCCTTGACGAGTTGTTCCCGGCTCATGGCCTGGTTGGTGGCAGGAGGCTGGGACGTCACAGAATTCGAGGACTCAGAGTCTTTGCCGCGCTTCCGTGTCTCGGCTGCCTGCGCCATGCGCGTCGCTCCTGTCGGACGTAGGGTATGTGTCCAACACCTAGCGACCGTGCTTGATCACGACAAGTCCGCTGACCAAAGAACTCTTGTTGTGCAATGCAATAGAGGCCGTCGCTCAGCCAAAACCCGGCAAGCCTCGACGCCGACCCTGGTCAGAACAGGCGCTTGCCCACGCCATACGGCATCACGACGTCGGACGGGTCGGCAACGTTGAGCATGGCGCGCGCCCGCTCGTCCAGCGTGTCAGGGTCAAGCCGCTTGTCTCGCAGCCCAGCGACCCGGCGTTCCCACATGTCGCGCTCCGTCGTGGCGCGGAGCAACTCGGCCTCTACCGCCTTCAATTGCTCCTGGCGCACGGCATAAGCCTGCGAACCCCGCGCACCCTGCGTGGCGTTCCAGCCGAAATACCCGGCAAGGCCCAGGAACACGGCCGGCGCAACTGCCGCCTTTGCCTGCCGCCGCAATGTCCCGCTCCAGCTCATGGCATGCCCCTAGCCCGCTTCGCGCACAGAATACTTCGTTTCGGCAACGGATGCGATGCCTTATGCGCGCCGCAGGATCGTGCGCCCGGCGTAGCGCGCCGCCGAACCCAGCTCCGCCTCGATGCGGATCAGCTGGTTGTACTTCGCCGTCCGGTCGCTCCGGGCCAGGCTGCCGGTCTTGATCTGTCCGCAGTTGGTTGCCACCGCGAGGTCGGAGATCGTCGTGTCCTCCGTTTCTCCGGACCGATGGCTCATCACCGCCGTCAGCCCGGCCCGTTGCGCCAACTCCACCGCTTCCAGCGTCTCGGACAAGGTGCCGATCTGGTTCACCTTGACCAAGATCGAGTTGGCCGTCCCAGTCTCGATCCCGCGCCGTAGCCGCTCGCTGTTGGTCACGAACAGGTCGTCGCCCACCAACTGCACCCGGTCGCCCAGCACCTCCGTCAAATGCTCCCAACCCGCCCAGTCGTCCTCGGCGCATCCGTCCTCGATGGAAATAATGGGATAACGGCCCACCAGTTCGGCCAGGTAGGCCACCATGCCGGCGGCGTCGAACCGCTTGCCCTCGCCATCCAGCCGGTACTCGCCGTCTTGGAAGAATTCAGTGCTGGCACAGTCGAGGGCAAAGGTCACGTCCTCACCAGGCCGATAGCCCGCCTGCTCGCAGGCTTGGGTGATAAAGGTCAGCGCCTCGTCGGCCGACTTGAGGCCGGGGGCGAAGCCGCCTTCATCGCCGACATTGGTGTTGTGCCCGGCGGCGTGCAGCTTGGACTTCAAGGCCTGGAAGATCTCGGACCCAACCCGCACCGCATCGGCAAAGGTCGGGGCGCCCACAGGCTGCACCATGAACTCCTGGATGTCGATCGGGTTGTCCGCGTGCTTGCCACCGTTCACGATGTTCATCATCGGCACTGGCAGCGTGCGGGCGAACACCCCGCCGACGTAGCGGTAAAGCGGCAGCTTCAGCTCGGCGGCGGCCGCCTTCGCAACCGCGAGCGACACTGCCAGGATCGCGTTGGCGCCAAGCCGCGACTTGTTGGGCGTGCCGTCCAGATCGATCATGATCTCGTCAAGCCTGATCTGGTCGGTCGGGTCCATGCCGCTCAGCGCGTCGAAGAGTTCCCCTTCCACGCTGGCGCAAGCGTTGCGCACGCCCTTTCCGCCGTAGCGCGCCTTATCGCCGTCGCGCAATTCCACGGCCTCATGCGCGCCGGTGCTGGCGCCGGAGGGCACCGCCGCCCGGCCGGACGCGCCGCTGTCCAGCAAAACGTCGACCTCCACGGTCGGATTGCCCCGGCTGTCCAGGACCTCGCGGGCGACGATGTCGGCAATGGCGCTCATGAAGGCTCCGTCCGGTCGTGGTGGGTGGTGGCAGCTTTGCAGAAATCGTCCAGCGCCTTCAACCGCGCCATCAGCGCGGGCATCGCGTGCAGCGGGATCATGTTCGGCCCGTCGCTCGGCGCCGCGTCGGGATCGGGATGCGTTTCGATGAACAGCGCGGCCACGCCCACCGCCAGCGCGGCGCGGGCCAGCACCGGGGCGAACTCGCGCTGCCCGCCGGAAGAGCCGCCCTGGCCGCCGGGCTGCTGCACGCTGTGCGTCGCGTCGAACACCACGGGGTAGCCGGTCCGCGCCAGCACAGGCAGGCCGCGGAAATCGGTGACAAGCGTGTTGTAGCCGAAGCTTGCGCCGCGCTCCGTCAACAAAATGCTTTCGTTGCCGGTTTCCGCAATCTTCGCGGCAACATGGGCCATGTCCCAAGGTGCCAGGAACTGACCCTTCTTCACGTTCACCGCGCGCCCGGTCTCACCCGCGGCAACCAGCAAATCGGTTTGCCGGCATAGGAAGGCGGGGATCTGTAGGATATCGACTGCCTCGGCCGCCGGGTCGCATTGGTCGGGGGCGTGCACGTCGGTCAGCACGGGGATGCGGAACCGCTCCCGTACCCCGGCCAGGATGGTCAGACCCCGGACAATGCCGACGCCGCGGGCGGCGTTGGAACTGGTGCGGTTCGCCTTGTCGAAGCTCGACTTGTAGATCAGCGGCACCCCCACCGCTTGCGCCATGTCGCGCAGCGCCCCCGCCGTCTCAAACGCGTGCGCCTCCGACTCAATCTGGCACGGCCCGGCGATCAGCACGAACGGCAGGGTATTCCCGATCTCGATATCGAGCACCCGGACGACGCGCGTTTCGGATGCAGGAGCGCCCCCCTCAGACAAGGCGGGCCTGCTTAACGGCGGCGGCGATGAAGCTGGAGAACAGCGGGTGCGGGTCGAGCGGCTTCGATTTCAGCTCGGGATGGAACTGCACGCCGATGAACCAGGGATGCGCGGGCAGCTCCACGATCTCCGGCAGGATGCCGTCGGGCGACATGCCGGAAAAGCGCAACCCCGCCGCTTCAAGCTGCGGCCGGTAATGCACGTTCACCTCCCAACGGTGCCGGTGCCGCTCCTGGATGGTCGCGGCGTCCCCGTAGATTTGCCGAACCAGCGACCCGGCGCCGAGATGCGCCGGGTAGGCGCCGAGCCGCATGGTGCCGCCCAGGTCGCCCCCTTCAGCCCGACGTTCGATCTCGTTGCCCCGCGCCCATTCGGTCAGCAGGCCGACCACCGGGCTGCCGCACGGCCCGAACTCGGTTGAGGAGGCATCCGGCAGCCCGGCCATGTGCCGCGCGCACTCGATCACTGCCATCTGCATGCCGAAGCAGATGCCGAGGAACGGCACCCGGCGCTCCCGGGCGAAGCGCACGGCCGCGATCTTGCCCTCCGTCCCGCGCTCCCCGAAGCCGCCGGGCACCAGGATGCCGTGCACCCCGTCCAGCCGGGCAACCGCATGGGGCTGCTCGAAGATCTCGCTGTCCACCCAGTCAAGCCGGACGCGCACCCGGTTCCTGATCCCGCCATGGGTCAGGGCCTCGCCCAGGCTTTTGTAGCTGTCAAGCAGGTTGGTATACTTGCCGACGACGGCGATCCGCACCTCGCCGTCCGGCCCGCGTATGGTATCGACGATGCGCTGCCAGGCCGACAAATCAGGCTCCGTCTCGAACGGCAGGCCGAAGTGCCGCAGCACCTCCCGGTCCATGCCCTCGCCGTGGTAGCTGATCGGCACGGCATACACCGTGTCCACGTCGAGCGCCGCGACCACCGCCTCCGGCCGCACGTTGCAGAAGCTCGCGATCTTGCGACGCTCGCCCTGGGGAATGGGCCGGTCGCAGCGGCAGAGTAGCATCTGCGGCTGGATGCCGACGTTCTGCAGTTCCTTCACCGAGTGCTGCGTCGGCTTGGTTTTCAGCTCGCCTGCGGACGGGATGTAGGGAACCAGCGTCAAATGCACGAACATCGTCCGCTCGGGGCCAAGGTCGTTGCCGAGTTGCCGGATCGCTTCCAGGAACGGCAAGCCCTCGATGTCGCCCACCGTGCCGCCGATCTCGATCAGCACGAAATCGAGGCCCTCGGCATCCCGGGTGATTGCTTCCTTGATCGCGTCGGTGATGTGCGGGATCACCTGCACGGTAGCGCCCAGGTAGTCGCCCCGGCGCTCTTTGGCGATCACGTCGGAGTAGATGCGCCCGGTCGTCGCGTTGTCCGTCCGCGCCGCGTGCACGCCGGTGAACCGCTCGTAATGGCCGAGATCGAGGTCGGTTTCCGCGCCGTCGTCGGTGACGAACACCTCCCCGTGCTGGTATGGGCTCATCGTCCCGGGATCGACGTTCAGGTAGGGATCGAGCTTCCGCAACCGCACGGCATAGCCGCGCGCCTGCAGCAACGCACCAAGCGCTGCGGAGGCGACACCCTTGCCAAGGGAGGAAACCACGCCGCCGGTGATGAATACGAACCGCGTCATGGGAGGCCTTGATACAGCGGAAGCGAGCCGGCCGTGAACCCCTTCACGCGCAGGTCAGTTCGTCGGTACCGTCGGGCCCTTGGGCGCTGGTGCCGGGGTGGGCGCCGGCTCACTGGTCGGCGCAGTGGCCGGGGCCGCCGCCGGCGGGCTGTCGAGCAGCGACCGCCCGCCGCCGACCGTGCCGCGGTTCAGCAACGCGAGCGCCAATGACAGCACGAAGAACGTCGTGCCCAGGATCGCCGTCGTGCGCGTCAGCAGATTCGTGGTGCCGCGTCCGGACATAAAGCCACCCATGCCCTGCGTCGTACCGATGCCTAAGCCGCCGCCCTCGCTCCGCTGGATCAGCACGACGCCGATCAGGGCCAGGGTGACGAACAAATGGATAATCAGCAGAACAGTGGTCATGCCGCGCGTTCTAGCGATGCAAGGCCCGATTGCAAAGACGAACTGTTGCGCCCCGGACTTAGCCAGCCGCCCGCACGATGCTGAGGAAGTCTGCGGCCACCAGGCTCGCGCCACCCACCAGCGCGCCGCCCACCCCGGGCAGCACGAGCAAGGCGGCAGCGCCGGCCGGCTTCACCGACCCGCCATACAGGATGCGTAGGCCCTCCCCGGCTTCCCCCAAGGTTTCCGTCAATTGGCTGCGTATGCAGCGGTGCATCGCCACGATGTCGTCCTCGGACGCGGTCCGCCCGGTGCCGATGGCCCAGATCGGCTCATAGGCGACCACCCCCGCAAAGCCCGGCGGCACACTGCCGTCGATCTGCGCCGCCACCACGGTTTCCGCGATGCCGGACAGGCGCTGCTGCTCCGTTTCCCCCACACATACGATGGGCGTCAGGCCGGCGGCCACCGCGGTGCACGCCTTTTCCCGCACCAGGGCATTCGACTCGCTATAGCCTAGCCGACGCTCCGAATGCCCAAGGATCACCCACGCGGCGCCCGCATCGCGCAGCATCGGCGCCGACACGTCCCCAGTGCGCGCGCCGGAAGGTTCAGGGTGGCAGTCCTGCCCTCCCACCATCACGCCGCTGCCGGCCAGCGCGTCGGCCACCGCGGCCAGCACGGTCGCCGGCGGGCAAACCAGCACGTCGCACTTGGCAGGCCGCTCCAGCCCCAACGCCAGCGCCGCCGCGAGTACGGCAGCATCGGCTCGCAAGCCGTTCATCTTCCAGTTCCCGGCGATCAGTTGGCGCAACGCGCGTCCTCCTTTTTTCCCCAACGCAAGCCGGCGCCCGCATCTGGCAAAAGTCCGGCAGCCTCCGTATGGTGCCGGCTCGTACACTGGATACGCACCGCATGCTCTCCTTGTTTCGCCGATTCCTCAGCACCTGGGCCGCGCGGGCCTTCTTCCTCGTGCTGATCGCCTCGTTCGGATTGTGGGGCATCGCCGATGTCGTGCGCAATGTCGGCCGCGACAGCGCTGTTGCCACGGTCGGCGACCGCAAGATCGAGGCGCCCGAGTTTCAAGAAGCGATGCGGACCCAACTCGCCCAGGTGAGCCGCATGTTGGGCGGCAAGACCGAGCCGACGCCCGCCATCCGCCAGGCCGTCGCCGGGCAGGTGCTGGACCGGCTGATTGTGCAGGCCGCCATCCAGAACGAGGTCAGCCGCTTGGGCATCGTGGTGCCGGACGAGGCCCTGCGGGCCGCGGTGTTCGACATCCCGGCCTTTCGCGGCGCCGGGGGCACCTTCGACCGCGCGCGCTTCGAGGCGCTGCTGCGCAACAACAACCTGACCGAGCCGCGCTTCCTTGACCTTATGCGCTCCGACCTCGGTCAGCGGCAGTTGATGGAGGCCGTGCAGGTCGGCGCGGCGCCGCCGGAGGTGCTGACCGCGCAGGTGTTCGCCTTTCAGCGCGAAACTCGGACCGCCCAGTATGTCGAGTTGCCGTTCGCCGCCGCCGCCGAGCCGCTCGTGCCGACCGAAGCCGACCTGCAGCGCGCTTATGATAACAACGGCGACCGCTACAGCGCGCCCGAGTTCCGCCGGGTCAAGGCGGTGATCCTGTCCCCCGACACCGTGGCCCGCGACATCGAAGTGCCGGACGCCGACATCGGCGCCTACTACGAGCAGCACAAGGCCGAGTACGTGTCCCCGGAGAAGCGTTCGGTCGAGGTGGTCGTCGCGCAGGACGAGACGCACGCCAAGGATCTCGCGACCGCCTGGATCGCCGGCGCCGATTGGGACGCAGTGCAGAAGGCGGCCGCCGCTGCAGGCGCATCGGCGGCGTCGCTGGACAATGCGACCCCGGCCGAGTTCCCGGCCCCCGAGCTTGGCCAGGCCGTGTTCGCGGCCCCTGCCGAGACGGTGACCGGCCCGATCCAGTCGGCGCTCGGCTGGCAGGTGTTCCGGGTGACGGGAGTGACGGCCGGCAGCGAGAGGTCCTTGGCGCAGTCCGCCGACGAAATCCGTGCGAAGCTGGCCCGGGAACGCGCATTGGACCAGGTTTACGCGCGGGCCAACAAGCTTGAGGACGCGCTGTCCGCCAGCGGCAGCCTTGACGACCTGCCGGGCGACCTCGGCGTCGCCGCGGTGACCGGCACGCTGGACGCCCAGGGCAATACGCCCGCCGGCCAGCCTGCCCCCATCCCAGGCTCCCCGGCCCTGAAACAGGCGCTGGTGACGGCGGCCTTCGCGCTCGGCAAGAACGAGCCGGCGCGGATGACCGAGGGGCCTGACCAGTCCTACTTCGCCGTATCCGTCGAGGACATCACTCCCGCCGCCCGCAAGCCGTTCGCCGCCGTCGAAGCGCAACTGCGCGAGGACTGGGAGCGCGACGCCCGGCGCAAGGAGCAGGAACGCGCGGCAGCGAAGCTGCTGACCGCGGCCCAGGCGGGGTCGAGCCTGGATGACGCCGCGACAATTGCCGGGCTGCGCCTGGAGCGCACGCCCCCGGTGGCCCGCGCCCAGCCCACCCCTGGCGTGCCCACGGAGATGACCGAGCCGCTGTTCAACCTGAAGCCGGGCGAAACGACGATGATCGAGGCGCCGGAGACCTTCTACGTCGTGTCGCTTGCCGAGATCGCGGCACCCGACGCGGCCGCCGACCCTTTGGGCACGGCGCAGATCCGCACGGCACTCACCCAGGCCATCAGCCAAGACATAGAGCTGACGGTCGCCGCTGCCCTGCGGACGCAGGCCAAGCCTTTGGTGAACCGGACTCTGCTGGACAGCATGGCGCAACCTTGAGCATCGACGCATGAACGCTTCCGCTTCGCCATCCCAGGCCGCTTTCCGTACCGCATACGACGTCGGGCGCGGCACCCTGATCTGGACCACCGGGGTCGCCGACCTTGAAACGCCGGTCGCGGCTTACCTGAAGCTCGCCGCCGGGCGGGCGAACACGTTTTTGCTGGAAAGCATTGAGGGCGGCGCCGCCCGCAGCCGCTACTCGATCATTGGCATGGAGCCTGACCTGATCTGGCGCTGCCAGGGCGGCCAGGCCGAAATCAACCGGCACGCGCGCTCGGCCCCGCACGCCTTTGCCGCGGAGGAGCGAGCGCCGCTGGACAGCCTGCGGGCGCTGATCGCGGAAGCGCAGCTCGACCTGCCGGAGCACCTGCCTCCGATGCTGGGCGGCTTGGTCGGCTACCTCGGCTACGACATGGTGCGCTTGATGGAGCGGCTGCCGGACAAGAACGTGGATGCGCTCGGCCTGCCGGACGCCATCCTGATCCGCCCGACGCTGTTCGCCGTGTTCGACAACGTGGCCGATACGCTGACGCTGGCCGCCCCCATCTACCCGCAGCCCGGCGTTTCCGCCCAGCAGGCGTGGGACATGGCGCAATCCGCGCTAGCCCAGGCCGACGCGGCGCTCATGCGTCCCCTGCCCCACGCCGCCCCGCCCGTGGCGCTGCCGCCACAGCCGGAGCCGGTGTCCAACATGACGCAGGCCGAGTTCATGGGCATCGTCGAGCGCATGAAGGAATACATCGTCGCCGGCGATGCGTTCCAGATCGTGCCGAGCCAACGCTTCTCCGTGCCCTTCGCGCTGCCGCCGTTCTCCCTTTACCGCGCGCTCCGCCGCATCAACCCGGCGCCGTTCCTGTTCTTCCTCGATTTCGGCGGCTTCGCCGTGGTGGGCAGCAGTCCCGAGGTGCTGGTGCGGTTGCGCGACGGGGTTGTCACCATTCGCCCGCTGGCCGGCACTCGACCCCGCGGCGCCACCCGTGCGGACGACGAGCGGCTGGAAGCCGAGCTGCTGGCCGACCCCAAGGAGCGGGCCGAGCACCTGATGCTGCTCGACCTCGGCCGCAACGATGTGGGCCGCGTGGCCGAGCTGGGCAGCGTGCGGGTCGCTGAAAGCTTCCGCATCGAGCGGTTCAGCCACGTGATGCACATTTCCTCCACCGTCGAGGGCCGACTCAAGCCGGAACTTGAAGCGCTCGACGCGCTGATCGCCGGGTTCCCCGCGGGCACGCTGACCGGCGCGCCCAAGATCCGCGCCATGCAGATCATCGAGGAGCTGGAGCCGACCCGGCGGGGCATCTACGCCGGGTGCATCGGCTACTTTGCCGCTAACGGCACCATGGACACCTGCATCGGGCTGCGCACCGCCGTGGTGAAGGACGGCACGATGTTCGTGCAGGCTGGCGGCGGCGTGGTGGCGGACAGCACGGCCCTCGGCGAGTACGAGGAAACCCGGCAAAAATCCCGCGCCCTGTTCCGCGCCGCCGAGGAGGCGGTGCGCTTCGCCGCCCTGAAAGCCTGAGCCATGCTCCTGCTGATCGACAACTACGACAGCTTCACCTTCAACCTGGTGCATTTCCTGGGCGACCTCGGCGTGTTCTGCACCGTGCGGCGCAACGACGACCTTTCGGCCGCCGACGCGCTGGCCCTGGCGCCTGACGCCGTCGTGCTCTCGCCTGGTCCCTGCACGCCGAATGAGGCGGGCGTCTGCCTCGACCTGATCGACGCCGCGGCTGCCGAGGGCATCCCGGTGCTGGGCGTGTGCCTGGGGCACCAGGCCATCGGCCAGGCGTTCGGCGGCCGGGTGGTGCGGGCGGACCGCCCCATGCACGGCAAGCTCAGCCCGATCCGCCACGGTGGCACCGACGTGTTCGCAAAGCTGCCCAGCCCGTTCGAGGCCACGCGCTACCATAGCCTGGTCGTCGAGCCGGACACCCTGCCCCCGGTGCTGATGCCGACGGCCTGGACGGAGGACGGCACCATCATGGGCCTGCGCCATCGCAGCCTGCCGATCTTCGGCGTGCAGTTCCACCCGGAAAGCATCGCGTCGGAGCATGGGCACACGATCCTGGCGAATTTCCTGGCCCTTGCGTGCCGGCCTGCGCCCGCCTGCGCCGCCTGAACGCCGCGCCGCATGGCCAGCCTCAAGCCTGTTCTCGCCCGACTCGCTTCCGGCGCCACCTTGTCGGCCGAAGAAGCCGAGGCGGCGTTTGACATCATCATGTCCGGCGAGGCGACGCCCGCGCAGATCGCCGGCCTGCTGATGGCGATGCGGGTGCGGCGGGAAACCGTGGCGGAGCTGACCGGGGCGGTCCGCGCCATGCGCGCCCGCATGGCGTCGATGGCGGCGCCGCCGGACGCGGTCGATGTTTGCGGCACCGGCGGCGACAACGCCGGCACTCTCAACGTGTCCACGGCTGTGACGTTCGTGCTGGCCGGCTGCGGCGTGCCGGTCGCCAAGCACGGGAACCGCGCCCTTTCGTCCCAGACAGGCGGTGCCGACGTGCTGGCCGCTCTGGGCGTGAACGTGGACGTGGGGCTGGACCGCTTGCCGGACGTGCTGACGGCTGCCAGGTGCGTGTTCTTGTTCGCCCCCCGGCACCATGCGGCGCTGCGCCACGCGGCCGGGCCACGGGTGGAACTCGGCACGCGCACGATCTTCAACCTGCTGGGGCCGCTGGCCAACCCGGCAGGGGTGCGCCGGCAGCTAACCGGCGTCAACGACCCTATCTGGCTGCGGCCGATGGCCGAAACTCTGCACGCGCTCGGCACCGAGCGCGCTTGGCTGGTGCACGGGCAAGGGCTGGATGAGTTGACCCTGGCCGGGCCGAGCCAGGTCGTGGCGCTGCACGACGGCGCCTACCGGGAGTTCAGCGTGGCGCCGGCGGACGCCGGGTTGGCGCACTCGCCGATTGAGGCCATCCGCGGCGGCGACGCTGCAACGAACGCCGGCGCTCTGCGGGCGTTGCTGCACGGAGAGCCTGGGCCTTACCGCGACACCGTGCTGCTGAACGCGGCTGCCGGGCTGATCGTCGCCGGGGCGGTGCAGGATTTGCGGTCGGGCGCGGTGCGGGCGGCAGAGGCCATCGACAATGGCTCCGCCGCTGCTGCGCTCGATAAGCTGCAGCAAGCAACGGCTTGATGTCTGTGGAGTGAGTGAAATGGACGTCGCGATCCCCGATACGTTGGCCCAGATCTGCGCGGAAACGCTGACCGAGGTGGAGCGTCGGCGTGCCGAAACGCCGGCGACCGTGCTCGCGAGCCGAATGCATCTGCGGCGCAATCCGACCCGCAGTTTCGGACACGCTCTGAAAGCGGCCGTGGCCCGCGGCGGCTACGGCCTGATTGCCGAGATCAAGCGGGCCTCACCGTCCGCCGGGGTTATCCGTCCTGATTTCCACCCCTCGCTGCTGGCCCGGACCTATGCCGATGCAGGCGCTACCTGCTTGTCCGTGCTGACAGACGCTCCCTACTTCCAAGGCTCGCCCGACCACCTGAAGGTTGCCCGAGCTACGGTTCCGTTGCCGGTGCTACGCAAGGACTTCATGCTCGACGCTTGGCAGGTTTACGAAAGCCGGTTGATGGGCGCCGACTGCATCCTGCTGATCATGGCGGCGCTCTCCGACCATCAGGCACGGGAACTGGAGGAACTCGCGCGGGCGCTGGATATGGACGTGCTGGTCGAGGTGCATAATCGGGCCGAACTGGACCGTGCCTTGGGGCTGCAAACATCGCTGATCGGGATCAACAACAGGAACCTGAAGACGTTGCAAACCGACCTGCAGACCACGACTGAGCTTGCGCCGCATGTGCCCTCGGATCGGTTCCTCATTGCCGAGAGCGGCATTCGCAGTCACGACGACGTTCGACGCTTGGCAGACGCCGGGGCATCCTGCTTCTTGGTCGGCGAAAGCCTCCTGCGCCAGCGCGATGTCGGCGCCGCGACTCGCGCCTTGCTGGGCACCCCATCATAGTGTCGGGTCTGACGCACTTCGATGCTGAGGGCCGGGCCGTCATGGTTGATGTGTC
Organism: uncultured Acetobacteraceae bacterium; assembly: GCA_937873175.1. Lineage (GTDB taxonomy): Bacteria > Pseudomonadota > Alphaproteobacteria > Acetobacterales > Acetobacteraceae > CAHJXG01. The sequence goes on along the minus strand of CALMVT010000434.1, from coordinate 32,531 downwards.
TGCCAAGGCGGAGACTGACCGAACCGCGACCGCGCGGGTCAGTGTTGCGATGCTGCCGAATACGCTGCGGGTGATCCTGGCTGGAGAGGCCAAGAAGGGCGACGTGCTGGGCGTGGCGCGGTTGGCCGGCATCATGGCGGCGAAGCGCACGGCGGACCTCATCCCGCTCTGCCATCCGCTGCCGATTGCGGCGGTCACGCTTGATCTCGGACCATCGCCGTCCGGCGACGGCATCGACATCGCCGCCACGGTCCGCACCACGGGCCGCACCGGGGTGGAAATGGAGGCGCTGACGGCTGCAAGCGTTGCGGCGCTGACGGTTTATGACATGTGCAAGGCGATCGACCGGGGCATGCGGATCGACGGGCTTCGCGTCGTGCACAAAGCGGGCGGCAAGTCCGGCGACTTCCGGCAAGGGTGAGGCGATGCTGTCGGTCGAGGAAGCCCGTGCCCGCATTGTCGGGCCGCTCCGTCCCACCCCGGCCGAGACTGTTTCCCTGCCGGAGGCTTGGGGCCGGGTGCTTGCTAATCCCCTGCACGCCCGGCTGACCCAACCGCCTGCGGACGTTTCGGCCATGGACGGCTACGCGCTGCGTGCGGAGGACGGCCAAGCCGGCGCGCGGGTCGCGGTGATTGGCCACGCCCCCGCAGGCCGGCCGTTTCCCGGCCAGGTCGGACAAGGCCAAGCCGTCCGGCTGTTCACCGGGAGCGTCGTGCCGGAGGGCGCCGATTGTGTGCTGCCGCAGGAGGAGGTGGACCGGGATGGCGACTCGATTGCGGTGCGGGAAGCGGCGCGGCCCGGGCGCCACATCCGCCGCACCGGCCAAGATTTCCGCCAGGGTGCCCCCTTGTTGCCGGCCGGCGCCCGGCTGGGCGCACGGGCCATCGGGCTGATCGCGGCGGCGAACCACCCGTGGGTCGCCGTGCACCGCCAGCCGCGCATCGCCATCCTGGCGACCGGCGACGAGATCGTGCTGCCGGGCGAGCCTTTGGCGGTGGGCAGCATCGTCAGTTCCAACGCGCACGCCTTGGCGGGGCTGGTCCGGGCCGGCGGCGGCATCCCGTTGGTGCTGCCCATTGCGCCGGACGACTCGGCCGCCATCGCCTCCGTGGCGGACCGCCTGTCCGGCATCGACCTTCTGCTGACCACGGGCGGCGCCAGCGTCGGCGAGCATGACCTGGTGCAGACCAGCCTGGCGACCCGCGGGTTTGCCCTTGATTTCTGGCGCATCGCGATGCGGCCGGGCAAGCCGCTGCTGTTCGGGCGGCTTGGCGACGTACCCGTGCTCGGGTTGCCCGGCAACCCGGTTTCGGCCTTTGTCTGCGCCTTCCTTTTTCTTATGCCCGCGCTCAATCGGCTTTGCGGCCTGACAAACGATGCGCTGCGGTCGGTTGAGGCGCGACTGACTGCGCCTGTGGCTGCGAATGATCGTCGGGCCGATCACCTTCGGGCAGCCCTTACGCCGGACCCGGCCGGCACCTTGGTCGCCACGCCGTTCGATCGGCAGGACTCGTCGCTGCTGCTGTTGCTGGCCAATGCCGGATGCTTGATCCTCCGCCCGCCGCACGCGCCGGCGTTGCAGGCCGGGGCCAACGTGCCCGTGCTGCGGTTGGATCTGGATGGCTTGTAGCGTGCTGCCGCATGCCGGGTCGCGGGAATCATTGACAAGCATCGGCGAACCAACATAGAACGAATCTGGTTGCCTTTTTGTTCTACAGGTGTTTTATTTTGCCTGACCGTTTCATCGGGCACGAAAGAGTTTTGTCATGCTGACGCGCAAGCAGCACGAGTTGCTGACATTCATTGATGCCCATCTCAAGGCGACTGGGTTCTCGCCGAGCTTTGAGGAAATGAAAGAGGCTTTGCAGCTTCGGTCGAAATCCGGGATTCACCGTCTGATTTCAGCTTTGGAAGAGCGGGGCTTTCTACGCCGGCGGCACCATCGTGCCCGCGCGCTTGAGGTCACGCGGCTGCCGAACGAGGCCGGGCGGGAACTGGCCGTCGTGGCGCCAGCGCCGTTTGCGCCCAATGTCATCCGCGGAGATTTCTCGGGCCGTTTCCCGGCCGTGCGCGCGGCGAACGAGGCCGCGGCAGTGCACCTGCCGTTGTATGGCCGGATTGCCGCCGGGTTGCCGATCGAGGCTTTGCGCGATCAGGGCGCGCAGATCGAGGTGCCTCTGGCCTTGCTGGGCAATGGCGAGCACTACGCGCTTGAGGTTGCAGGTGATTCCATGGTTGAGGCGGGAATCCTTGACGGCGACACGGTGGTGATCCGCAAGGGTGATGTGGCGGAGAATGGCCAGATCATCGTGGCGCTCATCGACGATGCGGAGGTCACGCTGAAGCGGCTGCGGCGCCGGGGCAACTCGGTCGCGCTGGAGCCGGCCAACCAGCGTCACGAGATCCGCATTTTCCCCGCAGACCGGGTCAAGGTGCAGGGCAGTCTGGTCGCGTTGCTGCGGCGCTACTGATCACTCGGCCGCCGCGGGCGGCAGTTCGTCTGGTGTCGCCATGGGAAGGTTGGGCACGGACCGGCGCGGCTTGGGCGGCCCCGGCACCCAGGGCCGGTCGCCGCGGTACGTGCGGTCGGACAGGATGCGCGGGGCAGGCCCGGTCATCCAAATAGCCACAGCACCCTCCCGCCATACGCTGAACCGGTCTACGTAGGGGGTCCCGGCCGGGCATTCGTCGCGGGCCGGCTCGGCGGAAACCAGCAGGTCGATGCCGCCGCAATCAGGCTGCATGCGGCCGCGCAGGATCATGACCTGTTGCCCGTTTCGCTGGACGCGGCAGGCATTGGCGTCGCAAAATGCAGGCTCTCCGGTCCGCATCGGCACGAGCGGCCTGGCTGCAAGCTGGTTTTGCCAAGCCTCCCGCACGAACTTGGACGCGCCGGATTGCGACATCAGGTAATACCGGTCAGCCCGAATGGCGATCAGCCGTGCCTCGGATGAGACCAAGATATCGGGGGCTGGCGCCACAAGGGGCGACAGCAGACCCGCCAGCATGACAGGGACTCCCGCAAGCCGCAGCCGCGACCGCCACAGCCCAAGCCAGGCCAGGCCCAGGCTGAACACGCAAAGGCCCCAAGCCGGCATGTGGGGGACCGGCAGGGTGGCCGATGGCCAGGCAGACACGGTTCGGCCAATCCATAGAATGCCGTCAATCCCCCACCCCATCGGCACCAATGCGAGCGACTCGAAGCCAAGCGGCATCATCAGCAACGCCAGCAGACCAAGCGGCATCACCCAAAACGCCGTCAGCGGCACGGCGGCCACATTGGCGACGATGAAGTAAAGCTGGAAATGCCCGAAGTAATAGGCCCCGAACGGGGCCGAGGCGGTCCCCGCCAGCAAGCTCGTGAGCACAAGCGCCACCACATGCGACATGATGCGCCGCCCCCAGCCCCCGCCGTGCAGCCGGGCCAGCCACGGGCGCAGCGCCTCGTAGCCGGTGATCAGAGCCAGCACGGCGGAGAAGCTCATGCCGAAGCTTGCGCCTACGGCCTCGTTTGGTGAAAGCAGCATCAGCGCCACGGCGGCTAGCGCCAGCCCGCGCAGCGACAACGCCCGGCGCCCCACCACGAGGCCCAGCGTGACTAGGCTCGCCGTGGCGAAGCTGCGCATAATCGGCAGGTGCGCCCCGGTCAGCAAAAGGTAGGCGCCGCCGATGGCCAGCGCCGCCCCGGCGGCCATCGCCTTGGTCGGCCAATGCAGGGCGGCATGTTCAGACAACGCCAGTAGCAGCCGGGTTGCGCCCATGGCCACGCCCATGACGATGCCGATATGCAGGCCCGCCACGGCCAGCAGGTGCGCCAGGCCGGAGTCGCGGAACGCCTCGCGGTCCCCCTGCGCGATTGCCGTCGTCGTGCCGGTCAGCAAGGTCGCCGCGACCGCGCCGGACGAACCCGGCAGCCCCGCCATAGCCCGCCCGGCGATCCAGTCGCGCACGCCTTGCAGGGTGGCCGCGCTGCCTCGGGGAGGCGCCCGTTCCAGTACCTCGGACGGGTTCAGCGCGTAGCCGGACCCGCCCAACCCGGAAAAGAAGGCGTCCCGTTGCAGGTCCCAAGCGCCGGGAAACGCCGGCGGGGAAGGTGGCCGGATCAGCGCCCGCACCTGCACCCGGTCCCCCGCACCCATCGCAGCCATGTCCAACCGGTGCAGGCGGACCCGCACCAGCCGCGCCAACGGCGGCGCATCCGGCTCCAGCCGCACGTCGGACAGCGTGACCCGGCGCCCGTCCGGCAACAGGTCCACGCCGCGCACCGTGCCGGTCAGGATGGCGGCGCGCGTCGGCAACGGCTCGATCGGCAATGCGCGCCAAGTCGCGAACTGGCCCGACAGGAAGCCGAGCGCCGCAAACAGGCCCGCCAGCGCCGCGGCGCGGCCAACGGGGGCGCGCCAACCGATGACGAGGGCCAGGGAGGCGCTCAGCGCCGCCGCCGCCCCGGCCCAAGCGTTCGGCTCCGCCTGCAAGTCGAAGTAGGCGACCACGCCGCCGCCCATGCAGACCGAGAGCCACGGCACGAAGCGCCCCCGCTCCGCCTCGACCCAGCTTTGCCACCGGACATGCAGCCATGTCGCCTGAAACGCGCCGAGCGCCGCGATTGCCTGTTGCACGAAATCTCCTTGCGATATCGTAGCAAGTAGCCGCTCTCGACGCCACCTTCCGGCGTGTTAGACAACGCCCATGACCGTCCGAACCCGTTTCGCTCCCAGTCCCACCGGCCAGCTTCACATCGGCGGCGCCCGGGCTGCGCTGTTCAACCTCTTGTTCAGCCGCCACCACGGCGGCGAGTACCTGCTGCGGATCGAGGACACTGACCGGGAGCGCAGCACCGCGGCGAATACGCAGGTCATCCTGGATGCGCTGGACTGGCTCGACCTGTCGCCCGACATGCCCCCGGTGTTTCAGTCCACCCGGCAGGCCCGCCACGCCGAAGTGGCGCAGCAGATGCTGGCCAGCGGCCACGCCTACCTGTGCTTCTGCACCGCGGAAGAGCTGCGGGAGATGCGGGAGCGTGCAATGGCTGAGGGCCGTCCGCCCCGCTATGACGGTCGCTGGCGCGACCGCGACCCGGCCGAGGCGCCGCCCGGCGTCAACCCTGTCATCCGGCTGCGCGCGCCGCAGGAGGGCGAGACGGTGGTGGACGACCTGGTGCAGGGCAGCGTCCGCGTCGCCAACAGCGAGCTGGACGACATGATCATCCTGCGCAGCGACGGCACGCCGACCTACCTGCACGCCGTGGTCGTGGACGACCACGACATGGCGATCACCCACGTGATCCGCGGCGACGACCACATGACCAACACGTTCCGCCAGCTCCAGATCTATCAGGGCATGGGCTGGGACCTGCCCCGCTTTGCCCACCTGCCCCTGATTCATGGTCCGGACGGCGCCAAGCTGTCGAAGCGGCACGGCGCCGTCAGCGTGCTGGAATATCGCGAGCAGGGTTTCCTGCCGGAAGCGCTGTGCAACTACCTGCTCCGCCTCGGCTGGGGCCATGGCGACACCGAGGTGCTGGACCGCGAGGAGGCGATCCGCTTGTTCGACCTGGACGGCGTCGGCAAGGCGGCAGCGCGGATGGATTTTTCCAAGCTGCAGCACATCAACGGCGTTTGGCTGCGCCGCGCCGACGACGATCGGCTGACGCGGGAGGTCATTCAGCGGCTTGCCGCGGCCCATGGCCTGCACGCCGACGCCACCGGAACCGCCCGCATCCGGACACTGATGCCAGGGTTGAAGGAGCGTGCTAAGACGTTGGCCGACTTGACTGAAAGTGCTGCCTTCCTGCTGCGGCCCACCCCCTTGCCGTTCGAGGCAAAGGCGCTGGCCCTGCTGACCCCGGAAAGCAAGGAAACGCTGCGGCAGGTTGCCTCGGTGCTTGCCGCAACCGATTTCACGCCGCCGGCGCTGGACACGGCGCTGCGGCAGTTCGCGGAAGCGGCCGGCCGCAAGCTCGGCCAGGTGGCGCAGCCGCTCCGCGCCGCGCTGACCGGCAGCACCATGAGTCCCGGCATCGACGAAACGCTCGCTGCTCTTGGGCGCGAGGAAGCGCTGGCCCGCATCGCGCTTGCCGCCGCCTGATGCGCTACCCGCACCGCCACTTGCTGGCGATCGAGGGGCTGCACCCGCCCGAGATCGCCGGGCTGCTCGACCTGGCCGAAAGCTACGTCCTGCTGAACCGGTCCGGCAAGACGCAGCGCGACCTGCTGCGAGGCCGCACGCTGATCAACCTGTTCTACGAGGACAGCACCCGCACGCGCACGAGCTTTGAACTTGCGGGCAAGCGGCTGGGCGCGGACGTGATCAACATGTCGGTGTCCACCAGCAGCGTGAACAAGGGAGAGACGCTGCTCGACACCGCCACCACGCTCAACGCCATGCGCTGTGACCTGCTGGTGGTACGCCACGACCAGTCGGGCGCGCCGAACCTTTTGGCGCAGAAGGTGTCCTCCGCCGTGATCAACGCGGGCGATGGCACGCATGAGCACCCGACCCAGGCGCTGCTGGACGCGCTGACGCTCCGACGCCGCCGGGGCACGCTGGAAGGCTTGCTGGTGGCGATCTGCGGCGACGTGCTGCACAGCCGGGTCGCCCGGTCGAACATCCATTTGCTGGGCACCATGGGGTGCCGGGTGCGCGTGGTCGGGCCGCCGACCCTGATCCCCGCTGCTGCCGCGGCTTTGGGCGTTGAGGTGTTCCATGACATGCAGGCCGGGCTGCAAGGCGTTGATGTCATCATGATGCTTCGCTTGCAGCGGGAGCGCATGGCGCGTAGCCTGGTGCCCAGCGCCCGCGAGTATTTCCGCTTTTTCGGGCTGGACGCGGCGAAGCTCGCCTCTGCCAAGCCGGACGTGCTGGTGATGCACCCCGGCCCGATGAACCGCGGTGTCGAGATCGACAGTGCAGTAGCCGACGACCCCATGCACAGCGTCATTGGCGAGCAGGTGGAGATGGGCGTCGCCGTCCGCATGGCCGTGCTGGATGTCCTGTCCCAGAGCGGTCTTCGCAATGTCTGATCTGCTGTTCACCAACGTCCGCCTGATCGACCCGGCAAGCGGCCTCGACCAGCCCGGCGAGCTTTCAACGCAGGGCGGCCTGATTGCCGACTTCGGGCCGAGCCTCGGTCGGCCTGACGTGCCGACGCTTGACGGCGACGGCGCGATTTTGTGCCCGGGCCTCGTGGACATGCGCGCGGCCCTGGGCGAGCCGGGTTACGAGTACCGCGAAACCATCGCCTCCGCTGCCGCTGCCGCCGCATCGAGCGGCATCACCACGATCGCCGCCTTGCCCGACAGCCTGCCTGCCATGGACGACCCGGCGCTGGTCCGCCTGCTGCGCGCCCGCGGCGAGGAAACCGGCAGCCTATCCATCCTACCCTATGGCGCCGTGACCCGCGGCTGCCACGGCAAGGAGATGGCGGAGATCGGCCTGCTGCGGGAAGCCGGCGCCGTCGCCTTCACCGACGGCCGCCGCGCAGTCGGAGACGCCCGACTGATGCGCCTCGCCCTGTCCTACGCCCGCGGCTTCGGTGCCCGCATCGTGCAGCACCCGGAAGACCCGGCGCTGGCCGACGGCGGTGCTGCAACGGAGGGCGAGCTTGCCACCCGGCTCGGCTTGCCGGGCATTCCCGCCGCGGCGGAAGCCATCCTGGTTGCCCGCGACATCCGGTTGGCCCAACTCACCGGCGGCGCGCTGCACTTCGCCCACGTGTCTACGGCGGAGGCGCTGGCGCTGATTCGCCGGGCGAAGCAGGACGGCATCGACGTGACCTGCGACACCGCGCCTCCCTACTTCGACCTGAACGAGACGGCCATCGGCGACTTCCGCACCTATGCCAAGCTGTCGCCGCCGCTGCGGCCGGAGGCGGACCGGGTGGCGGTCTGCGCGGCGCTCGCGGACGGCATCATCGACGCCATTGCCTCCGACCATCAGCCGCGGGATACGGACGACAAGCGCCTGCCTTTCGCCCTTGCGTCGCCCGGCGGCGCGGGACTTGCGACCCTGCTGGGCGTGACCCTGGCCCAGGTGCATGGCAACGGGCTGCCGCTGCTGCGGGCGCTCGACCTGCTCACCGCCCGGCCCGCACGGGTGCTGGGCATTGAGGCCGGGCGTCTCGCCAAGGGCTTGCCTGCCGACCTGTGCCTGTTCGACCTTGAACGCATCTGGAAAGTCGAAGCCGGGCTGCTCCCCGGCAAGGCGCCGAACACGCCGTTCGACGGCCGCGCCTTGGAGGGCCGGGTGGTCGGCACCTGGAAAGCCGGACGGCGGGTGTTCGGATGAGCGACGCCCTCATGGCGGTTGCGGTCGCGGCGGCGGCCTACCTGATCGGATCGGTCCCATTCGGCTGGCTCCTGTCGCGGGCAGCCGGGCTTGGCGACATCCGGGCCATTGGGTCCGGCAACATCGGGGCCACCAACGTGCTGCGCACCGGGCGGCGCGACATCGCGGCGCTGACCCTGGCGCTGGACGCGGCCAAGGGCGCGGTCGCCGTGCTGGCGGCGGCGCGATGGGCCGGCCCAGGCTGGGCGCTGCTCGCCGGGGTTTTCGCAGTTGCAGGCCACTGCACGTCGGTCTGGATGCGCGGCCAGGGCGGCAAGGGCGTGGCGACCGGCCTCGGGGTCATCCTCGCGACTGCCTGGCCGGTTGGCCTGGCGTGCTGCGCCGCATGGCTTGCGACCGCACGGCTCAGCCGACTGTCCTCGGCCGGAGCGCTCGCCACCTTTGCACTGGCCCCGGTGCTGATGCTGCTCTGGCGGGGGCCTGCGGCTGGGGTGGCAGTTGCCGTCGTCAGCGCCGTCGTGTTCTGGCGACATTCCGGTAACATACGCCGCCTGTTGGCCGGCACCGAGCCGCGGATCGGCCAAGGACGATGACCGTGCCAATCATGACTGAGGCCGAGCTGCTCGGCCGCTTGCGCCTCGCCCGCACGGATGGCGTCGGGCCGGCCACCTACCGCCGCCTGCTGCAACGCTTCGCCACGGCAGCAGAAGCGCTGGACGCATTGCCCGGCCTCGCCAGCGCCGGCGGACGGACGGCGCCGCCCGCGATCCCGACGCTCGGCGCCGTATGCCGGGAATTGGACAGCGTCGCCAAGATCGGCGGGCGCATCCTGGTGCTGGGCGGGCCGGACTATCCGCCGCTTTTGGCGCTGATGGACTCGGCGCCGCCCGCGATTGCCGTGCTGGGCGACGTGGCGGCGCTCGATGCGCGGGCGGTGGCCATGGTGGGCGCGCGCAACGCTTCCGCCAGCGGCCAGCGGGTGGCGGAGATCCTGGCGGCCGATCTCGCCTCGGCCGGGCTGGTCGTGGTATCCGGCATGGCGCGGGGCATCGACGCAGCGGCGCATGCCGGCGCGCTCAGCACCGGGCGGACCGTGGCCGCCATCGCCAGCGGGATCGACATCGCCTACCCGGCCGAGAACAAGGCGCTGCAGCGGCGCGTGGCGGAGGGTGGCGCGGTGGTGGCGGAAGCGCCGTTCGGCACCGCCCCGCAGGCCCGGCACTTTCCCCGACGCAACCGGGTGATCGCGGGGCTGTCGCTCGGCGTCGTGGTGGTGGAGGCCGCGCCGCAGTCCGGCAGCCTCATCACCGCGCGCATCGCCCAGGACGAGGGCCGGGAGGTGTTCGCGGTGCCTGGCTCGCCGCTCGATCCGCGTTGCCGCGGCTCCAACGACCTGATCCGCTCCGGCGCCCACCTGACGGAAAGCGCGGCGGACGTGCTGGCCAACCTGCCGGACCATCCGACTCGGCAGGGCCTGGCGCGGTCACCCATGTTTGCCCGGGGCCAGCCGCCCGGTATGACAGAGCCACCTGCGCAGGGTTTCGGCGCCGTTCCGGACCCGGCCGCGGTACGGCGCCGGGTGATTGGGTTATTAAGTCATTCGCCCACGGCAGTTGACGATCTGGTGCGGCGCTGCCAGTTCTCCGCTTCGGCGGTGCTTGCGGCGCTGCTTGAACTGGAGCTGGCTGAGCGGATCGAGATGCTGCCGGGCAATCAGGCCATGCTTATCGGGTAAGCTTCGCCTTCTGCCTCATATTCGTGTCCTACGCCTTTGTAAAGGATGCCATGACTGACGTTGTCGTCGTCGAATCGCCCGCCAAGGCCAAGACCATCAACAAATACCTCGGCGGCGGCTACACCGTGCTCGCGAGCTTCGGCCACGTCCGCGACTTGCCGCCCAAAGACGGCAGCGTGCGGCCGGAACAGGATTTCGCGATGGACTGGGAGGCCGACGAACGCGGCACGCGCCAGGTCGCAGCCATCGCCAAGGCGCTGAAGGGGGCGCACACGCTGTATCTCGCCACCGACCCGGACCGTGAGGGCGAGGCCATCAGTTGGCATGTCCGCGCGATGCTGGAGGATAAGAAGGCGCTACGGGGCGTCAACGTGCGGCGCATCACCTTCAATGAGATCACCCGCGCCGCCGTGCAATTCGCCATCGAGCACCCGCGCGAGCTGGACCAGCCGCTAATCGAGGCCTACCTGGCCCGGCGCGCGCTGGATTACCTTGTCGGCTTCACCTTGTCCCCGGTTCTGTGGCGTAAGCTGCCCGGCAGCCGGAGCGCCGGGCGGGTGCAGTCGGTGGCGCTCCGCATGGTGTGCGAGCGCGAAGCCGTTATCGAGTCGTTCCGGCCCCAAGAATATTGGACGGTCGAAGCGCACTTCCTGACCCCGGCTGGCGCCCCGTTCACCGCGCGGCTGACCCACTTGGACGGCAAGCGGCTGGATCAGTTCGACCTCAACACGGAGGCCCTAGCCCACGCCGCCAAGGCCGCGGTCGAGGCGGACGCCTTCACCGTCGCGAGCGTCGAGCGCAAGCGGGTCAAGCGGCACCCGCCCGCGCCGTTCACCACCTCCACCCTGCAGCAGGAAGCCAGCCGCAAGCTCGGCATGGGCGCCCAGGCCACCATGCGCTGCGCCCAGCAACTGTATGAGGGCGTGGATCTCGGCGGCGAGACGGTGGGCCTGATCACCTACATGCGCACGGACGGCGTGCAGATGGCCCGCGAGGCTATTATGGCGATCCGCGAGCACGTGGGCGAGGCTTACGGCACGGCCTACGTGCCCGCGACCGCCCGCGAGTACTCCAGCAAGGCGAAAAACGCCCAGGAAGCGCACGAGGCGGTGCGCCCCACCGACGTGTCCCGTACCCCGGCCGGCGTCGCGCGCTACCTCAGCGCGGAGCAGCAGCGGCTGTATGAGCTGGTCTGGAAGCGCGCCGTCGCGTCGCAGATGCAGTCGGCGGAGCTGGACCAGGTGGCGGTCGATGTTGCCGGGCCGCGGACGCGATTGCGCGCCACCGGCTCCATCGTCGCCTTTGACGGGTTCTTGAAGCTGTATCGGGAAGACGTGGACGACGCGCCGGAAGGTCAGGCCACCGACGAGAGCCGGATGCTGCCGCCGATGCAGGAACGCGACCTGCTGACCCGCGGCGACGTCAGCGCCGACCAGCACTTCACCCAGCCGCCGCCGCGCTACTCGGAAGCGAGCCTGGTCAAGAAGATGGAGGAGCTGGGTATCGGCCGCCCGTCCACCTATGCCTCCATCCTGACGGTGCTGCGCGACCGCAACTACGTGCGCCTGGAGAACAAGCGCTTCGTGCCGGAGGATCGCGGCCGGCTCGTCACCGCGTTCCTGACCAGCTTTTTCGAGCGCTACGTGGACAGCAATTTCACGGCGTCGCTTGAGGAGCAGTTGGACGACATCTCCGGCGGCCGGGCGGAGTGGCGCGCGGTGATGCAGGCGTTCTGGGAGCAGTTCTCCCGCGCCGTCGAGCAAACGCGCGACCTGAAGATCAGCGACGTGATCGACGCGCTGGACCAGGACTTGGGCCAGCACTTCTTTCCCGCGCGCAGCGACGGCGCCGACCCGCGGCTTTGCCCGGCCTGCCACGCCGGGCGGCTGGGACTCAAACTTGGCCGGCACGGCAGCTTCATCGGCTGCTCTAACTACCCGGGTTGCCAGTACACGAGGCGGCTTGCGATCGATGGGGGAGAAGAGGCTGGGGAGACCCTGAAGGAGGGCATGCGCGAGCTCGGTCACCATCCCGAAACGGGAGAGGCCGTGACCGTCCGGCGCGGTCCCTACGGGCTGTATGTGCAGCAGGGCGAGGCGAACCCGGAAGACAAGAAAAGCAGGCCGCGCCGCACGTCGCTGCCGAAAGGCGTCGAAGGTGATCAACTGACGTTGGAGCAGGCGCTGGGCCTGCTGTCGCTGCCGCGCCTGGTCGGCATCCATCCCGACCGGCAGGAACCTTTGGAAGCCGGCATCGGCCGGTTCGGCCCGTTCATCCGCATGGGCAGCATCTACGCCTCGCTCGACAAGGATGACGACGTGCTTTCGGTCGGGCTGAACCGTGCCGTGGACGTGATGGCGAAGAAGCTGGACAGCGTGCGGTCGCTGGGTCCGCACCCCGCCGACAAGGAGCCGGTGATGGTGCGCAAGGGGCGGTTCGGCCCATATGTCCAGCATGGCCTGCGCGTGGCCAACCTGCCGCGCGACGTGGCAATGGACGACCTGACGCTGGACGACGCGGTCGCCTTGCTGGCGGAGAAGGGCAAGGCGTTGAAGGCAAAGCCCGGTCGCAAGGCAAAGGTCGGGGCGGCCAAGGCTGCGAAGCCCGCGGCAGCGGATGCGGCAAAAGCGAGGACGGCAAGGCCGGCGGCCAAGCGGTCAGCGCCCAAGACCACGAGCAAGAAGGCCGCCAAGAAGCCGGCGGCGAAGCGGCCCGGCGCCACGCCGCCTCGGACGGGGATCACCCGCTCGGCTGGCTGACGTGGTGCGCCGAATGCGGAGCGCGGCGGAGGAGGGCACGTTGCCGTCGCGGGAGGCCGTGCGCCAGTTCATCCGCGCCGCCGGCGGCCGGGTCGGCAAGCGGGAGATTTCCCGGGAGTTCGGCATCGGCCCCGAACTGCGCGTCCCG
>CALMVT010000434.1:0-19502 GCA_937873175.1 uncultured Acetobacteraceae bacterium | reverse complement strand
CGCCTGGTGCCGACCGACCGCCGGGCCAAAGGCGAATGGCTGATCCCGCCCGGCGAAACCGGCGGCGCCGAGCCGGGCGAGATTGTCGCCGCCAGTCCCCTGCCCCACGCCGGCCTGGGCCTCAAGCCTGCGCGCATCATCGAGCGCCTGGGCCGCATGGGCGACGCCCGCGCCGTCAGCCTGATCTGCATCCACGGCCACGACATCCCGCAGGACTTCCCCGAGGAGGCGCTGCACGACGCCGCCCGCGCCCGCGGCGTGCCGCTCGGCAAGCGCGAGGACCTGCGCGGCGTGCCGCTCGTCACCATCGACGGCGAGGACGCGCGGGACTTCGACGACGCCGTGTTCGCCGAGCCGGACGGCGACGGCTTCCGCCTGATCGTCGCGATTGCCGACGTGGCCCATTACGTGCGCCCGGGCGCGCCGCTGGACCGGGCCGCCTGGACCCGCGGCAACAGCGTGTATTTCCCCGACCGCGTGGTGCCGATGCTGCCGGAAGCGCTGTCGAACGGCTGGTGCAGCCTGCGCCCGCGTGAGGACCGCGGCTGCTTGTTCGTTGAGATGCGGATCGACGCCGCCGGGCGCAAAACGGCGCACCGGTTCGGCCGCGGACTGATGCGCAGCGCCGCCCGGCTGACCTACACGCAGGTGCAGGATGCACAAGACGCCGGGCACGACCTGGATCTGCCCGGCGTCCTCCCGCCGCTCTATGCCGCCTTCCGCGCCCTGCTCGGCGCCCGTGAGGCCCGCGGCACGCTCGACCTTGACCTGCCGGAGCGCAAGGTCGTGCTCGAGGAGGGCCGGGTGCTGTCGGTTGCGCCGCGCCCGCGCCTCGACAGCCATCGGCTGATCGAGGAGTTCATGGTGCTCGCCAACGTCGCCGCCGCCGAGGAATTGGAAGGCCGGCACCTGCCCTGCATGTATCGCGTGCACGCGCCGCCGTCCGACGAAAAGCTGGAGGCGCTGCGCTTCTTCCTGCACGGCATGGGCATCAGCCTGGCGCCCGGCAACGACCTGCACCCGCGCGACCTCGACCGCGTGCTGCAGAAGGTCGCCGGCACCGAGCAAGCGCCCTTGGTGAACGAGGTCATCCTCCGCAGTCAGTCGCAGGCGGCCTACAGCCCCGACAACATCGGCCATTTCGGCCTCAGCCTGCCGCGCTACGCCCATTTCACCAGCCCGATCCGGCGCTACGCCGACCTGCTGGTGCATCGGGCGCTGGTCACCGGCCTGAAGCTCGGACTGGGCGGCCTCGCCCCGGATGAGGCGGCGCGGTTCCCCGACACGGCCGAGCACATCAGCGCCACCGAGCGCCGCGCCGCCTTGGCCGAGCGCGAGGCCGTCGACCGCTACCTTGCCGCATTCATGGCCGACAAGGTGGGTGCCGTGTTCGCCGCCCGCATCTCCGGCGTGCAGCGCTTTGGCTTATTCGTCACCCTTTCGGAGTCCGGGGCGAGCGGGTTGGTCCCCATGACGGCGCTGCCCGACGATTATTGGATGTATGACGAGGCCACCCACTCGCTGTCCGGACGTCGTACCCGCATGACCTACCACCTGGCCCAGGACGTGGAGGTGCGCCTTTCGGAGGCGAGCCCAGTGACGGGCGGGCTGCTGTTCCAGATGGTGTCACCCGCCCGCGCGGCCCAGCCAGAACCGCGATCCCCGTTGCGCGGCGCCCGCGGGGAGCGCCGAGCTCGGCGCGGATGAGGCTGGCGCTCGTCCTGGCTGTCCTGGTCATGGCCGTCCCGGCTTGGGGACAGTCCGAAAGCCCGGCCCGCGCGGAATTTCCAAGCGGCCTTGCCGCTTCCGTGCTGACGGCATCGTTCGAGTTCCTGGAACCGCGCACCTTGGAGCCGGTTCCGGTGCGGCAACTGGCGCTTTGGGGGTTGCGCGGCGTGACATCCATCGATGCCGGGCTGACGATCGAGGATCACGGCGTCAGCCTTGATCTCAGGCAAGCCGACCGCAGCATTCATCAGTGCGCAATTCCGCCTGAACCGACCATTGCTGCGTGGGGACAAGCTGGGGCGGAACTCATGTTCGCAGCCTGGGACGTGTCTGAAGTCGTGCGGGACGCCGGATTCCAGGCCTTGATCACCAGCTTCTTCAACGAGCTGTTCAACCATCTCGACCCCTACTCCCGATACGTGGCGCCCGCCGCTGCCGAGCTTGACCGGGCGCGGCGATCCGGGGCGGCCGGGATTGGGCTGGTGCTCGCGCAGGTCGGTAAGGCATTCATCGTGCAGAGCGTGAACGCCGGTGGGCCGGGCGCTGAGGCCGGGATCATCAAGGGTGACAGTATCCTGGCCGTGGATGATCAGCCGACGCTTGGCGCGGAACTGGCCACCGTCCTGTCCTGGATCGCTGGGATCGACGGCACGGAGGTTGGCATCACCTTGCGCCGGCGCGACGGCAGCACGCAGGTCATCGACCTTGAACGCGTGGTCGTGCCGCCGGAAACGGTGTTTGCCGAGCAGGTCGGCGCGGTGCTGCTGGTGCGGGTCGCCGGGTTCAGCAGCGACACGGACCGCCGCTTGGATCAGGAGTTCGAGCGCTTTTTTGCCAAAGGGCCGGCACCGCGGCGTTTGCGCGGCGTGGTACTCGACCTTCGCGGCAACCGCGGCGGGCTGCTGCGGCAGGCCGTGGCAGCAACCAGCCTGATGCTTGAGAACGGTTTGGTGGCGGTCACCGCCGGTCGCAATCCAGGCGCCACGCATGCGTGGCGGGCCGTGGCCCACGATGCGACCGAGGGCGCGCCGATCGTGGTGCTGGTCGATGGCCGTTCGGCGAGCGCCGCCGAGATCATGGCGGCCGCGTTGGCCAACCAGGGCCGTGCCGTGGTGGTGGGCAGTTCCACGCTTGGCAAGGGGCTGGTGCAGACGGTTGCCACGCTGCCGGACGGCGGGGAGCTTTTCGTGACCTGGAGCCGCGTGCTGGCGCCGCTGGGCTGGCCCATCCAAGGCCTGGGCGTCTTGCCGCAGGTCTGCACCAGTCAGGGACTGGACGCCACCATGCAGCAACTGGCAAGCCTCAACCGAGGCCGCCTGCCTTTGGCAGACGCCTTGGCCCGGCACGACGCAGCCCGTGCCCCGCTCCCCGGTTCTGAGATCACGGCCCTGCGCAGGGCCTGCCCGGCTGCCGAGGGGCGCGAAACCGACATGATGGCTGCCCGCTACTTGCTGGAACACCCCGCCGCCTACGCCGCCGCGCGCCGGTCACGGCCGCAGTTCGGCGCGTTGAAGCCCTGAAACCGTTGCTCCTCTTGGACATCGTCAGGCTTGACCCGGCAGGCCCGCATGAGCATGTTCCACGCCTCATGCCGCCCCTTTCGGGCGCACCTCGTTTAGGAAGCAGGCTGTGGCCAAGACCAACACGGTTCAGATCAAGCTCGTGTCCACCGCGGATACCGGCTATTTTTACGTGACCAAGAAGAACGCCCGCACCAAAACCACCAAGCTGGAGCTTAAGAAATACGATCCGGTGGCGCGCAAGCACGTGCCGTTCAAGGAAGCCAAGATCAAGTAAACCCGGAACGCGTTGCCACCCTGTCCATGCTGAAATGGCCGCCGGTGACTGCGATGAAGCTGGACCGCTCGTTGGTGCAAGGATTGCCGATGAGCCGAAAGAATGCGGCAATTGTCCGCACGGCGATCAAGGGTGGCGGCCTTGCTATGCGCCTCACCACCGTGGCCATAGGCATCGAGACCGAGGCCCAGCGCGCCTTTCTTTCGGGCATCGGCTGCGAGAAGGGACAAGGCGACTTGTTCAGCTATCCTTTGCCGGCGGGGCAGCTTCGCCCGATGCTGGGCGCTGCTCGCTCTTGATGCCGATGGCTTGCGGTCTGACGCGCTCTGCGCCAGCGTCGTCCCATGACTCATCAAGCTGTTCCTCCCGTCGCTGACATCGAGGCGACCATCCTGGCGCTGACCGCCCAGCGTGGTCCAGCCAAGTCCATCTGTCCGAGCGAGGTCGCCCGTGCGCTTCGGCCCGATTGGCACCCCCTGCTCGGCGAGGTGCGCCGGGCCGCTTGCCGGCTGGCTGCCGGCGGGCGTATCGACATCTTGCGGAAGGGCCATGTGGTCGCGCCAACCGGCGTCAAAGGCGTGATCCGGCTTCGCATGGCACTGCCCCGGGGAGACCGTTGATGCGGGCGCTCGGACCCGTCTTGGGTGACGCGTGGCGGCTGGCCCTGCCTTATTTCCGGTCCGAGGAGAAATGGGCCGCGCGCGGGCTGCTGCTGCTGATCATCACGCTGAACCTGAGCTTGGTCGGCGCGCACGTCGTGCTGAATTACTGGAACGGCGCATTCTTCGACAGCTTGCAGAACAAGAATTGGGAGCTGTTTATGCAGCTCCTGTTCAGCTATCGCACGGGCGATGCCGGCTTCATGCCCGGCTTCGTGCCGATCGTGGCGATCTACATCCCTATTGCGATCTACCGCACCTACCTGAGACAGTTGCTGCAGATCCGCTGGCGGCGCTGGCTGACCGATCATCTGCTGACCGACTGGCTGTCCGACCGCGCCTACTACACCATCAGCCTGACCGCCGACCCGGCCGGCGCCGGCACCGACAACCCGGACCAGCGCATCGCCGAGGATTTGCGCAAATACGTGGAGGATACGCTGCGGCTTGGCCTCGGCTTGCTGTCCAACATCGTCAGCCTGTTCAACTTCGCGCTGATCCTCTGGACCTTGTCGGGCACCGTGACGCTGCTGGGGATCACCATTCCCGGCTACATGTTGTGGGTCGCAATCCTTTATGCCGCCTTCGGCAGCGTGCTCACCCACTACGTCGGCCGCCCCCTCGCCGCGCTGTCGTTCCAGCAGGAACGGTTCGAGGCGGATTTTCGCTTCTCCCTGGTGCGCCTGCGGGAAAACACGGAGGGCGTGGCCCTGTATAGCGGGGAAACGGCGGAGAAGGCCGGCCTGGCCCACCGATTCGCTTCCGTGTTCCTGAATTACCGGGCCATCATGCAGCGGCAGAAGCTGCTCAACGCCATGATCGCCGGCTATGAGCAGGCGGCGTCGATCTTCCCGTTTGTGGTCGCCTCCCCGCGCTACTTCTCCGGCGCCATTCAGCTTGGCGGCCTGACCCGCACCGCAGGAGCATTCAACAGCGTCCAAGGTTCGCTGTCCTGGTTCATAGACTCCTATGCGGATCTGGCGTCATGGCGCGCGACGGTGGCCCGCCTAGCCAACTTCCAGCGCGCGATCGATGTCGCCCGCGGCCTGGCCGACCAAGGCGCCCGCCTCCGGCCCGGCTCTGGCGACGGCATCGCGGCGGCCGACCTGAGCCTCGCGTTGCCGGACGGCACGCCGCTTCTCGCCCATTCCGGGATGCTGTTCCCCAAGGGCCAGTCCACCGCCATCTCCGGCCGGTCCGGCACCGGCAAGTCCACGCTGTTCCGCGCCATCGCCGGCATTTGGCCGTATGGCCGCGGCAGCGTCGAACGGCCCCCGGGCCGCTACCTGTTCCTGCCGCAACGGCCCTACATCCCGCTCGGCACTTTGCGACATGCTCTGACCTATCCCAGTGCCAACAGCAGCTTCGGCGATGACGCCGTGCGGCAGGCGCTGGCCGACGCCGGATTGGCGCCGCTGTCTGCGCACCTTGATGACGATCAGCCCTGGGCACAGCGCCTGTCCGGCGGCGAGCAACAGCGGCTCGCCATCGCACGGGCGCTGCTGCTGCGCCCGGATTGGCTGTTCATGGACGAGGCAACCGCAAACCTCGATCCCGAGGCCGAAAGCGAACTCTACGCGAAGCTCCGCCAGCAGCTATCGGACACCACGATCATCTCGATCGCCCACCGTCCCGCCGTTGCGGCGCTGCACGACACGGCGCAGGTGTTCCGCCGTTCGCCGGGTCAGCCTGGAACGCTGGAGCCGCTTACGAAGCGTGCCGCCGAGTGATCTCCAGCACGGCCGCCCCGTAACGCTGCAGCTTGGACGCGCCGACGCCCTTGATCTCGCCCAGGTCGCCCAGGTCAGCCGGAGGGGCGCTGGAGATTTCACGCAGCACGCTGTCGTGAAAGATGACATAGGGCGGCACGGATTGCGCCTTCGCTTCGGTCGCCCGCCATTGCCGCAGGGCATCGAACAGCCCGGCGGCGCCCGGGGCGGGCACTCCCTCTGCCATGCCGGTTGAGAGCGGTGCGCGGTCGCGACGACCCGGCGTCTGAAGTCGCGCCGGCTCCGGCTCGTCGCGCAGCATGAGGGTCGTCTCGCTGCGCAGGATCGGCCGTGCCTGCTCGGGCACCAGCGACAGCGTGGCATACTCGCCGCTCTCAGTACGCAGCGCGCCGCGGGCGATCAGTTGCCGGATCACCCCGCGCCAGAAGCCCGGCGGCCGGTCCGACCCGATCCCGTAGGTCGGCAACTCCTGATGCCGGTGTTTCAGGATCATCGGCGTTTCCTGCCCGCGCAGCACGGAAACGATGTGCATCGCGCCGAACCGCTGCCCCGTGCGATAGATAGCCGAAAGCACCTTCTGCGCCGCCACCGTGCCGTCAAACAGCGCGACGGGAGAGGTGCAGGCGTCGCAATGCCCGCAGGGGCCGGGCAACGTTTCCCCGAAGCACGACAGCAGCGACCCGGTGCGGCAGGCGGTTGTCTCGGTCAACGAGATCATCGCTTCCAGCCGCTCACGTTGGATGCGCTGCTGCGCTTCGGGCGCGCTGGACTGGGCGAGCCAATGCCGGGCGCGGGCGATGTCCTCCCCACCGTACAGCAGCAGCGTGTCGGCCCGCTCCCCGTCGCGCCCGGCGCGGCCGATCTGCTGATAGAACGCTTCCGGGCTGTCCGGCATGTCCAGGTGCACCACGAAGCGCACGTCCGGCCGGTCGATCCCCATGCCGAAGGCGATGGTCGCCACCATGATCACCGCCTCGCCGCTGCGGAACCGGGTCAGCGCCACGCGCTTCTCCATCGCCGACAGCCCGGCGTGGAACGGCAGCGCCGTGAGCCCCTCCGTCTTGAGCCGGAGCGCGGTCCGCTCGGTCTTATTGCGGCTGCCGCAATACACGATGCCGGCCATGCCCTTGTGGCGGGCCAGGAACGCCGACAACTGCTTGGCCTCGCTCTCCTTTGCCTGCGCCGCGATGTGCAGGTTGGGGCGGTGAAAGCTCGCGGTGAACATCTCCGCCTCGTCCATGCCCAGCGCATGCAGGATGTCGAGGCGGGTGCGCGGGTCGGCCGTCGCGGTGAGCGCGATGCGCGGCACGCCGGGAAAACGCTGCGCGACCCGCGCGAGGCCACGGTACTCCGGCCGGAACTCGTGTCCCCAGGCCGACACGCAATGCGCCTCGTCAATGGCAAGGAGGGCGATGCGCTGCCGGGCCAGGCGGTCCAGCGTGCCGGGCATCGACAGCCGCTCCGGCGACACATACAGCAGGTCCAGCCGGCCCGCGTCGAGGTCGTTGGCGATTGTCCGCGCGGCGTCGATCTCGACCTCGGAATGCAGCGCCCCGGCCGCGACGCCGAGTTGCCGGAGCGCCGCGACTTGATCGTCCATCAGCGCGATGAGCGGCGACACGACGATGGCCGTGCCGAGGCGGCACAGCGCGGGAACCTGGTAGCACAGGCTCTTGCCGCCGCCGGTGGGCATCAGCACCAGCGCGTCGCCGCCGGCCACCACCCGCTCGATCGCCGCTTCCTGCAGGCCGCGGAACGCCGGGAAGCCGAACACGCGGCGCAGCACGTCGCGCGGCGCGGTCCGGCCCTCCCCCATGTCCTGTGCCGGCATTGCGGGCCTAGTTGATGTCGATCTCAACCCGGCGGCTCTCGATGCCCGGGTCGCCCCCAACCGAACCCTTGGGCCGCAGCGCGATGCGGCTGAGGGCCACGCCCTGCGCCGCCAGGCGGTCGGCCACGACCTGCGCCCGCAGCTTGGACAATGTCCGGTCGGCATCGGTCGCGCCAATGCGGTTGGCGTAGCCCGCCACCACGACCCGGCGGCCGGGTCTCGCCTCCGCGGCGCGGCCGGCATCAGCGACCACGCCCAGCGCCGCCTCGTCAAGCTCCGCCGAGAGCGGCGTGAAGAAGACGATGTAGGACGGTTCCTGCGGTTCCGCCGGCGCCGCGGTGCACGCCGCGAAACCCGCCAGCGCCAACCCGAAAACGGCAAAGCGAAGCGGCATCGCCGGGCGCGGTGCGATCATTGAGAGTGTCATGGCGGTCCCCTGCGCAAACTCGGCGTCCTTCCTAAGTGCCTGCCCGAAGCCCGCACCGTCAACCGTTCAGGCCGCAGCCGCCACAGCGTGCCCTGCGGAAAGCCGGAAGATGCGGTCCAGACGCTCCACCCCGATCAGGCGGTGGACGATCAGGATCACTGTCCGGCCAGCCGCCACGTCATTAAGCGTCAGGAGGAATGCACGCTCGGTCGCAAAATCCAGCCCCGTCGCCGGCTCGTCCAAGATGAGGATCGGCGCCTGCGACAGCAGCGCCCGGGCCAGCGCCAGCCGCCGCCCCTGCCCGCCCGAGACCTGCAGCCCGCCCTCGCCGATCCAACTCTCAAGTCCGTCTGGGAAGCCGCGCACCGTGTCGGCGATCCCGGCGCGGTCCAGCGCGGCCCAAAGCTCGGCGTCGGTCGCGTTGTCGCGGGCCAGCCTCAGGTTGGCCCGCACCGTGTCGCTGAACAGGTGCGTGTCCTGGCTCAGCCACGCGATGCGCGAACGCACGTCCTCCGCGCGGAGGCGCGCGACATCCACGCCGCCCAGCAACACGCGCCCGGCTTGGGGGGCCGCCACCTTGAGCGCCAACGCGGCCAAGGTCGATTTGCCGGAGCCGGACGGCCCCAGGATCGCCACCCGGCTGCCGGCCGGAACATCAAGCGTGAGACCGTCCATCACGGCCGGGCGGTCCGGGCGCCAGCGGAAGCCGATGCCCTCGAACCGCAGCGACGTGCCGCTGGGCAGCGGCGCTGGATCGGAGGGATCGCCCGCGCTGGCTCCCGTTGCAGCCGCGGTGATGCGACTTGCTGCCGCCGCCGCATAGCCAGCCAAGGCGCCGGCGCGGGGCATGCCACCCACGACCTCGAATGCGGCCAAGGTAAGGAACAGCCCGGCGACCATGGCGCCGGGCGCGACCCCGGGCGACAACAGCACGACCAGCAGCGCCGCCTGGCCGCAAGCGAACGCCGCGGCCTGCGCCCACGATGCGCGGCGGCTTACCTGGCGCTGCGCCTGGAACAGCGCGGCTTCCCGCGCCTGAACCGCCGCCAGCATGCGGCCTTCGGCGCCGTAGGCCCGCACTTCCCGGATGCCGTCAATGGCGTCCAGCGCCGCAGAGCGCAGCCCGGCCGAGGTTTCCGCCAGCCGCCCGCCTGCATCCAGGGTCAGCCGGGCCGCCACCCATGGCAGGACCACGGCCGAAAGCAGGAACAAGCCGCCCACCAGCAGCGCCGCTCCGGCATGCCCTGGCGCCAGGGTGCCGACGAGCACCGGCAGCAGCAGCACGGCCGCAACGCCGGGCACGATGATCCGCAGATACAGGCCGTCCAACGCCTCGACGTCGCCGACCACCCGGCCGAGCGCGTCGCCCGAGCGCATGAAGCCAAGCCCGCCCGAGGACTGCCGCGCCAAGCCGCGGAACAGCCAAACGCGCAGGCCCGCCAAAACCCGGAACGTGGCGGCGTGGGTCAGCATGCGCTCGCCGTAGCGGAACACGACTCGCGCCGCGCCCAGCCCGCGCACCACGCCCGGCAAGAACAGCAGCGCGGCCAGCCCAACGGCCTCTATCCCCGTCACGGGACGCAGCGCCATGCCGCCGGCCGCGGTCGCAAGCGCCAGGCCGGCGGCCACCGTCAGCAGCGACGCCAGCAGCCCGGCCAGCAGCCACCCCGCGTAGCCGCGCCAAAGCGCCAGGATGGGCAGCAGCGCGCCCAAGCCGCGCTGGGTCGTCATGCCACGCCTTGGACCGGCCGTGTCCGGCCCTCGGACAGTTCCAGCGTCCGACCGCCGAAGGCGTGCGCCGCCGCCGAGTGGCTGGCCAGGATCACCGTGCGCCCGAGCGCCAAACGGCGCAGGCTGTCGAACACATCCGCCTCGGTCGCCGGGTCGAGGTGCGCCGTCGGCTCATCGAGCAGCAGCAGCGGGGCGTTGCGGACAAAGGCCCGAGCGATGGCCACGCGCTGCGCCTGGCCGCCGGACAGGCCGTAGCCGCCCTCGCCGATGGGAGTGTCCAGCCCTTCAGGCAACGCTGCCGCAAAGGACGCGATGCCCGCAGCCCGGGCGGCCTCCTCCACCTCCTGGTCGGTCGCGTCCTCCCGCCCGAAGCAGATGTTGTCGCGGATGCTCCCGGCGAACAGCACCGGGCGCTGTCCGATCCACGTCGTCATGCGGGCGAGGGCCGATGGCACGATGGTGCCGATATCGGCGCCGTTCAGGGTGATGCGCCCGCTGTCCGGACGCACAAAGCCCAGCAGCAACTCGATAACGGTCGACTTGCCGGCGCCGGACGGCCCCACCAGCACCGTCGTTTCCCCGGCCGGCGCCCGGAAGCTCAAGCCGTCGAGCACGGCGCCGCGCGACGGGTCCCAGGTGAAGCGCACGTCGTGAAAGGCGACCGTCACGCCCGTGGCTGTCACGGTGCGGATCGGCGGCGCGCCCGCAGACTCCGGCAAGTCCGGCAAGCTCGCCAACTGCTCGGCCGCCCCCGCCGCCTGCAAACGGTCCTGGTAGGCGGCAGCAAAAGCCCGGAGTGGCGCGAAGAACTCGGCCACCAGCACCAGCACGAAGATCGCCGCCACCGGGCTGGCCCCGTTGCGCCATGCCGCCGCATACCGCCCGGCCAGCACCACGAGGGCCGCCGCCGCCGCGCAATCAAGTGCCGCCGACGACAGAAAAGCGACTCGCAGCACCCGAAGCGTCCGGCGGCCCAGGTCGTCCGCCGCCGTCTGCAGGCGCTGCGCTTCCTGCTCGGCGCGACCGGCGAGCACGATGGTGGCAATGCCGCGGACCCGGTCGAGAAAACGGGCCTGCAACCGGCCCATCGCCACGAACTGCCGCTGCGACGCCGCTGCCGCGCCCAACCCCGCCAGCGCCATCCCAACCGGAACCAGCAACCCGGCCGCCCCCACGATCAGCGCGCCCCCGGGATCAACCAGCAGCACCGCAAGCACGACCAGCAGCGGCGATGCCACCGCCAGGACCGA
Source organism: uncultured Acetobacteraceae bacterium (assembly GCA_937873175.1). GTDB lineage: Bacteria > Pseudomonadota > Alphaproteobacteria > Acetobacterales > Acetobacteraceae > CAHJXG01. Next base: position 8,349 of record CALMVT010000434.1, on the reverse strand, counting down.
CGCGGGCAGCCAGCGGGCAAACAAGCCCTCCAACGATTCGATGCGGTCCACCGCCAAGGCGGCAAGCTCGCCGGACCGCGCCCCGCGGAGGAAACCCGGTCCCGCGCCGAACACGCGGATGAACAGGTCGCTGCGCAACCGCCGCCGCGCCGCCACCCCGGCCGTGAACGACACGCCATCCGACACCACCAGCAAAACAGCCCGCAGCACCGTCAATCCCGCGAACAGCAGCGCCCACAGCACCTCCGACGCGCCAGGCTGCGACGGCACTGTCGTGATCGCGTCCGTCAAAAGCCGCGCGAGGCACCATGCCTGGCCGATGGCCGCCAGCGTCCCCAGCACGCCGAGCATCGCCACAGGGCGGACCGCCCGCTGGCCAGCAGCCATGTTGCGCGCCATCCAGGCGCGACCGGGCTTTGGCAGACTTGTCACTGCGCTCCCTCGCTCCCGCCTGTTGCCGCTGCTAGGACGCCAGTGCCCGGCGGGCCGTAGTCGCCAGCCACTCGGCGGCGATTGGCAGGATGGCATCGTTAAAATCATAACCGGGGTTGTGCAGCTCACCGCCGGGCCGAGCCGGGCCGTTGCCGATCCAAACGAACGCACCGGGTTTCTGCTCCAAATACCAGCCGAAGTCCTCACCCGCCATGCTGGGCGGCACGTCGTTCCGCACGGGAAGGCCCAGCTTGCCAGCGCAGGCAGCCGCAAGGTCCGCCTCCGCCCGCGTGTTCACGGTGGCGCATATGCCATGCTGGATCTCTAGCTCAACCGTCACGTCGCAGCTTGCGGCGATCCCCGCCGCCACGCGGCGGATGCCGGCTTCAACCAGGTCGCGGACTGCCGGGCGGTGAGTGCGGAAGGTGCCGGACAGCACGGACCGGCTGGGGATCTGGTTCGACGCCGCCCCGGCGTTCATCGTGCAGATCGAGACGACCGCGCATTCGAGCGGGTCCACGCTACGGGACACCACGGATTGCAGCGCCACCAGGAAATGGGCGGAAGCCAGCAAGGGATCACGCGAAAGATGTGGCATCGCGGCGTGGCCGGCATGTCCGTCGATGGTGATCTGCACACGTGAACCGGCCGCCATGACCGCACCGTCGTGCACGGCCACGGTTCCGGCCTCAAGGCCGGGCCAATTGTGGTAGCCGAAGATGCGCTCCATCGGGAACCGGTCGAACAAGCCGTCAGCCAGCATGCTTCGCGCCCCGCCATAGCCCTCCTCGGCGGGCTGGAACACGAAATGGACGGTGCCCGACCAATCGGCATCCCGCGCCAGCAGCGCCGCCGCACCCAGCAGGCTGGCGGTGTGGCCGTCGTGGCCGCAAGCGTGCATCACACCCGCGGTTTCGGACGCATAAGGCAAGCCTGTCACCTCGGCGATCGGCAGGGCATCCATGTCGGCGCGAAGCCCGACGCTTCGGTTGGACCGCCCGCGCGTCAGCGTCGCGACGACACCATGGCCGCCAACGCCGGCGGTGAAAGGTATGCCGAGGCTGGCGAGCGTGCCGCATACAAAGGCCGCAGTGTCTCGCTCCTGCAGCGACAGCTCGGGATGCCGATGCAGGTGGTGGCGCCATTGCGGAAGGGCTTGCTGCAAGCTGGGATCCATTCACCACACTCCATCTTGATGTGGATGTGCCGTGTGCCCGTGATCCGCGCAAGATGCGGTTATACGGGTGTCTTGCTGGCCAGCGTGCCGAGCAGGGGACTATCGAGGCGTTTGCGCTGCAACGGCAGGTAAACCTTGTATCGGGTGCCATGGCCCCCTTCCACCTTCAAGGTGGCGCCGAGTTGCCGAGCAAAGCCCCGGATGAGCTGGATGCCGATGCCGTCGCGGGTTCCGGCTTCGGTCTCCATACGGCCGGCGGGAATGCCGACGCCGTCGTCGGAGATTTCAAGCTCGGCGTGGCCACGGTCGGCTTTCAGGTAAACCGAGATGCTGCCGCGCCGCCCGCCGGGGAAGGCGTACTTCACGGCGTTGCTGACGGCTTCCGTGACGATAAGCGCGAGCGGGACGGCCTGGTCGCTCGACATTTTAAGTTCCGGCGCCTCGATCTCCAAGCGCAGCCGCTCTCCGGCTTTCTCGCCCATCGCTTGGAACAATTGGTTGCACAGCTCGATCAGGAACTCCCGCATGTTGATCGTGTGCAGCTCGCCATGGGCGTAGAGATGACGATGAAGGGTTGCAAGCGTCCGCACGCGGTCGCGCGCCGACTGGAACTCGGCCCGCGCTTCCGGCTGACGAATTCGGCTGGCCTGCAGATTCAGGAGGCTTGCAACCACCTGGAGGTTATTTTTCACCCGATGGTGGATCTCCTGCATCAGGAGTTCCTGCTGATCGATTGCCGCAGCAAGACGCCTTTGCTGCCGATGCAGAATGAGGGTTGCCCGTTGAAACGAGATGGCAAGCTGCCTCAACTCGCGCGTGGATGGCAAGTCCTGGAAGTCCGGGCGCCTTTGAAACACCGTTTCAGGCCCCCACTGACTCACAGACGCGTGAAGAGCGGCCAAGGGGCGTGATACCAGAACAGCAGTAGCCGCCCCTGTGGCGACGAACCCCAATAGCCAGGCTCCCAAGGTGGCGAGCGTCGATCCTGACAGCAGTGCCACAACAAGCAACGGCAAGGTTGCCACCAGATGAATGCACAACACGCGAACTGTCAGCGTGTTCCCCGCTTTCCACCAACGTCTCATTTCACAACCGGTCTGTAAAACCGGTATAAAATCACTTTTCCCTATCTTCCTCAATCAGCTTAAGCAACTCATCAGGGATCGGCTCCCGGGCAATATCGTCATAAAGCTGATGCAGGCTTCGATGCAGCCAAATGTCGAACGCCGCAACTACGGGCTTGATCTGCTTTCGCGATGCTTGCGGCTGTTTGGATTTGCGCTGGGTCATTCTGCAATGGTTCATGCCGGTCTAACCCGAAAGCTCGCACCCCTAACCAGAAACACTCCCAAAGGTTTCAGCAAATGTTGCGGAAACGGGTTTAGCGTTCAACGCAACGCGGTGGCAAAGCCCGAGTTCTCATCACCGGCGTGGCCCACCTCAAGCAGACGCGTCGCGCGAGTTCCGATCCGGTCCTTGCCCTTTGCATCCGTTTCTCCTAGCAGCCACGCTTCGAGCTGCCGGCGCGCCCGGAATACCCGGCTTTTGGCCGTGCCAACGGCGCATCCCGTCGCTTCAGCCAGCGCCTCGTAGCTCATGCCGTGCACCACCACCATCAGCAGCGCTTCCCGCTGGTCGGCGGGCAGGCGGGTCATCGCCCGGCCCAACTCCTTAAGCGCCAGGCGATCCTCATGCGCCGCTTCGGTCGCGAACGTGGACTGCGGCACGTCATCAATGTCTGTCGTGTCGCGCCGCTTGCGCAGATTGGAGATGAACCGGTTGCGCAGAATCCGGTGCATCCAAGCCGGAAAGTTGGTGCCCGGAATGAAGCTCGCATGGGCGGACAGGGCGTTGCAGACGGCGTCTTGAACAAGGTCCTCTGCGGCCGAACGGTTCCTCGTCAGTGCCAGCGCTTGGATGCGCAGCTTGGGAAGGATCGAGATCACTTGGTCGTGGAAGGATGGGGTCATCGATCTGCCTTTTTGCCTCAGTGCAGGCCCAATGGCTGGGAAGCGCCGGGCGTTGCACTCCCATCATCACGAAATGATGAGCGGCTCAGGCAGGATCGGCTTTGCCGTCCTCCATCAGCATCGCCAAGCTGCTGCGCGCCCGGGACAAGCGCGCCTTCATGGTGCCAACCGGGACGCCGCAGATGGCGGCGGCCTCCTCGTGCGACATCTCCTGGGCGCCGACCAGTAGCAGCGCCTCCCGTTGCGACGGGGGCAAGCGCCAAATAAACTGCTGCAGGTCGGTGATGTCTGCCTGCGCAACCTGCTGCGGGTCGGCGGCCTCTGTTTCGTCGAACCGCGCCTGCAAAGCTGTCGCTTCCCGCTTGCGCCGGCGGGCCTGCTCATAAAATTGGTTGCGTAGGATGGTGAACAGCCAGGCTTTCAGGTTCGTGCCGGGCTGAAACTGGTTTATCGCACCGAGGGCGCGTACGATGCTGTCCTGCACCACGTCGTCCGCCATCGCACGGTCCCGCAGCAGGAACCGCGCAAAGGCGCGGAGGTCCGGCAGCAGCGCCACGATTTGGCGTCGGATGTCTGCGTCGGCTATGTCCCTTTGCGCGTCACTAATCAACTCGACTGCCCGCCTCATCCCGCTTATCCGGTCCACACAGCATCAGTGCACGCCGCTTGTGCATGAAAGGGACGACTCATGGCCAATCTATGTCGCGAGGACCTGGTTCGGGCACTGCCCTACGCGCGCCGCTACGCCCGCGCGCTCACGGGAAACCAGAGCCGGGGCGACGCCATGGTGGCGGACAGCCTGCGCGACCTGCTGGCCGGCCAAGCCGCGCTCGGCGACGCCCGGCACAGCCTTTATCACGCCATCACGCGCCGGTTCGACGGCCTGAACACGCTCAAGACCAACTTCCTCACCGGGGGCTTGTCGCAGGTCCAGCGCCAATTGCTGCTGCTGACCTCGCTTGAGGAAGTGCCGATCCAGACTGCTGCCGAGATCGTGCAGTTTCCCACGGCCGATGCGGAAACCCAGTTGGCCGAGGCGCGCGCCCACCTGCGGGCCGGCGCGGCAACCGATGTGCTCATCATCGAGGACGAGCCGATCATCGCCATGGATATCGAGGAGCTGGTGCAGAACTGCGGACACAACGTTGTGGGCGTTGCAACCACCGAGGCCGAAGCGGTGAAGCTTGCCGAGCTGCACAAGCCCGGGCTGATCCTCGCCGACATCAACCTCGGCATCGGCGGCGACGGCACCTCGGCCGTGGCGCGCATCATGCGGCACCACTACGCTCCGGTTATTTTCGTGACAGCGTATCCGGAGCGCCTCCTGACCGGGGAGGACCTCGAACCCGCCTACGTCATCACCAAGCCGTTCGAGCCGCTTACCCTCGCCATCGCGACCTACCAGGCCGTGACCGGGGGCGTGCGCCTCGACTGATGGAGCCGCCGATTGCCCTCGGCACGGCTTCTATCCAGCAGCCAGCAATCAAACCCGGCAGGCGCAGCAACCAAGTGCCCGCGCCTGCGATGCAGGAACAATTTCCCGGTGACCCAGGAGTGACAACCATGCACACCCCTTTGCGCGCGGGTCATTCGATGACGCCGGCCCGCACCCCCCGCATCTGCCTTCTGGACGGCGACGCGGAATTCACGGACCTCGACCGTGCAGCCTCGCTCGGGTTCGATCATGTGTTGCTGCCCGCGGCGCCGGCAGACCTGGGCGCTTGGGTGGCCGCGGCGCGGCCGCTCGGCCTGTCCCTCCTTGTTGACATCCATGTGGACGAGATCCCCGTGGGGGCCACCGCAGGACAAAGCATCCCCGCGATGTTCGTCGTGACCCCGGCACCCACTGTTGATCCGCGGCAGCCGCCAAGAAGCGCCCAAGCCGCCATCGCCACCGTGACTAGCACTGACGACGCCGAGCGGCTTGCCGAGTGGTGGGCGCCGCACATCGCGAAGTTGACGGCGGCCGGCGTGGCGGGCGTGCGGGCGCTTGGGCTCGGCGGCTTGCCGGCGGCGTCCGTCGCGCCTTTCCTGGTCCGCCTGCGTGGGCTGGTCCACGATGCGGTCCTGTTTGCCTGGACGCCAGGCCTTGCCTGGGACAGCGTGGCGAGCTTGCCGCACGGCACGGTTGATTACGTCGCATGCTCGCTGCCGTGGTGGGATGGGCAAGCCGCCTGGCTTTGGCGGGAACTCGACCTGCTCCGGGGCATTGCCCCCGTGGTTGCGCCCTCGGGCGAGCACACCGGCGACGTGGCCGCATTGCTGGCCGACGGATGGCTGCGCCGCCTGTCGGACGAGGACGGTGCCGAGGTCAAGCGCTTGAACGCTTTGCGAGCCCAGCCGGCCTTCGGCGCCGGGCCTGCCCGCTTGCTGTATGGCTCCGGCCGGGCAGTGACAGCCCTTCTGCGGACGGACGCCGCGGACCCGCGCCAAGCCCGGCAGGCGGCATTGTACTTGCTCAACCCGGACACCGTCCCAGCCACGGTCAGCGGCGCTGCGGTGCTGCCAGGCGCCGGGTCGTTCGGGCCGTGGCTGTCCGAGGCGTCGGGCGAGGCGTTCGACCCGGCATCGACGCTGCTGCTGCCGCCGAGCGCCTTGATGGTGTTCACGGCTCCGGCCCTGCCGCCACCCAGCCAGCAGGCCAGCCCGCAACCGGCCAGCGGCGCCGAGCAGGCGGCCCGCCAGCCGCGCCTGGCCATCGAGGCGCCCTCGCCCTGCGTTGATGGCGGTCGGTTCCCACCACGGCGCACCGTGGGCGACCTTGTCGAAGTCGAGGCCGACGTCATCGCCGACGGCCACGACAAGCTGGCCGTCATGCTGCACTGGCGCGGCCCCGGCAAGACGGGCTGGCATGAGGTGCCGATGCGACTGCTCAACAACGACCGATGGACGGCCGCCTTTCCGCTTCGGCAGCTTGGCGTGCACCACTACAAGGTGCAGGCTTGGCGCGATGCCTACGCCACCTTCGCCGACGAACTGACCAAGAAGCACGCGGCCGGGGTGCCAATTGCGCTTGAGTTGCGTGAAGGCGCCTTGCTGGTAGCCCAGGCCGAGGTTCGGGCCGCGTCTGCGGCCAAGGCGGCGCTGGCCCAGGTGGTTAAGACCCTGGGCAAGCAGGACGCGGATGCGCAACGGAAAACCCTGTTGTCGCCAGAGGTAGCCGCGTTGATGGCCGGCGCCGACGATCGCCCGCTCGCCGCGATGCTCGACCCAATCCCCGTGCAGGCCGAACGGGTCGCCGCGGGCTTTGCCTCATGGTACGAGGTGTTCCCGCGCTCCATGAGCGATGATCCCAACCGACACGGCACCTTTGCCGATGTTGAGCGTCATCTGCCGCGTATTCGCGGCATGGGGTTTGACGTGCTGTACTTTCCGCCGATCCACCCCATTGGCCGGACCAACCGCAAGGGTCGCAACAACAGCCTGACGCCGGGTCCGGACGATCCCGGCAGCCCCTACGCCATCGGCTCGCCCGATGGCGGCCACGACGCGCTGCACCCTGAACTCGGGACAATCGAGGATTTCCAGCACCTGCGCGCCGCGGCGGCGGAGCATGGGCTGGAGCTTGCCATCGACTTCGCCATCCAATGCTCGCCGGATCACCCCTGGCTGAAGCAGCACCGCGACTGGTTCAACTGGCGGCCGGATGGCTCGATCCGCTATGCGGAAAACCCGCCCAAGAAATACGAAGACATCGTCAACGTCGACTTCTACGCGACGGGCGCGATCCCTGGCTTGTGGAACGAACTGCGCGATGCCGTATTGTATTGGGCCGGCCAAGGCGTTCGCTTGTTCCGGGTGGACAACCCGCACACCAAGCCGTTGCCGTTCTGGGAGTGGATGATCGCCGAGGTGCAGGCCCGCTACCCCGACTCCATCTTCCTGGCCGAGGCGTTCACCCGGCCCAAGGTGATGTATCGTCTCGCGAAGGTTGGCTTCTCGCAATCCTATACCTACTTCACCTGGCGCAACACCAAGGCGGAATTCCAGGAGTACCTGACCGAGCTGACTCAAGGGCCGCCGCGGGAGTTTTTCCGGCCGAACTTTTTCGTCAACACGCCGGACATCAACCCGGTGTTTCTGCAAACCTCGGGCCGCCCCGGCTTCCTGATCCGCGCCGCCCTGGCCGCCACGCTGTCGGGCCTTTGGGGCGTCTACAACGGGTTCGAGCTGTGCGAAGGCACGCCGATGCCGGGCAAGGAGGAGTACTTGGACAGCGAGAAGTACGAAATCCGCGCCTGGGACTGGAACCGGCCCGGCAACATCGCAGCCGAGATCACGGAGCTCAACGCCATACGGCGGCTCAACCCGGCCCTGCATTCGCATCTGGGCGTCACGTTCCTGCCGGCGAGCGGGGACCAGGTGCTGTTCTTTGAAAAAGCGACGAGAGATCGATCTAACGTTTTGCTTATCGCAATCAGCATGGACCCGCGGTTCTCGCAATACGCCGAGCTTGCTATCCCGGCCGCCTGTGACGTGACCGATCTGCTCGGGGGGCGGCAGTTCCGCTGGACGGACCGGACGCAAGGCATCACGTTGACGCCGGACCGGCCCTACGCCATCTGGCGGATTCGCAACGTAACCGAGTGAGAACGATCATTAACACATCCCTCATGCCGGACGCCCCGCTCGCCGCACCTCCATCCGCCCCGGCGCATCCCGCTCCAATCGCGCACGCCCAGACCTTGCCCGCCCTCGATGATCCGTCCTGGTACCTGTCTCTTATACACATCTGACGCTGCCGACGACTCCTTACGTGTAGATCTCGGG
>CALMVT010000433.1 GCA_937873175.1 uncultured Acetobacteraceae bacterium | reverse complement strand
GGTCGGGCAGGGCACCCGCCAGGCGGGCTGCGTCATGCTCAAGAGGCGCCGCGGCGGGTCAGTCACCGCGCCCCTCCGTGAGCTCGCGGAAGGCGGCCTCGGGCATCAGGACCCACGCCCCGTCCGGGCGGGGCCGGCCGTCGCCGGTCGCGAACACCACGGCGAGGGCGGGGACCTTGCCCTGCGCCCGAGCTTCGCCCGCGATCTTGGCGAGCCAGTCGAGCTTGAGGGCCAGGCTGTCGCGCACGGTGCTTTTCGCCTCCATCAGCATGGCGGGAAGCATCACGTCTCCCTTGGCGCCTACCATGGCACCGCTTGCGGGAGTTTGCCGCCCGCCCAGGCGCTTGGCCAGGCGCTTCTCGGCCGCCGGTCCCGCCCCGCCCACGGCGCGCGCCGCCGCCCGCCGCAGCACCGGGGGCAGCGTCATGCCTCCTCGCCCACGTTGAGGCCCTCGGCGAGGGCGCGGGCGATCAGGGCTTGGCGCACCTCGCGTCCGAACGCCTTGTCGCCGTAGAGCCGGTCGCGGAACGCCTGCAGGGTCGGGTACTCCTCCTCCAACACCGTCCAGCCCTTCTTGGGCGGCGCCGCCTTGCCGAACTGGCCGAAGTCCTTGAGATACTGGCTCACCGTGCCGAAGTCGTCGCACTCGCCGATCGCCAGCTCGTCGTGCGGGATCATCGCCATCTCGAAGCGCCCGGTGTTGGCGAGCACCGGCACCTTCCACTTCTTCAGGATGAACGACACCTCCTTCAGCACCGGCATGGTCTTGCTGACCTTGGGGTCGGTCTTGTTCTTGCCGTAGAGCCGCACCAGCAGCGACACCTGGAACTTGGGCGCGTTGCCGCCCGGCATGGTCTCGGGGTCGCCGAACATCACCCCGATCTTGTGGCGGATCTGGTTCACGTAGAGGAGCGTCGGGCGACGCCCGGCCTTGCCGGCCTCGGCCAAGGCGAGCGTCGATTTCCGCACCATCTTGCCGACCGGGTTGGAGGCGCCGCCCACCACGGCCTTCTCGGCCGAGCTTTCCCCCTCGTTCGTCGTCACCATGGCGGCCAGGCTGTCCACCACCACCAGGCCGCAGTCCTCGGCGTAGAGAAAGCTCTCCACCATGTCGACGCACTGCTCGGCGTAGCTCGGCTGCAGCACGATCAGCTTCTCGGTGTCGACGCCCATCTGCTGCGCCCAGGCCGGGTCGAAGCTCGCCTCGATGTCCATGAAGCAGCAGGTGAGGTCGGGGAACAGCGCCTGGTGCATGGCGATCAGGCGCAGCACCAGGTTGGTCTTGCCGCTGCTCTCGGGGCCGTAGATCATCGCCGCCTTGCCTCTCGGGAAGCCGCCGCCGGTGGCGAGGTCGAAGGCGAACACCCCGGTGGGCAGCCGCGCCGCGTCCACCAGGCTGCCCCCGTAGCTGCCCACGCTCGCGCCCAGCGACTTCTGGAAGGCGGCCAGCACGTCCTTGCTCGAGCTGCCCTTTCCCGCCATCAGTCGGCCCCCGCGGCGGGCGTGCGGGTCCAGGTGGCGGCCTCGGTGTCCTCGTCGTAGCTCACGTCGTAGGTCGGCAGCGGCTCGCCGTCCTCCACCGCCTCGAAGTGCCCGCTGATCGCCTCGTAAGTAAACCGCTGGCGGGCGAAGCTGTGCGAGCAGCGCAGCACCAGGATGCCGGCCATCACCTTCACCGCCACCTCGGGCAGGTCCTGGATGATCTGGGTCGCGAGCGTGAAGCGGCCGCGCTGCTTGAGCAGGCTCGTCTCGTTCTCTTCCATGGGGCGCGCTCCTACCAGGCCTGGTCCGCGACGCGCTCGCCGATCGCCCAGCCGACGGTGCCCGACCAATGCGCCTTGAAGTAGCCCTTGGGGTCGCCGTTCAGCGCCTTCACCACAGCCTCGGGCAGCGGCTGCTCCTGCATGCGCTTCCTGCCCTCGGCGTAGACCAGGCCGCGCCCGGACCCCACGCCGTGGCCGCCCAGGGGCACCTGCACCTTCACGATCTGCTCAGACATGCCAAACCTCCTTGTTTGATTTGCAGCTAATTGCACGGGCTCAGTCCTCGGCCGGGGCGTCCGGGGATACGTCGGCGGCGAGCTGCTCCATCTTCTGGTTCATCCAGCTGCGCCCGTACTCGAACACGTCGTCGAGCTCGTTCAGCGCCGCGGGCAAGGTGATCCCCACGCCCACCTTCACGCTGTTGAACTTGCCGAGGTTGATGGTCAGCGACGTGCTCACCTCGATGGAAGCGTGCGGCCCGTCCATCAGGGTCACGGGCTCGCCCACCAGCTCCTGCTGGGTCTGCTCGGTCACCACCTGGCCCTTCTCGCTGTGCACCACGCTGGTGTGGGCGACGGGCTGCTTCTTCTTGATCACCAAACCCAATTCAGCCTCCTTGCTGTTGTCACTCCATGTCCTTAACGACCGCGCCGATGCTCCGATACCAGCGCATGCGCGACGCGGCATAACCCGCGAACACCGGGCTATCGAGGTCCACCAGGTCCATCACCACGGGCGGGGCCTTGTCGGGGTATTCGCGCCGGATACGGCCCGCGGGCTGCTCGACCTGGGATCTGGGTATGGCGAACAGGCACGTATCGAGCCACGGCAGGTTCGTACCCTCGCCGCACATGCCGTAGGTCGTGAACATCACCGGGCGCCCCGCCGCCTGGTCGCGGGCCGCGCGCTCGTCCTTGGTGGTGGCGCCGACGTAGTAGCCCATGTCGCGCGTCTTCACGCCCATGGCGTGCGCCGCCCGGTGAAGCGCGTGCAAGTGGTCGTGCAGCGTCGAGAACACCACGAGACGGCGCTGCTTCTGGTGCGCGGTGACGATCAGCCCGGCCAGCTGCTTGTTGCGCTCGGGGTCCGCCGCCAGCAGCTTCTCGACGTGCGTGGTCTTGCCGGGCTCGTGCGGCACGCGCACCACCTTCTTCTCGCCCGTGTCCGGGTCCGTGCGGAACACACGCGGGCACTGCCAGGCGCTGGTGAAGCGCAGCACCTTGGGCACCATGAGCTGCGCTTCCGTCGCGCAGCGCACGGGGCCGATGTGGGCGTGGATCAGCAGCTCCTTGCCGTCGGACCGCTCGATCGTCGCCGACAAGCCCACCCGCCACAGCGCCGGGAACTGGTCGGCCACGGCGGAGAAGCTGTCCGCGGGCACCCTATGAACCTCGTCGAAGATCACCAGGCCGAACTGCGCGGCGAGCCCGGGGTCGAGCCGGCCCTTGGCCAGCGTGTGGATCATGGCGACGACGAAGTCGCAGCCGATCACCTGGGTCTTGTCGCCGCGGATCTCGCCGATGCGGGGGCGCGGCAGGCCGAGGAACTTCTCGGCGCCCTCGATCCACTGCTTGTAGATGTCGTCCTTGGTGGTCACCACCAGCGTCTTGCGGCCCAGCCGGTGGGCGAGGCCGTAGCCCAGCACCGTCTTGCCCCAGCCGGTGTAGGCGCACACTAGCCCGGACAGCCCGGCGTCCACGAAGGCGAAGGCTTCCGCGAACAGCTTCTCCTGGTGGGCCTTGGGCGTCGGGGCCTGCGGGAACGCGGCCGGCGCCCCCTTGGTGCGCTGGTCGTTCGGCCCCACCGGGCACAGGGCGCGCGGCAGCACGCTGTCGTCGCCGTCCCTGCGGTGCAGCGCCACCTCGTCGCCGAAGCGGCTGGTGAACCTGTAGCGGCGCTCGAGCAGGTGCTTGAACGGGTAATGCGCGCCGGCGCCGTAGGCGCGCGGCGGGTCGTGGCGGATCAGGTCAGCGAGCGCGCTCACTTGACCTGCTTCCAGGTGCGGCCGCTGATCAGGTGCTGCATCGCCGTCGGGGTGACGCCGAACTCCCGGGCCATGGCGCGGCAGCCGTCCTTTGGGTCGCCCGCCTTGTAGCGGGCGCGCAGGGCGCGCACCTGGTCGGCGGTGAACACGGGGTTGTCGGAACCGCGGCGGCGGGCGGGGGCGGCGTTGCTTGTGCGGGCCAAGGCTGTCTCCTGATAAGGCAAGCGAGCTGCCATGGCACCATGGCACCATGACAGCTTCGCAGTGACTACAGCTCGTTTGCGAGCCCCTTGGACGACAGGCCCTTCTCGTAGCCCGGGCCCTTGGACGCCTTGCCGACGCCCAGCGCCACCAGCTCGTCGGCCGTGCGGTAGCTGATCTCGGTGGAATAGTCGGCGGGCGCCAGCTCCTCGGCCTTCATGCCGTACTTCTTCACGAGCTCCGCGCCCGACAGCTTCTCCACGAAGTCGAACTGGTTGCCGACGCCCGGCTCCTTGTCGCCGGAGCGCGTCACCTCGAAGGTGCAGCCGGCGAGCCCGCCCTTCTTCACCGCGTGCTTGGAGAGCATCTTGATCGTGTTGCGGGTGCCGATGAACAGCTTGCGGCTGTTCTGGATCACCTTACCGGCGTTCGGCCCCTTCTGGATCTTGTAGGGCGTGTGGTCGCACACGGTCAGCGCGCCGACCAGGCTCTGCTTGCTGTCCCCCGCCTCGCACAACGGGCACGGCTCGCTTTCCGCCACGCACACGAAGGGCGTCCAGTCGCCGGCCACCTTGACGCGGTGCTCGTAGAACATGCCGCAGTCGAGCAGCCCGTCGTCGCCGATCTGGCCGTCGAGAAAGGTGACGGTGCGCTCGTCGCCGGGCGGCATCCAGAAGCGGAACAGCTTGCCCGCCTCCTCCTTGGCGCGCTCCGCCTTGGCGTCGGCGGCGTCGATCGCCGCCTTGGCGTGCGAGCCGGTCTTCATGAAGGAGGGCTTGGCGCCGCTGGCGAGCGGCTTGGCCTTGCCCAGGAAGCCCGTGCCCTTCGCGGGCGGGGCGTCGTCGGGGTCGGCGGTCTTTGCGGTGGCGGCGGGGGCCGCTTTCACGGCCGCGGGCGGGGCGGAGGTCGTCTTCTTGATGAAGCTGAGTGCCATCGGGGGTCTCCAAGGATTGCCTAAGTGTCCTCACGGGACGCACCCACTATGTCGAAGCTGTGGCTGTCATGCAACAAGTATTTCGTCGAGCGCCAGCCATGGCTCCAACAGTTCCACCAGCTCATGCAGCGCCATATCCCCGGGGTCTTTGCCTTGCGGTGGTCGCAGATGGGTCAGGCTGTTCTTGTTCATGACTTGCGAGATGTGCTTGCGTCCCGCGTCGCCTCCCCCGCCATTGTCGAGAAGCGTCACCCATTCCTGGGCGTCCGCCATTCGTTTCAACTTCTCGGACGACGGGTTGGCGAACAGCGGCGACACCACGTTCCGGTAGACGCGCATCACGGAGAACAGGTCGAACGGGCCCTCCACCACCACGATCGGACGCTCGAGGTCCACCCAGTGCTCGCCGAGCCAGATCAACGGGTTGTTCGCGCCGTCATGGGCATACATGCGGTATCTCGGCTCCGTGCCCGCCTCGATCGCCCGGCCGTGCAGGCCGCGCAGCACGCCGCCGAAGTCGCGCACCGGCACGCACAGCCGCTTCTGGTTGGGGTCGAGGCGCAGGCCGAGCGCGTGGCTGATCTCCTCCGGCACGCCGCGGCGCTGCAGGTAGTCGCGGCCCATGGCGGTCGCCCACGCCTCGGGGAAGCTTTGCAGCCAGTCCTCGGGGAACGCGGCCGGCCTGGGCTTCGGGCCGAACAGCACCTGCTCGATGTCGGGCCCGTCGAGCGCCAGGTCGAAGCCCTCCTCCTCCGCCTTGGTCACCGCCTCGAGCGCGGCGCCCAACTGGAACGCCTGCCCGCTCGGCTGCTGCTTGTTCAGGTGCCCCAGCTCGATCAGGATGTCGGACTGGTTGCCGTGCCAGCCGCAGGAGAAGCACGAGCAGAAGCTGTCGCCGGGCTCGATCCTGATGCCGAAGGCCGTCGGGTGGCTTTTTCCGTTGTCGTGCTTCCAGAAGCCGAACGGGCAGTGCGACACCACCCAGCGGGTGCGCGGCTGGTCGGACGGGGCCTTGGTTGCAATTAACTGCAAGAACCCGAGGATCTGCGGCTTGTTCACGTCGGGCCTCCTTGCCCTGTTGCATCACTTGGGTTTGGGCGGCGCCGCTTCGGGCGGCACGTCCAACTGACCCTCCTTCCAGGTCAGCTGCAGCTTCCAGTCCGCGTCCTTGCGGGTGACGATGAACGAGGCGCCGCGGCGCAGCAGCTCGAGCACCGTCATGCTCATGAAGTCGTCGACATCGGGCATCAGTGCAGCACCTTCACGGGTCGTTCGGGGTCGATCTGCCGGCCGAGGCGCTCGCGCTCCACGGGGTCGGCGATGAACTCGTCGAGCCACAGGCAGGTGGCGCATTGCGGCGGCACCGGGCATTCGTTGAGCCCGAACGCCGTGACCTCGATCGCGCAGGACACGCACACGAACTCGGACACTAGGCCTTCGTCCTTACAGGTCATGGCGGGAACCCCAGCCGCCGCGTCGTTTCGGCGGCCAGCTTCGGGTCGTAGATCTCGACGCCCACCGCGGTGGTGCGGAAGCCCGGGAATTGCTTCTCCATCGCCTGATCGAGCAGCTGCGCCTCATTGTGCAGCTGGCCCGTGAACTCCTGCTGGGTGAAAACGCCCTTCTCGATCAGCAGCTCGGCAAGCGCGTTGGTCTCCGCCCGCATGATCAGCCACTTGTCCATCAGGTCGCGCATGGCCTTGGCGCCGTCGGCGTTCATGGCCTTGGTGCCGCCGTGCCAGCCGGCCAGCACGGTGCGCCACTTGCAAAGCTTGTTGAGCCTGTCGATCACGATAACCCTCCATGGTGCGTGTCAATGGCGGCGATGATGGTGCCGCGCCGGCGGGCGCGAAAGCACCCGCAGCGACACGAGGGCGAGACCGGCACGCTCCATGCGCAACCGCCTGGCCGTGCCGAGGCTCAGGTCGATGATGCGGTCGCGGGGTTTGGGGCCACGGTCCTCGATCACCACCTGGGCCGCGCGCCGGTTGCGCAGGTTGGTCACCCGCACCCTGGTGCCGAAGGGCCAGGTGCGGTGCGCGGCCGACCGGCCCAGCGCGTCGAACGGCCGGCCATTGGCCATGGGTCGGCCGTGCTCCCGCCAGCCGTACCAGCTCGCCTTGCCCGTGACGGTCTCGGCACAAGCCGGCAGCGCCACCAGCGCCGCCAGCACCGCCGCCAGGGCGCGAGGCCCCATCAAGGCAACAGCTTCCAGGGTTCCCCGGGCTCGGCCGGCGTGCAGGCGTAGGACACGCCGACGATGCCGGCGCCGGCGGCGACCAGGGTGCCCACGAGCGCGATGCAGGCCACCAGGCCGTCGTTGCGGCACACAGCCTCCGTGAAGGTCTGCGCGGGCTGGGCCAGCACCTTGCCGGCCTCCTGGATCGCCGTGTTGATCGGGTCTGACATGAGTTGAGCCTCCTTGCTTGGTTTCATGGTGCCATTCATGGTGCTTTACCCCCGCCGCACCACCACGCGGTCCTTGGTGACGAAGCCGACCTCGGCGTCGCCCCGAGAAAACGACGGCTGGAACCAGCGCTCCCAGCCGCACAGCGGGCATCGGTAGACCGTGCGCCGCGCGTGCGTCCAAACGTGGTCGCACTTCGGGTCGCCGACGCCGTGCCGGTTCTTCCAATGCCCCTCCACCTCCATGCGCGGCAGGCGGAGGTCGCCGCTCATGCCGCGCACCACGCGGCGCAGCACCACCTCGCGCGGCAGGGCCAGCTCGACCCGCAAGTGCTGCAGGTAGGGCACCATGCGGTTGCCGACGAAGCGGCGCCGGGCCGCGTTCGGGGCGCCGGGCGCGTAGGTCGTGTAGTCCCGCGCCTGGATCAGCGCGATCAGCGCGATCACCATGCGCCAGGTGCCGGAGAACTCCACCACCGAGCGCCGGACCACGTTTTCGACCATCCCGGCGTCGGGGTAATCGAGCAGCTCCCGGTAGCTCGGCCAGTACTCCGACCACACATGGGAAGCGTAGGTCATCAGCGACGTGCATTGCTGCAGGCGCTGCTCCGTCTCGTCCGTCGCCTCGCGCTCGTCATTGGGGAACACCGTGCGCCGCATCGAGTAGGCGCTGCCGATCAGCGTGAGGTCGAGCGTCGGCTTGTCCAGGCCGGACAGGCGAGCGATGGCCGAACGCTCCGCCATCGCCCAAGGCGCGGCGAGCGCGACATGCACCTCGGTGGAGTACACCACGGCGGTGGCATTCGCGAGGGCCA
The DNA here is from genome assembly GCA_937873175.1 of uncultured Acetobacteraceae bacterium. Taxonomy (GTDB): domain Bacteria; phylum Pseudomonadota; class Alphaproteobacteria; order Acetobacterales; family Acetobacteraceae; genus CAHJXG01. The sequence goes on along the minus strand of CALMVT010000433.1, from coordinate 23,312 downwards.
CGGTGGGCGTCTCATCCCAATCCATGCCGATCTCCTGCATCCGGTAAAGCGGCACCTCGCCCTCGGCGTGCAGCTGGTCCACCAACACCCCGGTGCGCGGCGGGGCGCGCTCCTCCGGCGGCTGGCCTATGGCGTCCAGCACCACGCGCTGGTCCCACTCGATCCACACGGAGGGAAAGGGCAGCCTCGCCCGGTGCAGCATGGCGAGCAGCACGTCCGGGTGCTGCACCCCCAGCACGGCGGCGGCCGCCGCGGCATCGTCGGTCACCACGTACTTGCGGGTGCGCTGCAGGGCGGCGCGCAGCTTCTCTCCGGTGCGCCGCCGCGCCTCCGGCCCGCCCAGGCCGTCCACCCGCTTGATGCTGTAGGTCGCGGCGTAGATTTCGTCGGACAGCGACACCAAAGGCGTCGTCGAGGCCGGCGCGCGTGGTTCCTTGCTAGGTGCCATGGTGCCGTCTCACCCGACGCCGGCCTCGAAGCAGGCGCGGCAGATCTCGCGCCCGTCGGGCAATCCTTTGATCTCGTCACCCGTGAGACAACCGCAGGCATCGCAAGTGCCGAAGCGCTCGGCCGGCGCGTCGATGGTGTCGCAGGTCAGCGCGGACAGGCTGCGCACGGCAGCCGCCAGGTCGCCTCCTTCCCAGCACGCAACCACCTGCTGCGCAGCATCCCGATAGGCTTCCAGGCGCTCCTTGAGCCCGTCGATCTGCTCGTCGTTGCCGTCGAACATATCGTCGTCGAGGTAATACTCATCCTTGTTGCACTTCACTGTTTCAGCCATGCGAGCCTCCTTGCTCTGTTTGGGTCTAGTCCGCGGCCTGGGCGAGCCGCCGGATCAGCTTGATCGAGCGCACCGTGCGCTCCACCTTGACCACGCCCTGCTTCTCCTCGGGCGTGAGGTAGGCGTCCAAGACGCCCAGCCCGATGGTCGCCTTCTCGAAGAACAGCTTCTTGCCGAGCCGCTTCATGGCGAGCTCCATGTCGGCCACCGAGCGCACGGTGCCGGCGCGGCCCGCCTGCAGCATGAAGCCCTCCGAATTCTCCACGAACTCGTGGTCGGGCCCGATCTCCTTGTCGGCCGCGTGCTTGGACACCAGGTCGGCCAGCTGCTTCGCCTTCTCGGCGTGCGCCTTGAGCTCGAGCTGCAGCTGCTTGATCTGCTTCGCCTTGGCCTCCATCGCGTCCTGCGACGCCCCCACCTCCTCCATGAGGGCCGCGATGTCGAGCGGGGTCGAGGTGTCGAAGGCGGGCTTGTCGGCCGCAAACCCTTCGGGTTTCGGCGCAACAGCCTTCTTCTTGGTCAGCACAATGGCCATTGGGATAGCCTTAAAGGGGTGAAGTAACGCTCACATCATCTCAGAATGCCGTGGCAAGTCAAACCTGGTGCCTTCTGAGTATTTGCAATTAGCTGCACTCAGACATACTGCAGCTCGGACACGGGCTGTTCTTCGACCTCGGAGAAGTCCATCGCGATGAAGTCCCAGCGCGTGCTGAACTTCCCGACCTCGCCGTTGCGGCCCTTGAGGATGTCGATCACGCGCGCCTGCAGGGTTTCCACGCTGTCGGGGGCGAGCAGGCCCAACACCACGCTCGACACCTGCGCGATGGCGTCGGTGTAGCCGATGTCGTCCAACGACCACTCGGTCTTCTTCTTGTCGCCCTTGGGCTTGGCGAACTGCCAGCTCACCGCGGTGGGCGCGATGTCGGACAGCTCCTGCTTCACCAGGTCCGCGTTCTCCGCCACCCGCTTGAAGCGGTCGCGCTCGCGGGGATGCTTCAGCAGGTAGCCGCCGTCCACCCAGATGCCGTCGGGCTTGAGCTGGCGGGCCAGCATCCAGATGTCCTCCACGGTAGACGAGAAGTTGCCGTCCACCACCCAGAACGGGCTCTTGGCCCCCTTCACCTCCACGAGCGAGGTTTTCAGCTTGCCGAGGTAGGCGCTCGACAGCTCCGCGTTCTTCAGCTTGCCCGCCGGCACCGAGGCGTGCATGGCGGCGAGGCGCTGCTGGATCGGCAGCGGCTTCATCTCCATCGACACGAACAGCTGGCAAGCGCCTTGCTCGTGCCAGCCGTGGTGCGCCGCGTAGAGCATCTGCCAGGTCTTGCCCTTGCTCGGCCGACCCACCAGGCTTGCCATGTCGCCCCGCACCAGCCCGCCGGTCATGGCGTCGAGCGTCGGCCAGCCGAAGCGCAGGCCGCCCCCGTCGTCGGCGGTGTACTTCGCGACGTAGTCGCCCATCACCGCGTCGTAGGCGTCGCGGAAGTCGCTGACCTGGCGGCTTTGCTTCTTTGCAATCAATTGCATCACGGTCTCGGCGACCAGCGCCAGCGCCGCTTCCGGGTCCTTGCCTTCGGCGCCCAGCTTGTCGGCCGCCGCCTTCATGCCGCGCTTCAGCTCGGCCTCCGTGAAGCGCAGCTGCAGCAGGTCGTGGTAGTAGGCCGCGGGCTCCGGCGCGTCGGACAGCTCGTCGCCCAGGTGGTTCTCGAGCGTGGCAGCGGTCGGCAAGGCGCCGTACTTCTTGGCGAAGTCGCGCACGAAGTCGTGCAGCGCCTGCTCGGACGGGCGGAACAGGTGCGACACGTCGCCCCAGCCCAGCCAGTCGCCGATCGAGCCCGCCTGCAGGGCGGCGGCGATGAACAGCTTGCCGAGCGTCACGGCGCCAGCACCTCGTAGTGCGCCTCGACGTGGCGGCGCAGCCCGTCCCCGTACTCCGCGCCCATGCCCGGCATGTCGGAAACGTGCAGCACGGTTTGCCGGCCGGCGGCGTGGCGGGCCAGCAGCACGTCGAGCAGCACCGCGAAGCGCCAATGGCCCGCAGCCGCCTTGGCGCCGGCGGCGCGCCCCGCGAAGAAGTTGGGCACCAGGAGGCAGCTCGCTTCCGGCGCCTGGCCGTCATGGGCGCGCGCCAGCAGCTCGTGCAGCGTCATCACCCGGGCGCTCACGAAGTTGCGCAGCAGCGCCCCGGCCAGCGCCGCCATGCGGGTTTCCGCGTCGGGCTCCATGTGCTTGCCGCCCAGCACCAGGCCGGAGCGCCCGTTCGGGCCGTGGAACCTGTAGTGGCGCGCCCACGCCACCTCGGCCGGCCCGCAGGTTTGCGCGAGCGGCGTCGCGATCCAGTGCGCGGGGATGCCGGCCTCGGCCGCGATGTTCGCCATGTCGGCCACGAGGCGCGCGTGCACGTCGGGGTTCAGCACGCCGGAAGCGTAGGGGTCGCCCGCCACGGTCAGGCGTGCCCGGCGGGAGGCGCGGCCCGCAGGGCGTCGTCCCTGCGGAATTGCTGCAGCCGATTGGCCACCTGCGCGTGCATGATGTCCACCACATCGTCCGGCATGCCGTGGTCCGTGGCGTAAAGGATCACGCCCAGCAGCACGCTTTCCGCGAGGCCCAGCACGTTGAACAGGTTGCCCCCCGCTTCCACCATGGGCGCGATGATGGACGCGACGATCGGGCCGACGGACTGGTTGTGCAGAACGATGATGCGCGCCTCCCGCTCCTTCGCCTCGGCGGCGCTGTCAACGGGACCAAAGGGGGGAGGCTGGCCGGAAACGGGGTCGCTCATGGGAACACTCCTGCGGAACGCTATTGCGAAAGGATCGCCAAAACCTCGTCGAGGGTCGCCTTGCCTTCGGACGCCGAGGGCTTCGCGACCGCCGCCGGGGCTTTCGGGACAACGGGAACGGGCAAAGGCGCGGGCTTTGACTGCGCCGCCTTCATCGCGACGAGCTTCTGCTCCTCGAGCCACAGGTTCACCGCGACCCCCAGGTGCTTGGCGAGGAAGCCCACGCTGGGCTTGCCGGGCAGGCTGTAGGCCCCGGCGTCGGCGGCGGCAGCCCCCACGAACACCGCCCAATGCGCCACCACGAACCGGAGCACGGCCACGGGCGGCGCGTTGCCCGGGCACTGCTTGGCGAAGTGCTTGAGCTGCGCCCGCTCCTTCACCGTGAGGCTCGGCACGAAGCACGCGAAGGCGAGGGCGTAGGCGTCCCGCCAAACGGGCTCGAGGCTCGAAGCCTTGCCGGGCACGGCAGCGGACTGCGGCTTGGACTGCGCTTCGGACAAGACCTCGGCCACCGTTTTGCCTTGCTTGCCCATGATCGTCTTGGCTTGTGCTTTCCCGAAATCTTGCTTCACGTTGTCCTCTTCGACCGTGGCGTGCGAATGCACGCTAGTCTTGCTTACTTTCTTCTCTTTCTTACTTTCTTTCTTACTTGCTAAGCCCGCACGCGCGGCCAGGGGCGCGCCCCCGCGCGAGGTGGTCGGGGTTTCGCCACCTTGGAATGCAGTTGATTGCACAGGCGGGCCCTCCATGGTGGCGGTTTCGCCACCTTGGAATGCAATGGAGTGCACGGACAATTCGTGTCCGCCGGGCTGGTGCGTTCCCTGCACCGCGGGGGCCCCGAGCGGCCCGAGCAGGGCGAAGTGCGGCATACGCACCGCCTTGAAGTAGGCCATGCGGTCGGACACGAGCCGCAGCCCGCGCAGGCGGCGCAGCGCCCGGTGATACTGGTCGAGGGACAGGCCGGTTTCGCGCAGCGCCAGGTGGCGCGGCAGCGGGCACCAGGCCAGGCCGTCCTTGGGGACGCTCAGCCGCCGGGCGTGCTCGTCGATGCAGCGCAGCAGGCGCGCGGCGGGCCCGGGCTTGCCGGCCAGGCGGTCGTAGTCGGGACGGGAGGCGCAACTCCCGGGCTTCGCTGAGGCCATCGTGCTCTCGCAGGAAAGCCCCGCCCACGGCGCGCGCGGGCGGGGTGCCGTGGAACGGGAAGGCTAGTCCGGGTTTTCTTCGGACCCGAACTCGGCCGGCCCGGGCGTCTTCTTCTTCAGCACGGGCGGCGGGTCCTCCTCCGGCTGCTCGTTCAGCAGCGCCTTTAGCTGCTCGGCCTGGAAGCCCGCGATCCCGATCAGGCCCTCCGTCGCCTCGTCGTACTTCTTCTGCGCGGCCTGCTTTTCGATGATCCGGGCCAGCACCGGGGCGAGCTCGCCCTTGGCCCAGGCGGTGACGGCGCCTTGCCGCAACACCAGATGCTCGGCGCCGGCGGCGTCCGCGATGAACGCCACCAGTTGCTCGATGTGCCCGCCCTCGATCGCGTCCTTCACCGCGCCGGCGGGGTCCTTGCGCAGGTCGGCCCGGGTGTAGACGCCCACGATGGCACTCGCCCGATGCCCGTCCACCTTGCTGAACTTGATCCCGGGCCAGGCGCTTTCAAAGGTGAGGGAATGCTCGGCCATCGACACCACCTTCACCTCCTGGTCGGGGTGCTCCATGTCGCCGCCGTAGTTCGCCGAACGGACGCGGCAGGCGAGGTAGGCCCGGCTCGGGTTGCCGCCGGGGTCCGGCACCACCCCCAGCATCTTGACGCCGAGCGCGATGTCGCCGCGCCGGCCGATCAGCAGGTATGATGGACCCGTCGCGCTGCCCGGCAAGAGCTGCTTGGTTTCAGTCACAATGTCTACCCCTCCATGGGTAAGTTGTTGGTAGCGCCTCTAAGTTAGCTGGAAGTCGTCTTGGGAAGCAATGAAAGTTGTGGCGGCTTTGCCTTCACGAGGTCAAGCACCTTTTTCGTAATCGCTGCTTGCGATGCCGACGGCGGATCGGTCTCAAGACCATTCAATGCGACGAGTTGCTGAATAGTCTTGTGCAGCAGCTCCGGCTTTACATGCGATCCGGCCTGGCCGAACGTCGACAGCACATGCTCCGCCAGCGTCGTGGCAGCCTTCGGCTCGAGGCCGCGGAACACCATCACCGCGTCCACCCGGCCTTCCCGGTAAAGCTCCGGCGGCAGCTTGCGCCGGTTGTTGGTGGTCATCACCGTGAGCACGCGGCTGCGGTGCTCGGCCAGCCACCACAGCAGCTGGGACTCCAGCGAGGTCGTGGTGTTGCCGTCGTGGTGGCCGTCGCCGCCGAATATCTTCTCGATCTCGTCGAACAGCGCCACGCAGGGCTGTTCGGCGTCGAGCTGGGACAAGGCCGACAGCATGCCTTCCTCCGATTGCCCCACGTACTTGCCCTTCACGCCGCCCACGTCGATCCGGTAGAGCGGCACGACCAGCTTGTTCGCCAGCCACTTGGCGCCTTCCGTCTTTCCGGTGCCGGGCGGACCGTCGGCCAGCAGGCCGCGTGGCACCAGGCGGGGGTCGGTGCCGTGCAGGAAATAGGGGCCTTCGCGGGCCACCCAGGCCTCGAGCGCCGGCAGCGGCTCGTAGAAGGCCTGCGCCGGGTCCACCTGGCTCAGGCCGCGGGTGCCCTGGAAGCATTCCTTGCGGGTCCGCATCAGGCCGGCGGCGGTCAGGCTCTTGTCCCGCGCCATGGTGAGGCGCGCGGCCTCCGCGGCCTCCTTCAGGGTGCAGCCGCCCAAGGACGGCAGCAGGGTTTGGGCGCGCTCCGCGTCGCTCACCACGGCGGACACGAACTGCAGCAGCAGCTCGCGCGGCACCGGCAGCTCGCCGGCCTTGAACGGCAGCACATGCGGGGTGGGGGTGTTCACCACCAGCAGCGTGCTTTCCAGCATCACGAGCTTGCGGTAGATCTCCGCGTGGCTCAGGTCGCGGGTCTTCGATCCCGCCATGAAGTAGAGCGTGCCGGGCTTCACCTCGGCCGGGCCGCCGGCGGGGCCCCAGGGCACCGGCTTCTTCTTGGTGAGGAACAGCACCACGTCGGCGAAGTTCAGCATGTCCCGGGTCGAGACTTCGATCAGCGGCAATCGCGCCGCAACTGCAAGCTTGAGCAAGCGATCGGCCCTCCATGGCCTATGTGCGGGTGGAATGAAGCTTTATCGTAACTGAATATCGGCGGGTGGCAATGCTTGGCCCGAACCGTGCAGTTAAGTGCAGCGGGTCAGGCCATGACGATGCAGAAGCCTTGTTGCGACGGCGCGTCGGGCGGCCGGGGGACGACCACCTCCATCACCGCCTGGCTGGCCTGGGCCGCGGGCTGCCGCGTGCTGGCGATGATCTCCAGGAACGCCTGTGCCGTTCTCACAGCTGGGTTCGCGTTCCCTGCCACGACCTCGCGTGCGACCTGCGCCGCGCGCGTTGGCGGCTGCTGGTTGGCGGCGGTGACTTCCCGTGCCGATTGCCGGGCACGGCTGATCGTTGCCATGGGCCGGTCAGCTCACGATGCGGTAGCCAGGCTTTGCGGCGTTCACGCCCGCCTGGGTCCATTGCGCGCCCGTGTTCGGGTCGGTCTGGGTCACGGTCGAGAATTGCTTGCCGGACGTGCCTGGCGCGACCGTCGCGCCCACCGCAACCGCCGCGCCGCTTTTCAGCACGTTCGCCATGGTGCGGGCGCCGCTGTCTGATTTCAAAAGGATCGTCTTGGTGGTGACGCCGTAGACCTGGCCCAAGCTGGCCGACATGGCGGCGCAGTTGAACGTGTCCTGGTCGCCCACAACGCTGTCTGCATTATAGTAGGTGCCGGAGGTCGGCGGCATGCGGGCCGCGTTTATCCAGTTGCTCGCGCCGCCGGTCGGGGTGAACTGCACGGCGTCGTTCGATGTGGGGAGCAGCGTCTGCACGCGCACATCGCCGAGGAACGTGTTCTGCGGCGCGCTTCCGGTCGCGTCGCACAGGTAGTAGTGCGTGAAGGCGATGTTGCCGGTATAGTTGTATTGCGACACCGTGCCCCAGCCGATCCGGGACACGCCAGCTGTCCCGGTGGCTTGCGTATTGACGCTTGTGAGCGTCAGCACGCCAACCCCGTTGATGCGTATGGCGACGCTGCCGCTGGCACCGATCACCGCGCCGATTTCGAGATAGAACCACCCCGTCAGAGGAAAGCTGTTCGCCGGGCCGGTGCCCAGCAAGGTGCCGGACGCACTCGTGCCGCGATAGACCTGAACCGTGCCATTGCCTGTGTTCAGCAGGACCGAGAGCTGCTCGTTCCCCGCCGAGTCCAAAAGCGCGACGCCCGGCGAATAAGTCCCGTTGCTGTTGAGGCCTTGAAGGTTGATCCGGCTCCCCGTGAACAGCGTGGTCAGAGTCGCCGGGAGGTTGCGCGCGGCATAGAACCCCGAGGGGTTGCCGGACAGGCTGAGATAGTTGTCGCCCAGCGGCCCGCCGCTGGTGTTCAGCGCAGCGTCGTTGCCGGTCGTCGCGAACGCGCCGAACGTCGTGAGGTCCGTGAGGTTCGTGGTCCAGCCGAAGCCCTCGGTGTCGAGAAGCGCCATGTCTAAACTCTCTGCATGAGAAGCGTGATGCCGATGTCGGCAAGCGTCGCGTCGGCCGGCGCGGGGGCCACGAGTTGCAGGATGTCGCCCGCCGCGAAGTTCACCGCGTCCTGCGTGCTGCGCTGCGTGATGTCCTGCCCCGCGCCGCTCGGCGGCCGGATCGTGACGGTCGCCGCGGTCGCCGCGCTCGCGCCGCTGATCTTGTTGATGGTGAACACGGCATCGGCGGTCGTGTGCGTGCCGTCGCACGTCGCGGTGCCCGCGAGGTTCGCCGGGAGCAGCAGCGGGATCACGATGGGAATGTTATAGACCTGCCCGGCAGCCGGCTTGCCCGGCAGCACGAACGGGACCGGCACCGCCTGCACGGACGCCGGCAACTGCGCGAGCGTGGGCGCAGCCGCAGGCGAGACGATGAGCTTGGGCTTGATGCGGACCACGGCCGCGACGTTGGGCCCGCTCTGCCCCCCGGCCACGGTGACGGAAGGCACCTCCACGCTTCCGGGGTCTGGCGAGGCGTCGCGCTTCCAGAACACGGCCTGGTGGTGGGACTGGCCGGCGGGCAGCAGCGTGAATTGCTTGGTGTAGCCCGCGCTCAGGGCCACGCTGCCAGGCAGCCCGTCGCTCTCGAAGACGGTCCAGACCTGCTCGCCAGGCAGTTCCGCCATGACAGGCGGCAGGCCGGCAGTGAACGAGGCCAGACCCACAGGCAGCGGGCACGCCTCGACCACGACCGAGCCTGCCCCGGAAAGCTCAAGCGCCACCACGTTGCAGGCGTCGCCTTGCAGCGCCTCGACCGCATAGCTCTTGCCGTCGCCCGCGAGGACCGGGCGCGCATAGACCTGTATCTGGTTGTCGGTCCCGGAGTTGGACAGGAACGACGGGTTGACGATCCGGGTGTAAATGCCGGAACCGCTGCCCCCCAGCAGCACGCCGCCCACGTTCGCGGACCCGGCTGGCGGCACCCAAACGCTCGACCAGCCCGCGCACAGGAACAGAAGCAGGTTTCCCGGCGTGGGCGTATTGGCGAACGTCACGGTGGCGTTGTAGTCGGTTCCGTTGGACTGATAGCCGGCGACGCTCGCAACCTGCACCTGGCTGATTGTCGCTACGGTGCCGCTCGTGGAGGTGCTGCCGCTCCCGGTGCTGCCTGTCCCGGTGCTGCCTGTGCCGGTGCCGCCGCTTGCGGCGCTGTCCCAGGCCGAGAAGCCACTCGGCGCGGCGTTCGCGAAAGCGGACGCGCCGAAGTTCGCCGTGAAGCCGACACCGGACTGGCCGCTCGTAACGACCACGACAGGGTAGAGCGCAGGCAGGCCAGCAAGGTCGAAACCGGCCGTGGTCGCGGGATCGCCTGGCGCCCAAGCGCCGGTCCCGAGACGCACCCACGCCCGGTTCGCCCCCGCGTCGTAGGCGATGCCGACCGTGCCGCTGCCGATGGGGCCGCCGACGTTCGAGCCGGTCGCGGCTCCGTTCCGCCAGACGTTCCCGCCCGTGAACACGACAAGGCCGTTCGTGGAAACGTCGCCCAAGGCCGGGCCGGTCGCCGAGGCGGTCGCAAGGCCAACGCCGGTATCGTTTCCCGCGGCGTTCACCACCCCAATCTCGAGATACCATTTGCCGCTCGTTTTGTTCGTGGTCGCGCGTGCGAGCTGGTTTCCCCCTGCCGGGGTGCCGGAAACCGTCAAGCTCGCGTTGCTCAGCGCGAGGTCCGCCCCCTTGTCGGCGGGGTTCCACGTCGTCGTCGCGGCAGGCGTGGCCGTGCCGCCACCCGTGTTGCCGCTGCTGCCGCTGCCTCCCGCCATGGCGACGCAGCTCGTGCCGTCGCAGGCGATCACCGCGCTTGCGCCCGCATTGACATTAACTGCAGCGCCGGAAGCGCCCTGCACGGTCACGGCGAAGCCGCCGGCGTTGCTCACCACGAACAAGCGCGGCTGCAGCGGCACGGTGAGCGTGGCCGCCGCGGTTTGTCCAGAGCAAGCGAAGCGCACGGCGCTGACGAACTGCGCCGGGGTGAGGGTCGCCGCGTTGTTCGCAAAGGCTACGGGCAGCGAGCCCTGGGTCGCCGCCTCGAGCCGCGACACGGCGTCGTTGATCGTCACCTCTTTCTGGTTCTGGTTGGACGCGACCTGCGGGATCGCGAGGATGGGGGACACGGCCATGGTCAGCTCCTAGAAGGGCGCCAGGTCCGACGCGCCGGGCCAGCCGTGGCCGATGGTGGCCGAGTTCTGGAACACGACGACGTGCAGCGTGTCGGTGGCGGGCGTGAAGGCGTCCGCGGCCATCTGCGCGGCGGTGTATGTGAGGACGGGCGCGGTCAAGCCGGGAAACGGCCGCAAAAAGCTCGTGGGCGCGGCCCAGCCGGACGCCACGGGGTCGTAGGGGGCGGCCAGCACGTAGGCGTCGTAGCTTTCCGCCTGCTCGCCGAGCGGCACCTCGCCGAGGCCGTCCTGCAGCTCGCCGCCCACCCGCGTGCGGCGCACCCAGCGCACCGACAGGTCGGGGCTGGCGGGGCCGCGCGAGAAGCCCACGGGCGCGTAGGGCTTCTGGTCCCAGCCTTTGTAGGTCGCGGGCTGCGGCCGCACCGTGTCGAGCGTCGACCCCTTGGGCTGCATCTTGTAGAGCGAGGCCATGTTGTTCTGGCCGAGCGCCAACTTCCTGACATGCAGCGTGAGGTCGAGCAGCAGAAAGGCGTCGCCGGCCCTGTGCGTGCCGCAGGCCCACTCGGTGCCGCGGCGGCCGCGCAGCAGGGTGCTCAGCGTCACCGTGCCGTCGGCGTTCTCCGCGACGTGGCCGAACTGGATCACCTCGTCGCCCACCAAGGCGCCGTTCTTGCCGTTCAGCAGGTCGATGGTCGACACGGAGGCCAGGGTGCCGGCCCCGGCGCGCAGCGCCACCACCAGTCGGGTGCTGTTGTCCGTCGAGAACGGCGCGTTGGTGGTCGGCAGCGCGTTGACGCAGCTGCCCCAGGTGGCGCCGTTGGCAAAGGTGTCGACCTGGTCGTAGTTCTCGCCGTCCGGCGACGAGAGCAGCGTGCCGCCGCCGAACGTCCCGGAGTAGCTGCCGGCGGCGAAATAGGACACCCCGGTGCCCGTCAGGTAGTCTTGGTCCCGCAGCAGCGGCAGGTTGGGCAGGAACAGCCTGGGCGTTTTGGCGGCCGCGCCGCGCGGCGGGTCCTCGTAGGGCGACGGCACCGGCTCGATCGTGGTGGCCTGCGTGTAGGTCTGCACGTCCGTGCCGACGCCTTGCAGCTTGAGCGCGAAGTCGGCGCCGAACTCGATGGCCGTGAGCCGGACCGGCACCACGTCGCCGTTGTCGAGCAGCACGTCCACCACGTCGCCGGGATCGAGCCAGGCGTATTCCACGCCGGTCATGGTGGCGTAGGTGTCGCGCTCCGCCCAGGTCGACCACAGCATGCGCGACGCCACCAGCTGGCCCGCCGTCACGTCGAGCGCCACCGGCAACGGCACCACGAGCCGCTGCTTGGAGCGCACCGCCTGCACCGGGGCCTGGATGCGCTTTTCGTAGGCGGTGCCGGGCAGATACTCGTTGGCCGCGTCGGTGAAGTCCACCTGCACGATGGTCGGCAGCTCCTGCTCCTGCGCCCGGGTGTGCTGCAGGTAGTTGCCCTCCTCGGGCCGGGTCACGGAGGAGAGGGCGGTTTGCGGGATCACCAGCATGGGCGCCCCGCCGCGCGGGATGAACTTCAGCGTGAAGTCGCTCTCGATCACGTCGAAGAACTGCGTGAGCTGCAGGTCGACGATCGCGTCCTTGCAGCTTTTGTTGCTGTCGACCAAACAGCCGTGCACCAAGCTGTCGATCGCGCTCACGTCGATCTGCTCGCGCTCGAGGCCGCCGCGCAGGCACAGGTCGACCAGGATGTCGGCCACGGGGTAGCCCCCGCCGCCGGCCAGGCCGAGATACGCCCGGTAAGGCTCGGCCGTGCCCGCGGTCGACAGCATGCTGTTCGACGTGCCGTCGTAGACGCTTGTGCCGAACACGCTGGACCCGATCGGGGCATCGTTCGTGACGTTGCGGGTGGACAGGATGGACCCCGTGCGGGTGTCGAGCAGCGTGAAGGTTTGCCCGAAGCCGGTTTGGAAGCCCATCCGGCCCTGCACCCGGGATTGCGGGTTGAACGAGGCTTGGTCGATGCCGCCGCCGGTTTGCCGCCACAGCGTGCCGTGGTCGCGGCTCCACTTGATGGCGGCGCCGTCCTTGCTCAGGATCAGGGTGTCGTCCGCGGGATCGTAGGATGCGCCGGGAAGGCCGGTGCCCTGCCAGTCCGCGGCGCCCGGGTTGAAGTCGCCGGCGTGCAGGGTGCCGTGCAGTTCAAGCGTGATCCCCTGGGTGCGGCCTTGCAGAAAGGCGGCGCCCGAAGCGACCGTCAGCTTCATGATGTAAACGCAGTCGCCGTTCACCACCTCGGAATGCAGGATGTAGGCTTCGGCGTAGTCCTTGTGCTGGGCGCCGACCACGCCCAGGCTGCGGGCATAGAAGTCGCCCACATAGGGCAAGGGCACGAAGCCGGGATCTGTGAGGTCGCCCGCGACGTAGCGCATCTCCGGCGTGTCGCCCCGCACCACGGCGTAGTTGCCGGCGAACTGCAGCATGATCAGGTAGTCGTAGGAGCCGGTCAGGTCGACCACGCTGACCACGAACGCGCTTTGCACGTTGATAAAGGCGTCATGCGTGTTGTCGATCGCGCCGAGGCCGGCATGCGTGGCGCCGAGCTGGCTCAGCAGCGTGTAGCCGTCCGGGTCGTATTTCAGGATGCGGGAGTAATTGCCGAAGCCCTGGAAGCCGTAGAGCTCGCCGCCCTGCGCGGCGGCCAGCTCCCCTTGTATGCCGTCGACGCCGCGCGGGATGCGGCCGAGCTCGGTGGAGTCGGCAAGCGAAAACACCCGGTAGCCGGCGCCGCTGTCAGGCACGTAGAGCACGTCGCGCACCCAATCCACCGCGAACGGCCCGTAGCTGCCCTCGAAATCCTCGTCCGGCGGCGCCGGCGTCAACGGGATCGCCGGCAGGTTCGGCTGGCCGCTGTTGCTGATCTCGGCCGAGATCGCCGGCGTGCGGCTGCCGAACTTCGTGAGGTCGAGGTCGGTGAACATGACATAAGCGAGGCCGCGGAATGCCGGGGCGGCGTCGGGCGCGCTCGGCACATTCTTCGACACCCAGTCGAGGATCAGCGGGTCCGGCAGCTGATCCTCCGTGCCCGGCAGAAACACGAAGGAGATCGCGTTGCCGAGCGCCGCGTAGGGAGTGCGGGCGTCGAAGATCAGCTGGCCGTCCGCCCACAGCCGAAGCACGGCGTCGACCGGACCCTCGCAGAATGCCACGGCGAAGGACTGGGTCGTCTTGCTGCCCGCCCCGCCGCTGCCGCCCAGGCCCTTGCCGCCGGAGGAGCTTTCGGTCTTCTGCGGCCCGGTCCAGATCATCTGGCCGGACACCCGCGCCGTGCCGTAAAGCAACGGGATCGGCGAGCCCCAGCTCGAGCCCATCGCCAGGTTCTGGTTGGAGTTGGTCTTGTGGTTGCCGTCGATGGCCTTTTGCACCATCCCGCCCACATAGGAGCCGAGCGCGAAACCGATCTGCGCGCCCACGGGCCCGCCGAGGTAGAAGCCGACCGCGGCGCCGGCGACGCCGATTGCGAGCTGCGCCATTAGGGCGTGAGCCCCGGAAACGCGCCCACCTCGACCAGCGCCATGTCGCGCCCCTCGGCGACGATCGGGTGCTCCACCACCTGGCGCATGTCCATCCGGGCGTGGATCACGCTGGGCGCCCCGTCCCGCTCGGCCAGGATGCCGACGTGGCACACGAGGCGCGCTTGCCGGAAGATGCCCACCGCGCCGAGGCCGTTCTCGCCGGGGTAGACGAAGCGCAGGTGACGGCGCAGGTGGGTCAGCAGCTCCACGGAGGACGGGTCGCGGGCGTAATCGGTGCGGTCCAACACCTCCAAGCCGAAGCCGCGGGCCACGACCACCAGCAGGCCGATGCAGTCCACGCCCTGCCGGCTGCGCCCCTGGTGCCGCCAAGGGGTGCCGATCCAATCCCGGGCGGCTGCGATCACCTCGTGGCTGGTCATTCCGGCTCGCTCAACTGTCTGGGTACTTCAGCATGCGGTCGAGGCCCGGCAGGTCGGGCTCGCCGCGGAAGTTCGCCATGTTGTTGAAACGGTAGCGGCAGGTTTCCCGCGTCTTGTCGCAACCGGGCTGCCAATAGAAGCGGTCGCCCACGGCGATCGGCAGCGGCATGCCGAGGAACAGCTGCAGGTCGCCCGTGGCGGGGCTGTAGGACTTGATCTCCATGGCGCGGTTGACGTTGAGCCCGCTTTTCCACTCGACGAGGCCGCCCGCGAAGTAGGGATCGCCTTCCGAGTAGGCGTTGGCGAAGTTGTTGACCGTCACGACGTTGCCGGCGTCGTTGAGCTTTTCCACCGTGCCGCGGTCGTTGGGGTTCACCTTGCCGATCAGCACGGCGTGCACGTCGTCCACCGTGTTGGACGCGGACGCGAGCGCCGGAAACGCCGTCGCATCGTGCTCGGCCGTGATCGCCGCCACCAGGTAGGCGACGGAGTCGAGCGCGTTGGATGTGTCCGGTACATGGAACACGCGGCTTTGGTCGCCGATCGTGACCTTGATGCCGAGCGAATAGCCGGCCGGCCCGCGAAAGGTGACGGTGGCCTGGGTGTCGGCGGCGCTCGGGGCGCTGCTGAGCCCGCTCGCGGTGAAGCGGCTGTGGGACGCGACGCCCGCGACCACGCCAACCCCGCGCCAAGGCGGCGTGGAGGTCCAAGCGACCCCGCCGCTTTCCGTGGTCACGCTGCCGACGGCGGGGTTAAAGGCGGGGATTGCCGGGCCCGTGGTGCCGCCCGCGGTGCACTGGTAGACCGCCAGCACCTGCAGGTCGCCCACCGTGCTGGTGTCGGCCACAAAGGTCGGGTTGACGGCGCTCGCGGACACGGCGGTGTTCGGCGTCCAAAAGGCGGGCTTGATCGGCACCTTGCAGCGGCGGTCGCCGAGGTCGGCCCGGCAGATCGGCGAGTACTGCTCGCCGGTGTTCACCGTGAGCGCCTGGGTGAGGCCGCGGATCTCGGCCCGGAACACCCCGGTGGGTGGCACCAGCACCTCGCCGAGCCATCCCGAGCGCAGGCGCAGCATGCCCTGCCCGGGGTCGGCCCAGTTCACCATGAAGATCTGCACGGCCGCGTAGTCGAACAGCCCGACCTTGAGGTCGCGCTCGCTGATCACCGCGGCGTCCAGGAAGCCCGTCACCTCCAAGTTGTCGACCTGCAGCGTTTCCGCGCTCGACATCGCCGAGCGGGTGTAGCCCGTGGACGCCTGGTAGAGCGTGCCGCCCACCACGAGGTTCTGGTCGTGGTCCGTGAAGGCGTAAACCGCGCCGTCCGTGCGGGTGATGCGCCAGCAGGTGCAAAGCGAGGTCGCCCGGCTCGACAAATGCTGCTTCAGCGCGTCCGACACTCGCTTGGGCATGCTCAGCCGCCCGCCCGAAGCTCGACGAGCGGCACCGACGACCAGGAGAAATTGTTGTAATCGTTGATCGCGACCTTCATGTCGTCGATGTCGAAGCGCACCGGCACGTCGAACTGGCAGGACGCGGTGATGCTGCGCCCCGTGGTGGCGGCGTCGGCGGCGGACACGGTGACGATCCCGTTCGTGGTGTTGACGGTCCAGCCCGTGGCGGGCACGCCGTCGCTGAACACCGCCACCGTGCCCGGCACCGGCTTCAGGATCGGGCGAACATAGCTGCCCCCGGCGTCGCCGTAGCTTTTCACCAGCTGGAACGTGCTTTGCGTGCCGTTGGTCGTGCCGATCACCGGGAGCAGCTCGCCGGGGAAGGGCGACTGGAAGTCCGCCCAATCCTTGAAGCGGAAGCCGTGGAACTTGCCGCGCCGGGCGTAGAAGAACTTCAGCAGCACGTTGAGCTCGGCCTGCGTCTTCAGGCCGGAGGCCACGTCGTAGTTCGCCCGCGCGAGGCTCCAATCCATGTTGCGGTGCTCGTAGCCGCTGGCCGTCGCCATTACCGCGGTGTGGAAGCCGGGGCCGCCGGTCGCGCCGTAGGAGATGGCGGGCGGGAACTGCACCTCGTGAAACGCCATCAGCCCCTCCGCTGCGCCCGGCTCATCGCCATGCTCGCCTTGGCGAAGATCTGGCCCTGCGACGCCTTGAAGCTGTCGGCGTCGGGGGTTTGGATGTGGAACACCACGTTGGCCTGCGGCTGGTTGTTCTGTGCAGTTAACTGCACGCGGTTCACCAAGCTGCTCATGGTGTCCATGGCGCTGGCGTTCTGCTTGGCGGTCAGCACCCGCTCGCCGCGCTGCAGGATGGCGGCGAACTCGTCGGAGCCCAACCCCGTGTGGTAGCGGGGGGCGCCGGCCCAGACCGCGCTGCTGATCGCGCGCGTGCGGGTCGCCTCGCCCACCACGCCGCCCTCGTGGAAGAAGCTGCCGATCCAGGAGCCGATCGAAGACAGCCAGCCGCCGGAGCTCGCGGCGGAGCTCGCCGCCCCCACCAGGTTGCCGGCACCGTCGACAACGCCGGGCGCGCCGTCGAACATCGCGGCCGCGGAGGACGCGGTTTCGCCGCCGCCCATGCCGAGCGCCTTGAGGCCCGCGCTGATCAGGCCGCCGGACAGCGCGCCGCCGCCGCCCAAGGTATTGTTCTTGCTTTCGCTGCCGGGGGTGAAGAAGCCGTTCATGAAGCTGCTCAGCTCCATCTCGATCGGCTTCAGCAGCAGGGCCTGCACGATCATCTTCTCGATCGCGGCGGCGAAGTTGTTCGCGGTCGCCTTCATGGAGGCGCCCTGGAACAGCACGGCGTCGGCGGCGTTCGTGAAGGCGGAGCCCACGCTCTTGGCGAACTGCTCGCTTTCCTTCTGCTTGATGTTGTCCTTCTCGGCCTGGACGGCGGTTTCGGCGTGGGCGCTGGCCGCTTCCCGGTATCGCTGGGCGAGCGCCGACACGGCGTCCGCTTCCATGCCGAGCGCGGCAAGGCGCTTGCTGAACGCTTCCACCTCGGGCTCGATCTTGGCCGCCTTTTTGTACTCGTCGTAGGCCGCGCCGCCCGCCCGGAGCGCCGCGTCCTCCTTGGCGAAGGCCGCGATCTTCTCGTCGACCGACTTCACCACCTCGGCCGCGTCCGCCCGGTCCTTGCCGGCGTCGCGGGCTTCGAGCGCCTGGCGGTAGGCCGCGGTCAGCCGGTCGATGTCCTTGATCTTGAGGTCGAGGCCGCGCTTGTAGACCCCTTCCACGTCCGCGTTCTGCCGCTCCACCTTTTGCTGGCGCTGGTAGGCCTCGATGCTGATGTTGAGGGCCGCGGTTTCCCGGTTGAAGCCTTCGATCTTCTGCTGGGTTTCCCGCTGGAAGTCGGCGATCTGCTGGGCGTTGTTGGAGCCTGCGGCCCGGTGGTGCGGCGCTGTCTCCTGGAACGCCGTGCGGACCGGGGGCGTCGGCGCGGGCACCGGTGCCGGCCGGTTTTCCGGGAACTCCCCGTGGTTGTCGAGCCGGTTCAGCATGTCGTTGTAGCCGGCCAGCGCGCCCTTGGCCGCGTCCCATCGCGTGAGGAGCGCCAGCACGTTGCCGGCCTGCGCGGCCAGGCCCGGGTTTTCCGCGATGATCGCCCGCAGCGACTCCTTGTAGGCGTCTTCGCTCATGCGGCCGGTGTTGTAGGCGTCCCACAAGCGCTGCAGCTCGTACTGGCTGGTGCGGCCGAGGGTGAGGATCTGCTCCTGGATGTTTTCGACCGTGGCCGCGACGCCGGAATAGCCCGTCTTCAGGCCGTCCAGCATATCCTTCATCTTATCCTTGGTGTCCTGGATCTTCTGGCCGATCGCGAGCCGGATGTTCTCGGCCTGCGCGCGGGTCAGGTTGTCCATGGCACGGGCGGCGTCGTCGGTGCCGGACGCCAGCATGGCCATCGCGGTGGTCTCGGACTGGTTGAGCTCCACATGCTCGTGGATCTGGCCGCTCAGCGTGTAGTAGGCGATGCCCAAGGCGCCGATCGCGGTCAGCGCCAAAGTGAAAGGGTTGGCGAGCGCGGCCACGCCCAGCAGGCTCCACGCGGTGACCAGGGCGCGCACGGCGACCGCCATGCCGAGCACGGTGCTCAGAAACAAGCCTTCCGACACGATGAACTGCTGTTGCTGCGGCGAAAGCTCCCGGAATTGGGCGTCCAGCGCGTTGATCGCTCCAGTGAAAACGTCGACCGAAGACTTTGCGGGGCCGCTGACCGCCTTGCCGAGGTTCTTCTCGAACAGCTCCCAGGAGTTGGCCATCATCTTGACCTTGCTGTCCAAGGTCTCGAGGAAGATCGCGAACTCGCGCTCCTGCGCCGTCTGGTATTTGCGCTCCGTCGCTACGCGGTTGAGGTTGCGAGCGAGGTCCGCGTAGTGGTCGGCGAGCGGCAGGATGGAGGAGGCGGTTTCGCGCTGGCCGAGGCCCAAGTTCTTCAGCAGCAGGTGATAATCTCCCCCCGCGTCCTTCACCTGATGCAGCTTCTCGATGAACTTGATGAACACGGCGGTAGGGTCGGTCACGACCATTGCCCGCAGTTGCTCGGCCGTTTGGCCAAAGATCATCTCGAGATCCTTGAGGCCCTTGGGCAACGCGCCCCGCGTTGCCTGGTCGAGCGCGGTGAACACGCGCCCCACCGCGGTGCCGGACCGCTCCGCGCGCACGCCGATGCCGGCGATGGCGGCGCCGATCGCCAGCGCCCGTTCGGAGCCTATGTTGAAGAAGCTGGTCGAAAGGCCGACCTCCTTGGACACGTTCAGGATCGTCATGCCGGAGGCGGCGGTGACGTTGTCGAGGTTCACCAGCTGGGTGGCGAGCCGGGCGGCCTGGGTCGGCGCCTCGTGCATGATCTGCAGCAGCTGGGCGATGGCCAGCGTGCCTTTCTCCCCCGTGACGTTGGTGGTGGTGCCGAGCTTGGCCATGGCCTCGGTGATCGCCAGGATGTTCTCGGTGCCCTGGATGCCGAGCTGGCCCGCCGTGATGCCGTATTCCTGCAGCTTGTGGATCGAGATCGGCATGCGGCGCGCCAGCTCGTCGAACTTGTCGGCGAACTCCTTCACGGCGGCGCCGCCGATGCCGGACACCTTCTGCACGTTGGCCATGCCGAGCTCGTATTCGCGGAAGGTGCCAAGCGTGGCCTTGAACGCGGCGTTGCCGGCCGCGAGTGCCCCGAAGGCCACGCCCACCGCGCCGATCGCCCCGGTGAGCTCCGTGAGGTTTCCCTTGGCGGCGCTGGCCGCCTGCCCGGTCTGGGTGATGGTGCGCGAGAAGCCCATCATAATGGAGGACGCTTGATCTTGCATCCGAAGTATGAACAGCAGCTCCTCGGTGGTCGCCATCTACTGCGACCTGGCCCGCTTCTCGGCCGCGCGATCCGCCTTGTCCTGCTCGCACTCGGACGTGGCGTCGCCGATCACGCCGAACAGCGACAGCGCCTTGAAGGACTGGCTGCTCACCGCGCCCTCGTCCGGGAGGTGCCCGTCCTTGTAAAGGGAGTAGTGGAACAGCAGCCGCTTCCAGTAGGCGGGGTCGTCGAGCAACGGGCGGCGCGGGCAGCGCCACACCAGCTCATTGTCGATGGTGAGCGGCATCCAAGCGGGACGGAGCCAAACCTTGCCGCCGTCTGGGTGGTCCTCGCTGGTTTCTTCGGCATGGCAGCCCCACTCCTCCTGACGGGTGCAGGTCGCGCAGTTGCGCTCCGGCAGAAGCGACAGCGCCACTATGCCGAGACGGACTTTTTTGCCTCGGCCGCGGTCACCTCGCTGGCTTCCTTGATGCGGCCCGCCAGCTCGCCGATCAGCCGGATGCCGAGCAGCTTCAGCATGTCGTCGGACGCCGCCTGGTATTCGCGCCCCATCACGATGCGCTTCTCGTCCTTGAAGGCGATGTCGCCGCCCTTGGGGTCGCGGAAGTGCTCCCAGCCGCGCAAGCCGAAGCGCACCGTCTCGATGTTGGTGGCGTTGATCGAGGTGAGCATGCGGACCTCGCCGGTGTCCTCGACCGATCGGCTGAGGCTCGTGCTCTTGTCGTAGATCATGCCCATCAGGAACACGTCGAGCACGCCCAGCTTGAAGGTCGTGGCGCCCTCCTCCACGAACTCGTCGTATTCGCCCGCCAGCAGCACGGGCGAGCCGCCGTCCGGCGCCGGCAACGACTTCTGGACGCGACGCTTGCAGGGGTCGTCGTTGCTCACATAGTCGAACACGTCGGAGCGGGAGATGCCTGTCAGGGCCAATTGCTGCCTCCTCGGCTGCTATCGGGGCGCCGCCGCTTCGCCGTTCTCCTCGAGCGACTTGTCGGCGACCAATGAAACGATCCTAGCAGGCGCGTAACGGCGGGCGACCTCGTGCGCGGCGGCGTGGGTCAGCTTTGCGGCCAGGATCTCGGGGTCGATCGTCCCGTCGTCCCGGGCGCGCTGCACGAGGTAGACCTTGAGCCGCACGCCGCCTCAGCACAGAAGAAACGACACCTCGTCGTTGCCGTAGCAGCGGGCGAACGAAAGGCCCGCGTCGTAGACCCGCAGGCCCGCGCGGTCCTTGTAGGTCATCTTGTCGTATTGGGTGTTGGGCGCGAGCATCCACACGGTGTTGCCGGCCTGGTTGCCGACCCGCATCTGGAACGGCATGCGGGTGGCGTTGGCCATGCGGCCCCAGAAGTCGTGGCTCGCCACCAGCGTCGCTTCCGGGTCGATGCCGCCGGTGGGCTTCCGCGCGGTGAGGCGCACGCCGTTGTAGCCGTCGGTGCTGTTCACGTCCGGCCGCGGCTGGATCGTGTTGGCCTGGGTGAAGGTCATCGCGTTCACCACCGCCGGGAAGTTGTCGACGTTGAGGCGGGCGAGCTGCACCTGGGGCGGCAGCGTGCGCTCGAACGCCGGGTTGACCAGGGGCGCGTCGACCATGGGCACGTACTGGCCGGTGAACTCCCATTTCAGCTTGGCGAACTGCCCGCCGGTGGCGTCCAGGCTGAAGGTGCCGAGCGCGCCGGTGATCGCGTGCAGCGTGCCGTCGTAGTAGGCGTAGAGCGTGACGCTGGCGATGCTGTCGGACACGGGGTCGAGCGTAGCGCCCGGAGGCCGCAGCCACACGCACCAGCGCTGGCCCGCCGCCAGCACCCCGGTAAAGGTCGGGCTCGCGGTGAGGCCCTTGGTGCCGAGGGCCACGGGCGTGCCCGACGTGATGGTCGCCGACGCCAGGCCCTCGCCCGGCGTGTCGGAGGTGACCGTCACCTTGGCGGTGCCGGACGGGCCCGGCGTGTCCACCGTGATGTAGTAGGCGATGAGGTCGGTGTTGGTGGTCGTGCCGCCGGTGGTCCAGGCCACGGGCGTCAGCTCGTCGCCCACCTCGAACACGGCGGTGGCGCCCGACGCCGGGTGGCCGGTGAGTGCATAGCCCGAGGCTTGGAACAGGCGCGCGATCACCGGCACGTCGGCGGCGAGGCCGGTCTGCTGGTGTCCGTTACCGCGCAGCTCGGTGGTGAAGCTCATCTTGGCGAGCTTGCGGCCCACCGTGTGCGGCAAGGGCGACAGGTCGCCGCGGGTGAAGTCGCGCATCAAGATGTTCATGTCCGATACGAAGTCCGGGCTTTCCACCAGGATGCCGTCGGTCGCGGCGGACGGCATGGCGTCCACGTTGTAGGTCGTCTCGAGCTTCGCTAGCACGATAGCCCGGCGGGTGAGCAGCGGCGCGGCCATGGTCGGGTCCTTTCCTGCTTAGCCGGCGACCACGGCGAGCGGGCGGGTGCCGGCGGCGACGGAGGCGAGCACCGCGTTCCAGGCCGCGGCGAGCGTCGCCGTGTTGTTGGCGAGCGCCAGCAGGAAGGCGGCCGCGTCCGCCAGGGCCACGGCGCTGGACCCGTCGGCCGCGGCCGCGACCGCGCCCGGCGCCAGCAGCATGGCTTCGTAGCCGTAGGAGCCGCTCACCAGGTTGCTGCCGCCCGTCTCGCCCAGGGCCGCGAGCACGGAGAACATGCTGCGCAGCAGCTTCTGGTGGTTCGCCTTGGCGACGCTCAGCGCCGCGCGCCCGGAGTTGTAATCGGCCGAAGCGGCGCCGGATGCCGTGGTGCCGGCCTTGATGAGGGCGGGGATCGTGTTGGCGGCGGCCACCGTGCCGGTGTTGAGGCCCGAGATCGCGGGCAGGCCGAGCGGGGCGAGCGACAGGTTGAGGCTGGTGCCGATCACCGCGTGGGCGTTGTTGATGGCCGTGAGCGCGGTGTTCAGCGCGGCGGCCTGCGCACCGTTGCCGGCGGTCGCGTTGAACGGCGCGGCCGGCAGCACCAGGTCGGCCAGCGCGCCGCCGCCCGCGGCCGTGCCGGTCGAGTTGTCGGTCAGCGACGCCGGAGCCACCGCCTTGAGGCGAATGCGCGCGTTGTCCACGGCGAGCGCGCGGATGATGTTGGCGAGGCCGTCGGGCTCCGCGGTGAACACCTTCTTCGAGCCGGTGAAATGGCGGGAGCGGAGGACGATGGACATGCGGGCACCCTTTCCTGGTGCGGCCTTGCAGTTAACTGCACGGCCCCGGTGACATCGGCGCTACACGTCCCATTCCGGGTCAGGCAGGGTCAACAACCCCGCAACGAAGTGGTGCCAACAACGAACAACCCATGGGTTCACGCCCCGGTGCGCAGCGGCACGGCAAGCACGAAGGAGTAAAGCGACAGCTGCTTGCCGGACGCGAAGGTCGCGACGCATTGCAGGCGATACTTCACGCCCGGCACGAGCTGGCCCACCGGCGCCGAGGCGCTTTGGTTCTTGATCACCGCGGGCCCCAGGATGCGCCCCGCCGCCCCGGGGTCGGCGCCGGCCACGACCGCCAGGGTGAAGGCCGCCGCGGTCATCGTGTCGCGCGGCGTCGCGATGCTCGCGGAAAAGTCGAAGCCGTAGGCTTCCACCTCGTAGCCGCCGTCGCTCACGCTGAAGTCCCGCCCCACGTACATCCTAGCCTCCGTTGCTCACCGTCTTGGTCCCGCCAGGCTGCGCGTCCGCCCCGGCCCGGCCAGCATTCTCGTCCGCCCGGGCCCGGCCAGCATCTTGAGCCGCCCCAGGCTGAGGCCCGCGGTCTGGTCCGTGGCGGCGGTCCCCGCGGCCCCCGCGGCGGCGAGCACGCCGTTGCCGCTGGCCGGGTTGGCC
>CALMVT010000432.1 GCA_937873175.1 uncultured Acetobacteraceae bacterium | reverse complement strand
TCGTGCACCGGCTGCTGCCGGCCGGACAAGGCTTGGCCGGAACGCGGTGAGGGCGCAGGGCAGGCCGCATCGGGAACTGCGCCCGTGCGCCTCGGGCCAGGCCCGGAACACGTCGCTCCACTTGCAGAAGGAAGACACCCGATGTCGTTCATCTGGCCAGGGCAGCCACCCGCACGGGCGCCATACGGCTACGAGCGGGCCATCGTCGATGAGGTTTCCATGCTGCTCGACTACGTCGCGGGGTGCCCAACCCAGACCCTGCACAATCTCGCGGTCACCCCCGACCAGGGAAGGGTCGATCTGGGCAAGCAGGCTGCCACCATGCCTGTCCCGACAGTGTTGTCCGAGCTTGCGACGATCAAGGGTCATTTGGACAACAAGCCCGATGCCACGATCACAAGCAGCGAGTTGTCGTTCTTGTTCCTCGTCAGGGACGCGCTCAACACCCTGGTCAAGCCTGCGTCCGGATTGACTGTCGCTTATACCGCGATGGTGGTCGGCAACAGGCGGGGCGAGGCCGTTAAGTCCCGAGCCGTGCTTGCGGAACAGGCGTATGCCGGCCTCCGGCGAACGGCACGTTGGCACCGGCTCGGCCACCGCCTGCTGCTCGTTTCCGCGCTGCTGCTCACGGCCACCGCTGTGTGGGACTCCGCCCGGGTGGCTCTTGGCAAGTCCCTCCTGCATAATCTTTCGGACCTGCGTGCTAAGCAGGCGGACATCTTCCGTGAGGCTGTCAAGCTTGAGGAAGCCTTTGCGCAGCCGAACGCGCCCGTGCTGCCGCTGATCCACCATGCTGGTAAGAGCGGCGAGGCCGGCGGGCCGGTCAGGCTCACCGTCAGGCTTTGCGACCGGCCGAAGCTGCTGTTGTCAGCATCAGCCGAAGCGCCGCTGCCAAGCCAGCCGCTCCGAGACGCGGCGGCGGACAACGCGGTGTTCGAGAGCGCGGCACAGCAGGACATCTGCGACCGAGACAAGCTCCTTGCGAACAGCTTCTACCTTGCGCATGGGGCCATCGACGCCTATGCCGCCGACTGGCCCGCCGTCGCCGGGGGCGGCTTCAACGTGCTGGCGACCGTTGTCCGCTTGGCAAGCAGCGGCGGGCAGCAACTCTGCGCCTGGGTCGGCATGTCGTGTGCAAGCCACCCCGATCCCATTGCGGCCCTTATCAGGAACGAGAAGGACGGGGATGGCAAACGCGCCGACAGCGAGCTGCTGATTGCTCCCGTCTTGGTCGTGCTCGGCAACTACGTCTTGCCGGTCGTCTTCGCCATGCTCGGCGCCGCCGCTTTCGTTATCCTGGACTTCTACAGCAAGCTTCGGGATAGCCTGCTCGGTCCTCGGGACCACGTCCTGTCCTGGATACGGCTGGTACTCAGCAGCGTGATCGGGGCGTGCATCGGCCTTTTCTTCAGCTCCTACGGCCCTCAGGTGCCAGGTCCCCAGGCCGACCTGATCGGAGCCTTGACGCTGACGGCCTCAGGCGTCGCCTTTCTCGCAGGCTTCGGCGTCGAAGGCGTGTTCGCCATGTTGGGAACGCTTGTTCAGCGTGTCTTCGGCGGCAGGGCGCCATAGCCGCGCCATTGCTGGGAAGGCTGCTTCATCGGCTGGGCGATGCGCGACCGCCTGCGCGCCGAACCTGCCGCACCTGTTTCGGCGCCGCGACTTGGCTTGACCTTGATCCTCCCTTGGTTCCGTCGTGGAGGGTCAATAAGGCGGTCGCGGCATGAGAAGCGGAACCTCGCACGAACGCGGGCAGGCAGCCCTGTTATTCTCCTTTGGCGACTCTTGGGGCGCTCACGCTCCAGGCTGTGTTCCGCCTCGCCTCGCGCCAGACTGAAAAGGTCATCGGCGCCATCATCGACCTGCTCGGGCCCGATTTGGCCGTGCCGAGCGAGGTGGCCGGGACAGAACCAACGCAACGTGACCGCCATTTGCAAAGCATCGCCGGGCACGGACGTGCGGCTTGGCAGGACATGTCCGGCTACACGGAGCGGTCTCGGGCCGAAGCGGCGATTGGCCGGTTCAAGCGCGTGACCGGCGACGGGCTGCGCTCGCGCACCGACGAACGGCGCGCGACCGAGGTGGACGTCGCCGTCCACGCGCTCAACCGCATGTTGGAGTTGGGGTGCCCGATGCTTGTCCGCGGCGCCTGATCCCCGGGCAGGGTACGGAAGCCGCGCCGGCATGCCTGGACCGTGCAGCACGGCCGATCATGCTTCAGTCGTTGTTGTCCAGAATTGAGATCAGTTGCAAGCAGGCTGCAAACGAGAATTTAAGATTTAAATCCTAATTCTCTGGCCCACATTAGTTGTCATCCTGCAATAAATGCCGCGCCTGCGCGGAACCATGGTTTGCGGTTGCAACCGAAAATACAGTTTGTAAGGATCAACAAGAACGTAATCGCGCAGCCGATAAATTTGTGCAAAGTTAGGATTGTTTATGTCAAACAAACTTCCATTGGGCATGTATATTGGCAATCCCAACGGCAACGATTCCGGTGCGGAAGCGGAATTCGATAGCCATTTCGACAGTTTCAGCTCTGCCATCGGACAGACACCTGAATTCATCGACACGTTCATCGATTTCTCGGGAAGCTGGTCGAACGTTCTGTCAAACGCTCAGTGGAATGCCTGGTCCCAGCACCAGTCCCCGATGGCGCGCGACCTTACCCCGGTGATTGCCGTCCCCCTCGGCACCAACGGCGACAATGGCCCGGACACGCTTCAGCAGATTGCGGCAGGCGCGCACGACGACGTTTACCGCGGACTGGCTGAGGCATACCGGGACCAAGGCTATGCCGACGTCTACATGCGCATCGGCTGGGAAATGAACGGCGATTTCATGCGCTGGTCGATGGGCAACACGGCCGAAAGCGTCGATACTTGGAAGGCAGCCTTCGCACACGTCGCGGACGTGCTGCACGGCGTTTCCGGCATCAAGGTGAACGTCGTCTGGAACCCCAACCTTTCCAACAACAACCAGATCGACGTCGGCCAGTCGTATCCAGGCGACGACAAGGTCGACACGATCGGCCTCGACTTCTACAGCACCACGCACAAATACGACGCCAGCATCAGCGACGCACAGTACTACAGTTATCCAAGCGCAAGCCAATACCACCCGACCGGCACCGCTCCCGCCCAATGGGGCCTTGCCGACACGATCGACTTTGCCAAAGCGCACGGCAAGGCGGTGGGCATCGCGGAAACCGGCGTCGGCGTCGGTGACGGCAACGATCTCCCGGCCACCATCGCCGCCGACTTCACGGCGCCAGAGGCTCCGCAACTGGCGTTCGTGAACGTTTGGGACGTGACGACCGGCGAAGGCGATTGGCAGTTCAGCAACGGCCATAACCCTGGCGCGGCCGAGGCTTGGGCCGCGGCGTTCGCCGCAGGCAGCGACGGGACTTCCACCGGCGACGCGGCGCCCTCCGCGGCGACCAACACGCCCGACGAGACACCCGCCACCGGCTCACCCAATGAAACCTCGGACGGCGCAGGCGATGGCAGCGTTTCCATCAGCACCTACTCTGGCTGGATGCAGTTTCTCAGCCCCAATGCCAACCGGGCGGAGGCAGCCTGGGGGCCGGCGGACGTGACCGGGGACGCCGGAAGCGACCTTTACGTCGTGCACCCCGGGGACTCTGCGTTCACCGTGGAGAACTTCTCTTGGGACAAGGGAGACGTGCTGAACATCTCGCCGAGCCTCCGGGACGCGCTTGCGCAAACTCAGATAGACGGGGGCGTCGTATTGACCTTCGACGGCGATCCGCAGCACACGGGCAATGTGTTTCTCAAAGGCATGACCTCGATCGACACGGCCAGGATCGATTGGAGCTAACGGTCCGTCAGCGCCAGGGTTCGTGACTGAGCCGTCGGGTCAGCGCATCCCTGGTTGATCGGGTCCTTGGCCTTGCGATCCTGGAAGTGTTTGAAGCTTCCGGAGCCGCACGGCCGTGACCGGGACCAGCTTGGACGACAGGGGCGTGTCGAGGACCTGGGGCCCTGCGCCGCGAGTTGAAATGCCGGGTGGCCAAGCCTCCGGTCCAGCACCGCGGCCCTGGCCTGAATCACGCCCTGGGCGCTGCAGGGTGACCAGCGCATCTGCTTGCGTTTGTTCATGCGGGCACTCTCCAGCGGGTTGACGGCGCCCTCGGCCCGTGAGGTCGTGGGATTGTCCGGGATGTGCACGAACCTGCGGCGTGCACATCCCGCGTCACCCGGTGTTCCCGATTATGTGCGGAACCAGAAAGCGATTTCCGCAGCGCGGATTGCGGCGACCATGCAATGTCCTGCTCCGGACACTTCGGGCGGGAGGCATCCATGCCGCGGCCTGCAGACCTCGGGAAACAGCGACAACCCACGCGGCCGCCGCGAGTCGGCTTGCCGGACGCCCGAAACGCCGGGTCCATCGCGGCGCTCGCCGCTGCCTCGCCCGCCACCCTTGGGGAGCGCTCCTCATGACGCATCGACACCCTTGGCGCCCGTCCGCGCGCGTCCTGCTCCTTGCCGCGACTTCCGCCGCGGGGCTGGCGGACGGTCCCACCCGGGCCTGCCCGCTCGGCGCGCATGACAGCCCTCGGGCACACCTGCTGCACGATCTGATGCGGCGCCAGGACCACGACGCCCGCCGCATAACCTTGGCGCAGGCCCAGCCCGCGACGCCCTCGCCAGGGCCCGCCCGCTCCGAACTCGGGGCCTACGCGCGCGACCTGCCGCGCGGCGCCGCGGCACCCGGGACCGAGGCGCGACCGCCGCTCGACGGCGCGTTCGGCCGGCTTTCTTGGCCGGCCAGCGCGAATCCCGAGGCGCAGGCCCGCTTCGACCAGGGCCACCGTTTCGGCTGGGCGTTCAACCACGCCGAGGCCGCGCGCGCTTTCCGCGCCGCCCAGGCGCTCGACCCGACTTGCGCCCCGTGCTTCTGGGGCGAGGCCTGGGTGCTCGGGCCGCACATCAACTACCCGATGGAGGACGACGCGAACGCCCGGGCGCTGTCCGCGCTTGCCGAGGCCCGCCGCTTGGCGGCGGGCGCGGGCGGGATGCACGCCGCGTTGATCGAGGCGCTGTCCCGCCGCCATTCGCCGGACCCGGGCGCAGACCGCAAGCGGCTCGACCAGGACTACGCGGATGCCATGGAGGCGGTGCAGGCGCGTTTCCCGCGCGACGCGAACGTGGCGCTGCTGACTGCGGACGCTCTCATGAACGTCAGCCCCTGGGACTACTGGACCGACGGCGGCCGCACGCCCAAGGGCGCCACGGAGCGCATGGTCGCGCTGATCGAGGGCGTGCTCGGCGATCGGCCGCCCGGTCCCCTCGTGGCGAACCCCGACCACCCCGGCGCCATCCACCTTTACATCCACGCCGTGGAAGCCACCGACCGGCCCGAGCGCGCCGCGGCGCACGCGGCCCGTTTGGAAGCGCTCGCGCCCGGCGCCGGGCACCTCGTGCACATGCCAAGCCACATCTGGTACCACCTCGGCCGCTGGCGCGAAAGCCTGGACGCCAACCTGCGCGCTGCCGAAGCGGACGAGGCCCTGCTGCGGGCGGGGGGCGCCAGCCTGTTGTATTCCGAGGGCTACTACGCCCACAACGTGCACTTCATCATGGTGTCGGCGCTGATGAGCGGCGACGGGGGCACGGCGGTCGAGGCGGCCGGGAAGCTCGCCGGGCTTGTGTCCGACCGGGCCAAGCGCGAGGTGCCTTGGACCCAGCCCATCGCCGCGGCCCCATACAATGCGCACGCCCGCTTCTCGTCGCCTGATGCCGTGCTGGCCTTGCCGGCCCCCGAGGCGGGCTTTCCCTTCGTGCGCACTTCTTGGCACTACGCGCGCGGCGTGGCGCTCGCCCGCCTTGGCCGCGCGGACGCGGCCCGGGCCGAAGCCGCCGCCATCGAGGGGCTGGGGCAAGCGCCCGAAATCGCGATGCTGCCCGACGCGGGGGTGCCAGGCCCCGACGTGCTGGCCATCGCCGCGCGCGTGGTCGAGGGGCGCGCGGCGCAAGCCGGGGGCGAACACGGGCGCGCCGCCGCGCTTTTTGGAGCGGCGGCCGAGATCCAGGACCGACTGCCCTACATGGAGCCGCCCTTCTGGTACTACCCGGTGCACCAGTCGCTCGGCGCGGCGCTGCTGGCCCAAGGAAAGGCGGAGGAAGCCGAGGCCGCTTTCCAAGCGGCGCTTGAGCGTTCACCCGGAAACGGCTGGGCGGCGGCGGGCCTGCTGCGCGCCGCCGAGGCGCGGGGTGACGCCGGGGCCGCCGAACGGGCGCGGGCCTTGCTGCGGCGCAGTTGGTTCGGCGCGGATGTGCCGGCGCTCGCCCGGCTGTAGCGCGCAGCGTGTGGCTGAGCACGGCCGGAGAGAACGGCTGCTGACCCAGCTCGGCCCCGCCCTGGCCGTGGCGGCGGCGCTGGATGGGTTGAGGATGGCTTATGTCCTGGACCCGCGCGTGCTGGGCCTGGTCCGAGGCCGGGTGCCTGGTGCGGGTGCTGGACGCATGGTGCCCGCCGTTCCCGGGCTTTTACCTTCATTACTCCAGCCGCAGGCAGGCCCCCGCCGCCCTGTGTGAACTGATCGCCATGCTGTGCAAGGGGACGTGAAGCCGGCGACCGGCCCCCCGCAGGAGGTGCGTCGCCCTCAACACCAGCGCTTCGCGCAAAGCGGTCAGGCAGTCACTGCTTCCACTTCCTCGCAGCCATGCAGCGTCACCGGCCCGTCCAAGATCGGGCGCGCTGCCTGGAAGAAGCGGGCCACCGCGTCGGAAGCGTTGTGCGCGTCCATGGCGGCGCGGTCGGCGAAGCGTTCGTAGGTCGTGAACACGGTAGGGTCTTCGAGATCGCGCGACACGTGGAAGCCGAACGTGTCGGGTTCGTTCGCGCTGACATGCGCGGCGACATCGAGCAGCGCGGAAAGCAGCTTGGCTTCGTCACCCGGCTTGGCCCGCAGAATGGCAGTTATGGAGAGCATGGCTGAGAAATCCCCTCGATTGCCGGAATAGTTGATAAGGGCGTGGATTGCGCCGTCGATCAACCGAAAATCGGCAATGCCTTGGGGGTGTTGGATGCAAGAAGCGGAACCGCGTCGATGAGCGCAATCATTTTCGCCACGGCCGGTCATTGCCGCCGGGAGCGTTGGCACCGGCCCTTTCAGCGCTGCGCCGACGCCACTTGCTGCGCGAGACGGACGAATTCCTGGCGCAGCCAGGCATGCGCCGGGTCGTGGTCGTAGGACGCATGCCAGATCAGCGAAACGGCGACCTCCTGCAGCTCCACCGGGGGCGGGCTGAGGCTCAACCCGAGTTCGGCGGCGAACAGGCGGGCGAGCCGGGAATGCATGGTGACCACGACCGGCGCGCGCGCGACGAGGAACGGCACGGCGAGGAAGCGCGGCGTGGTGAGCACCACCGTGCGCTGAAGCCCGAGCTTCGCCAGGGCGTCGTCCACAACCCCGCGCTCGCCGGGGCGCAGGCTGGTGAGCACGTGGGGCAGCCGCACGTAGTCTTCCAGCGTGATCGGGGCGGAAACCCCGGTCCGCTCGGCGTTGAACATGCAGAGATAGGTTTCGGTCAGCAGCAGGCGCCGCTTGTGGTGCGCCTGCCCCTGCGCGAAAACCCCCATGCCGACGGCGAGGTCCAGGCGGTCGGCATCCAGGTCGTCCCCGAGCCGCAACGGATCGATGTTGTGCAGCCGCAGGTGGACACCGGGCGCTTCCTCGCACAGCCGGGCCAGCAGGGCGGGGACGAGCAGCACCTCCGTGCTGTCCGGCAACCCGACCCGGAAGGTGCGCTCGGCGGTGCGCGGGTCGAACGCCTCGTCGCGGGACAGCAGGGCCTGGACCTGGGCGAGCGCGGCCCGCACCGGCTCGGCCAGGGCCAGCGCGCGGGGGGTGGGGCGCATCCCCTCCGACCCCCGGGTCAGCAGCTCGTCGCCGAACAGGGCGCGCAGGCGGGCAAGGTTGTGGCTCATCGCCGATTGGCCGAGGCCGACGCGGTCCGCCGCGCGGGTGACGCTGCGCTCGGTGAGCAGGGCGTCGAGCGCCACGAGCAGGTTCAGGTCGAGGCGGGCAAGATTAGCGTGGTCGATGGCCATGATTGATCCTATCGGTTGGACTAATCATGTCAGCGGGACCACCTCCCTGGCAACGGCACGCCAGGGCATGCGCCCGGCGCCGAACCAAAGGCAACACGCCATGATCCGTCACACCATCCTCGCCGCCGTTCTTGCGTTGTGCGTTGCCGGCGCAGCCTCCGCCGAAGTGCTGAAGCCTGTTCTGGCCCGCGACATCGACGCCCAGGGCATCGACCTCGGCGCCGTGTCGGGCGTTGTCTACTACACGGCCGAGCCGGACGGCTTCCGCGTGGTCGCCACCCTCGCACCCCGGGGCGAAGACGCCGTACCCGTGCGGGTGGAGGCGATTCTCGCGCCGGGCCAGAGCGTGGTGCTGTCCACCCCGCATGGGGTGGGAAAAGCGCCTGAGACGGTCCAGATCAGCCGTCGGGCCGACACGGTGCTTGTCCACAAGGCGACCGCGGCGGCCATCAACTGAACCGGGGACCGCGCGGCGGCGGGGTGGCGCCCGCCGCGGCGGTTTCCGGACACGTCATCCTTGAACGGTGGAAGGTTTCGAGATGTCCGACGACAGCAAGGCCACGATGCGGGCGGTCGAAGCGGGCGGGTTCGGCCTCGACAAGCTCCGCCTCGTCGAGCGTCCGACGCCGCGGCCCGGTCCCGGCGAGATCCTCGTCCGCGTAAAGGCGGCGACGCTCAACTACCGCGACCTTGCCATCCTCAAGGGCAGCTACAAGCCTGACCTGAAGCCGCCCTTCGTGCCCGGGTCGGACGCGGCCGGCACGGTGGTCGAAGCCGCCCCGGGCGTTTCCCGCTTCAAGGTCGGCGACCGGGTGGTGCCGACCTACACCCAGGGCTGGACCAGTGGCCTGCCCACGCCCGAGCAGCGGGCGGGCCGCACCCTTGGCGTGCCGTTGACCGGGGTTTTGCAAGAATACGTCGCCGTCCCCGCGGAGGACGCCGTGGCCGCCCCGGCGCACCTGACCGACATCGAAGCCGCGACGCTGCCGATCGCGGCCCTCACCGCCTGGTCCACCCTCCAGGAAGGCGGGGTCAAGCCGGGGGACTGGGTGCTGGTGGAGGGCACGGGCGGGGTGGCGCTGTTCGCGCTGCAGTTCGCCAAGCTTGCCGGCGCCCGCGTGCTGGCGCTGTCGTCAAGCGAAGACAAGCTGGCCCGCGCCCGCGACCTCGGCGCCGATGCAACGATCAACTACCGCGAGGTGCCCGAATGGGGCGCGGCCGCCAAGGCGGCCACGGACGGGCGCGGCGCGGACATCGTGGTGGAAACCGCGGGCACCACCTTGCCCCAGGCGCTCCAGGCGGTGGCCTTCGGGGGCTTCGTGGGCGTGATCGGCTTTGTGGGCGGCTACCGGACCGAGGTGGACGTCCGCCAACTGATCGGGCCGATGGTGCGCGTCCAGGGCATCGCCGTCGGCTCGCGCACGCGGTTCGAGGCGATGAACCGCGCCATTGCGGCGCACGGACTCAAGCCCGTGGTCGAGCAGGTGTTTCCCCTCGAACGCACGGCCGACGCCTTTGCGCTCATGGAGCGCGGCGGGCACTTCGGCAAGATCGGCGTGGCGTTCTGAGTCCCCTTTCCCGGCCTGCGTCGCCAGGCCGGGCGTCACAGGCCGAGCGTCAGGGGATGGCCAGCCTTGCCAGGGCAGTCCTCACAAGCTCGGCGTCCGCCTGGGTTTCGCGGATGATGTGCCCGGCAACGTCCCGCGCCCGTTCCTCCGTCCAGCGGCTTTCGTCATCGCGGTAATCGTTAAACATTCCTTCGGCTTTGGCTTGCCGCAGCATCTCCATTCCGGCAGCCGGCCCGGCCACTTGGGCCAGAAGGTCATCAACCCGGTCCGCGAACTCCTCGAAAGATTGCATTGCTTCCTCGCCTTCACCCTAACGACTTGGACAGCCCGGCCTGCCTGCGCACGGCATCAACCTTGTGCCGGCTGATCATGCCTTGCGGGATCATGAACCGCGCTTGCTTGATCGCGCCAGCCCCGCCCCGTCAAGAGCATGGCCGCGCGGCACAGGGACGGCGGGCCGGAAAGCATCGCCATGCCGTCAGCGCCGCGTCACCACGGCTTCAAGGTAATCGCTCGGCACGATCAGCGTGTCCTCGCCGCCGCGGTTCATGCGCGCGGCCAGCCCCCGGATGTCGGCCTCCAGCGCCGCGCGCCCCGCGCCGTCCAGCACCGCAAAGGCGCGGTTCATCGGGCCGTAGTAGCTTCTGAAAACCTCCAGCATGTGGTCGGGCGAGCGGTAGCGGAAGTTGAAGACCTGCTTTGTCGCCGAGACCTCGTGGCCGCGGAACAGCTCGGCAAGCCGCGCTTCCGTGCCCCAAAGCGCGGGCGAGCGCACGCCCGGCGGCGGCGGCACGTGCTTGCCGATGGTTTTGAAAAGCTGGCCGATGAAGCCCTCGGGCGTCCAGTTGGCAAGCCCGACGCGACCGCCCGGGCGCAGGACGCGGACGAGTTCGGCGGCCGCCTTTTCTTGGTCCGGCGTGAACATGACGCCAAAGGTCGAGAGCGCGACGTCGAAGCTGCCGCCGTCGAACGGCAGGGCCTCGGCGTCGGCCTGCCGGAACGCGACGACCAGGCGCTCGGCATTGGCGCGCTCCCGGCCGCGGTCGAGCAGGGCGTCGACGTAGTCCGTTGATGTCACCTGCGCGAAGCGCCGGGCCGCCGCGAGCGTCGCGTTGCCGTTGCCGGCGGCGACATCGAGCACGCGCTCGCCGGCGCGCAGGTCCACGGCCTCGCAGATCCGTTCGCCCACGATCTGCAGCGTGGTGCCGACAACGGCGTAGTCGCCGGCGGCCCAGGTCGCCTGCTGGCGTGCCTTGAGCGCCGCGAAGTCAACGGGGGCGTGTTCTTGGTTCGACAGGACAGTGGACGATGACATGGCCGTTCTCCTGGGGGTTGTTTCTGTTGCGCCGCCCGCGGTTGGGTGGCGGCGTTGCTCGGGCCGTGGGTCGGCGCAGGCCGCGCCGCGACCATTCCTGGCCGGCGTCGCCGGGTTGGTGCTAGGCTGTCCATCCGCCGTGCGGGAAGGAACGCCGGGCCAGGCGCCATGCGCGCCGCCCTGGCCCTTTCCGTAGCGGCGCTTCGCGGGAGCCAGCGTGGGTGCCGGCATGGGAATGCGCGTGGGATCGGGTCCGCTGGGCGGGGGCGAAGGCGCCCCGCGGCTGGAGATCCGCCTCCTCGGCCCGCTGACGGTCGGCCGCGCGGGCGTGCCGCTGGCGTTGCCGGCGTCGCGCAAGGTGCGCGCGCTCCTCGCCTTTCTTTCGCTGGCCCCGCACCCCGTTTTGCGGAGCCAGCTCTGCGATTTGCTGTGGGACATCCCCGACGACCCGCGCGGCGAGCTGCGTTGGTGCCTCAGCCGGATCAGGAGCGTCCTCGACGAACCCGACCGGCACAGGGTCGAAACGCGGATGGACGCCGTCGGCCTCGACCTTTCGGACTGCTTCGTGGACGCGATCGAGGTCGCCCGGGCGGTCCGGGAGGGCGTGGAGGCGCTTGCCACCGAGCGGCTGCGGGCGCTGGCCGCCTTGTTCGCCGGCGACGTTCTGGAAGGGCTGGAGATCGAACGCCAGCCGGCCTTCGAGGGCTGGCTCGTTGCGCAGCGCCGCCAGTTCCGCGACGGTCGCGCCGCGCTGCTGGAACAGCTCGCCGGGCGCGTGCCGGACGACGAGGCTTCGTGCTGCCTCGACCAATGGCTCCAGCTTGCCCCCTTCGACTTGCGCCCCCACGAGGCCGTCCTGACCGTGCTCGCCCGGCGCGGCCGCATCCGGGAAGCAGAGGAGCACCTTGCGGCGACAACCCGGCTGTTCGAGGCCGAGGGCCTCGACGCCGCGCCCCTACGCGCCCTGTGGCGGACGGCCCGCGCCAGGACGGATGCCGCGGCGCCGCGGACCCGGCCAGTCGCGAC
>CALMVT010000431.1:14927-24522 GCA_937873175.1 uncultured Acetobacteraceae bacterium | reverse complement strand
GGCGCCCGCCGTGCCCGACCCGGCGGTGCGCGGCTTCCTGCTGCAGAACCTGCGGCTCGGCCCGGCCGCCGCTTGGCGCATCGGGCTGCGGGAGATCGCGGCGGCCCTGCCCGGCATCGAGGGTTGGGACGCGCCGCCCGGTGCCTCGTATCCCGGGCCGGTGCTGATGCTGCGCGGCGAACGGTCCTATTACGTGCGCACGGAGCACCGTCCGGCGATCCGTGCGCTGTTCCCCGCCGCTCAGTTCATGACGCTGAAAGGCGCCGGGCATTGGCTGCATGCGGACGCGCCGGACGCCTTTGTCGAGATCGCGCAGGCGTTTCTCGACCGGCGCTTCAGTTCGACTGCTTGATCACCTTTCCCTCGTCCGACGCGCGCCACAAGTACCAGGCGGCGGTTGAGCGCCAGGGCGCCCAGGCTTCCCCGACCGCGGCCAGTTCCTTGGGGCGCGGCTGGGCCGGCAGTTGCTTGATGAGCCGCCAGCCTTCCCGCACGCCGAAATCGTCCACCGGCAGCACGTCCGGGCGGCCGAGGGTCGCGATCAGCAGCATCTCCACTGTCCAGCGGCCGACGCCGCGTATGGCGACCAGCCGGCGAATCAGTTCCTCGTCCGACAAAACAGCGGCTTCCTGTAACGTGGGCACAATGCCGTTCATGGCATGGGCGCAGATGTCGCGTATGGCGGCGATCTTGCTGCCGGAAAAGCCGCACGCGCGCAGCGCCGCGTCCGGCGTCGCCGCGAGCTGGTCCGGCGGCGGGAAGCCGGGGCCGGAGTGCAGCGCGGCGAGGCGGGCAAGGATGGCCTGGGCGGCGCGGCCGTGCAATTGTTGGTGCGCTATGGCGCGGACCAACGCCTCGTAGGGTTCCCGTGGGGTGGGTGCCGCGGTGCAGGGGCCGATGCGGGCGATCAGCGCGGCGAAGGCCGGGTCCGCGGCGGCAAGGTGATCGGCGGCGTCGGGCATCCTGCTTCCTTGATACCGTTGGCTGCTTGCCAGCATGCCCCAGTCATGCCCTACAATGCCGCATCGGCGCCGGCACGGCCAGGGGGCGGCGCCGGCCGTCAGGGAGGCAGGTCGTGCGCCGGGTGCGGTTCGAATCGATAAGGGACGAGGCAGCCGAGGAGGACCGGCTGACGGCCAGCCTGGCCGGCCTGGCCGTTGCCTTGCTGGTGGTGGTGGCCGGCCTGTTCCTGATCCAGCACCTGCGCGACAAGGCGCGGGTCGAGGATTGCCTGATGGCCGGCCGCTTCAACTGCGACGCGGTGCTGGGAAGCGCCTCGCGCTGAGGCCGTGCCGCCCGGGCCGGGGCGGCGAGGTGTCGAGCCGCTTTACATCCAGGCTCCAAGCTTTTTTTCAATGCAAATGTTTACAACGTGTTAGGCCTTGGCACGCCAGTTGCTACGGGATCGTTACGTTTCAGAAAGGCGATCATCGTGCTCCTGCATAAAGCATCATCGTCCGGCTTGATCGCGGCATTGGCCATTGCGCTGGCCTCTGCGCCGGCCGCTGCCGCTCCGGTCGTGCTCAACCCGAATTTCGTTACGACTGACACTGCGGCCAACTCGGCCGCCGGGACTGGTCAGTATCTGATCTTGAACTGGACCCCGAGCGGCTATGCGTCCAACTCCAATGCCGATCCGGGTCAGTACGACAACGGCCGGGCCGGCGGCAACAGCGTCGTGGGGTTCCTGTCGGGCGCCAGCAGTTCGCTGAGCCAGATCGTCCAAGGTTTCGTCGCCGGGCGGACTTACCGCATTTCCGTCGGCGCCGACGCCCGCGCGCAGCCGCAGACCAGGCCGACGTTCACGATCCGCGCCGACAATCAGCAGGTTCTCGCGCCGGTCACGCTCGCCCCGGTTGACCCCCTCAACACTTTCAGCACGGCGTTCACGCCCATCCAGTCCGACACGTTCGTCGCAGCCAACAGCTATGTCACGATCGCCTTCGCCAACACCTCCACGTCGAACAGCCAAGCCTCGACGCTGCTGACCGGCGTGTCCATCTCCCAGGTGCCTGAGCCGGTCAGCCTCGCCATCCTCGGCGTTGGCCTGGTCGGTGTCGGCATCGCCCGCCGCCGCCCGCGCACCTGAAACTCAGCGCCTGAAGCCCGGCAGCCGGCGCCCTCGGCCGGCTGTCGGCATTTTTGACACGCTGCCGCCTGGCCTGGGCGTGCGGCGGAGTGTGCAAGCTGCCCCGTTCCTGCGAAGCTTGACCGGATGTGCCGCGCTGCGGCGCGGTCGGTATGGCAGGGGACGGCATGGCGGTACGGCTGGGCATCGACATCGGCGGGACTTTCACCGACCTGCAGGTGTTCGACGAGCGCACCGGGCGGTCCGGCAGCGTGAAAACCCCGACCACGCCGGATGACCCCTCCGTCGGCTTGATGGCCGGCATCGACGAAGCGGTGGCCCGGTTCGGCTTCGCCTTGGCGGATGTCGGCCTGCTGCTGCACGGCACCACCATCGCCACCAACGCCGTGCTGGAGCGCAAGCTGCCCCGCGGCGTGCTGCTGGCGACCGAAGGGTTCCGCGACGTGCTGGAGATCGGCCGCCATGTCCGGCGCGACATATACGGCCTGCGGCAGCAACGCGCCGCGCCGCTGATCCCGCGGGAACGCCGCCTGGGCGTCGCCGAGCGGATGCGCGCCGACGGCAGCGTCGAACGCGCCTTGTCGCCGGCGGCGCTGGACGGGGCCGCGGTGGCGATCCGGGAGATGCAAGCCGAGACGGTCGCCATCAGCCTGCTGCACGCCACCGTCAACCCGGCGCACGAGCAGGCGCTGCGCGACGCGATCGGCCACGCATGCCCCGGTCTCCCGGTCAGCATCTCCTCCGACGTCAGCGCGGAAATCCGGGAATACGAGCGCACCTCGACAACCGTGCTGAACGCCCTGCTGGTGCCGGTGGTGCGCGGCTATCTGGACCGGCTGGAGCGGCGCATGGCGGAGCGCGGCCTCCTGGCCCGGCTGCTGCTCGTGCAGTCCAATGGCGGCATGTGCAGCGCCGCCGTTGCCGCGGCGCAGCCGGTGCGGCTGCTGCTGTCCGGCCCGAGCGGCGGGGCGCTGGCCGCCAGCCGCATCGCCGCGGCACTGGGCCTGGGCAGCGTGGTCGGCATCGACATGGGCGGCACCAGCTTCGACGTGTGCGTGGTGGACGGCGGCCGGGTCACGCAGACCATGCAGGGCGAGGTCGATGGCCTGCCGGTGCGCTTGCCGATGGTAGAAATTCGCACGATCGGGTCGGGCGGCGGCTCCCTTGCCGCGGTTGATGACGCCGGACG
This sequence comes from uncultured Acetobacteraceae bacterium, assembly GCA_937873175.1. Taxonomy (GTDB): domain Bacteria; phylum Pseudomonadota; class Alphaproteobacteria; order Acetobacterales; family Acetobacteraceae; genus CAHJXG01. The sequence continues at coordinate 21,244 of CALMVT010000431.1, read as the reverse complement.
GTTCAGCGTCGGGCCGCACAGCGCCGGGTCGCGGCCCGGCCCGGCCTGCTACGGGCGCGGCGGCCTGCGTCCCACCGTCACGGATGCCAACCTGGCGCTCGGGCGTCTGGACGCCGGGTTCTTCCTGGGTGGGGCGCTGCCGCTCGATGCGGGCGCGGCACGGGCGGCGCTGGCGGCAGAGGTCGGCACGAAGCTGGGCCTCGATCCCGAGGAGGCCGCGGCGGGGGTGGTTGCGCTCGCCAACACGAGCCTCGCCGCCGCGATCCGGCTGAGCCTGTTCGAGAAGGGGCTGGACCCCCGCGGCTTTTCCCTCCTGTCGTTTGGCGGCGCCGGCGGGCTGCACGCGGTTGAGGTCGCGGACGAACTGGGCATCACGGAGGTCGTGTTTCCGGCCGACGCCAGCACTTTCTCCGCCGGCGGCATCCTGGGATCGGACATCGTGCACGACCTGGCGAGCAGCCGCCTGCTGCCGGCGCACTCCGCGAGCCTTCCGGCGCTGGCGCAGGCCGCCGCCGGCTTGCGGGAAGGGGGCCGGGCGCTGCTGGACGCCGATGGCGTGGCACGGGACCGGCAGGCGCTCGACCTTTCGGCCGACATGCGCTACCGCGGCCAAGCGTTCGAGCTGGTGGTGCCATGGGACGGGGCGGTGGACGAGGCCGGGCTGCAGGCCACCGTTTCGGCGTTCCACGACCTGCACCGGCAGCGGTTTTCCTATGCGAACCCGGGCGATCCCGTGGATATCGTCACCCTCCGGCTGTCGGCCACGGGGCGGCTGGACGCGCCGCAGGCCGGCCAAACCGGACCCGCCGCCGTGGCCAGGGCGCGCGCGCCGCACCGTCGCCCGGTGTTCCTCGGCGGCTGGCAGGATGTGGCAGTCGTGCACCGGACAGAGATTTCCGGCCCGATGCCGGGACCGCTGCTGATCGAGGAGGATTACACCACCGTGCTGCTCACCGAAGGCTGGACGGGCGAACCCGGCCCCCACGGCGCGCTGATCGCCCGGCGGCGCGTTCCATGACGCCGCTCGGACCCGTCGAGCTGGAGATCATGCGCAACGCCCTGACCGCCGCGGCGGCGGAAATGGACGTGACCATTTGGCGCACCAGCCGCTCCACGGTGGTGCGGGAACTGCTGGATTATTCCACCGCGGTGTTCGACGCGGCGGGCCACAACGTTGCGCAGTCCGCGCGCATCCCGCAGCACCTGAACTCGATGGGCGCCGGTCTGCAAGCGGTGCTGCGGGACTTCCTGCCCTTGGAGCAATGGGGCGAGGGCGACGTGGTCATCACCAACGACCCGTATTGCGGCGGCCAGCACATCCCGGACATCCTCGCCTTCCGCCCGGTGTTCGCGGACGGGCGGCGGGTCGCCATCGTGGGCACGCTGTGCCACCACCTCGACATGGGCGGCATCGCCGCCGGCAGCTACGGCGCCACCGCGACGGAGGTGTTCCAGGAAGGCTTGCGCATCCCGCCGCTCCGGCTGGTGCAAGGCGGCGTGCTGAATGGGGAAGTGCTGGCCGTCATGCGGCAGAACGTCCGTCGCCCGGATATGCTGTGGGGCGATCTGCAGGCGCAGATGGCGTCGCTCGCGGTGGGGGAGGCGAACCTGCGGCGGCTGTGCGCCCGCTACGGAGCGGACCGGGTGGTGGCGGCCTGCGCGCAGATCCTGGACGGCTCCGAACGGGCGATGCGCGCGATGATCGGGCGCATCCCGGACGGCACCTACGAGTTCGAGGACGTCATCGACGACGACGGCCTGTCCGACGCCCCGATCCGCATCCACGCCGCGATCACCGTGACCGGGGAGGAGATGGTGGTGGACCTGTCGGGCTGTGGGCCGCAGGCGCTGGGGCCGGTGAATGCGACGCTCGCGTCCTCGGGGTCCGCGGTGATGTATGCCGTGATGGCCTGCGCGGACCAGCCGATCCCGGCCAACGCCGGCTGCGCCCGCCCGGTGCGCGTGGTGGCGCCGGAGGGTTTGGTGGTCAACGCCCGGCACCCGGCGCCGGTGGCCAACCGCATCGTCGTGTCGCACCGCCTGGCCACCACGCTGCTGGGCGCGCTGCACGGGGCGGTGCCGGGCCGCATCCCCGCCGCGTATTACGGCGCGAGCTACGTTTGCACCTTCCAGACCATTGACGCCGCCGCACCCCGGTCCGTGCTGGTGGAAATCGAGGTCGGCGGCGGCGGCGCGCACCCGCTGGGGGACGGGCTGAGCGCGTATTCCCACGGCATGCACAACAACGCGAACATTCCGGTGGAGATGATCGAAAGCGAGGTGCCGTTGTTCATCACCGAATACGCCTTGCTGCCGGACAGCGGGGGCGCCGGGCGGCGGCGCGGCGGGCTGGGCCTGGTGCGGGAATGGCGGGTGGATTGCGAGGAGGCGGTGTTCACCGCCAACCTCGAACGCTTCAAGTCGCGGCCTTATGGCCTCAATGGCGGGCTGCCAGGTGCGCCGGGCCGGCTGCTGCTGATCCGCGACGGGGCGGAGACGGCGCTCCCGTCCAAGGCCGGCAACCTGCGCCTGCGCCGGGGCGACCGCATCCGGCTGGAAACCTCCGGCGGCGGCGGCTTCGGCCCGCCCGACGAGCGCCCGGCGGCGGAAACGGCGGCCGACCGGCGCGGCGGATACGCGACATGACCACCCCCGTCGCCCAGTTCGAGCTGATCCTGCTCCTGCTGGCCGCCATCGTCGGCTTGGAACTGCTGGCCCGGCGCTTGCGCATGCCGCCGGCCGCGGCGCTGATTGGCGGCGGCATCGTGCTGGCGCTGATCCCGGGCACGCCGGACATCGACCTTGATCCCGACCTCGCCTTGGTGCTGTTCCTGCCGCCGCTGCTGATGAGCAGCGCGTTCTTCACCTCTTGGCGGGACTTCCGCGCCGACCTGCGCATCATCCTGCAGCTTGCGGTCGGCGCGGTGGCGTTCACCACGGCGGCCGTGGGCATCGTCGCGCATTGGGTGGTGCCGTCCCTGCCCTGGGCGGCGTGCTTCGCGCTCGGTGCCATCGTGTCCCCGCCGGACGCCGTCGCCGCCAAGGCGGTGCTGACGGAGGTGCCCCTGCCGCGCCGCATGGTGGTGCTGCTGGAAGGCGAAAGCCTGGTGAACGACGCGACGGGCCTGGTGCTGTTCCGCTTCGCGGTAGCGGCCGGGCTGACCGGGCTGTTCGACGCGGGGCAGGCGGCGCTGTCGTTCGGCGTGCTCGCGGTCGGCGGCGTCGCAGTGGGCGTCGCGTTTGGTGTGGCGACGACAACCCTGATCGTGCGGCTGCGGGAGCCGCGCTTGGAGATCATCGGCAGCCTGCTCGCGGCCTGGGCGTCCTACATCGGCGGCGAGGCGATCCATGTCTCGGGCGTGCTGTCCACCGTGGCGTGCGGGCTGGTGATGGGTTGGCGGCAGCACGCCACGTTGAGCGCCGCGACCCGGACTCAGGCGCGGGCGGTGTGGAATGTTGTCGAGTTCGTGCTGGAGTCGCTCGTGTTCATCCTGATCGGCTTGTCGCTCCGCGGCGTGCTGACCCGGCTGGGCAGCGGCTCGGAGCCGATCCTGGCGCTGCTGCCCGCGGCCAGCGCCATCGTGCTGGCGACGGTGCTGAGCCGGTTCGTTTGGATGTTCCCGGCCACCTACCTGCCGCGCCTGCTGCTGCCGCGGCTGCGGCGGCGCGATCCGCTCCCGCCGCCCGCGGTGCCGTTCGTGATGAGCTGGGCCGGCATGCGGGGCGTGGTGAGCCTGGCGGCGGCGCTGTCGCTGCCGGACCAGTTCCCCGGCCGCGACTTCATCCTGGCGACGACGTTCCTGGTGATCCTGGTGACGGTGCTGGTGCAGGGTGCGACCCTGGCGCCGCTGGTCCGCGCGTTCCGCCTCGGCGAGCTCAGGCAGCGGCAAAGCAGCACGCTGCCGGAAGCCGAGGCCCGGGCGCGGATGGCCCGGGCAGAGCTTACGGCGATCGAGCGGCATTCCCTGGGCGATGACGGCACTCACCGGCACCCGCGCCTCGTGGAGCAATACGGCTACCGCGCCCTCGCCGCCGCCCGGTTCAGCGAAACGGCGGGCGCGCTGGCCGGCGAGAAGCGGGCGCACTTCGCGGCGGTGCTGGCGGCGGTGGCGGCCGGGCGCGAGGAGGTGCTGCGGCTGCACCGGGCGGGCGAGATCCACGACTCCGTGCTGCATGCCCTGGAGGGCGAGCTTGATTTGGAGGAGATCGAGGCGCGACGGCATGGGGGCGCGGACGGCGAGTAATGCGGACGGGTTGGTTGAATGACCGTCACTCGTCGATGGATTGCACTGATCCTACGGCATGGGTCGCGTAGGATGGGTGCAACCCATCAGCAACCGCACAGGGATCAATCAATGGCGCCGCCCGTATAAGCCCGCCGTCTTGGCACGCTTCAGGTCATCGGCTGCGCGACGTGCTTCTGGTAAGCCGCCCGCGTCAGCAGGCGGTCATACCAGGCGCGCAGATTCGGCTGCGGCGGCCGGGTCAGGTCGAAGGAGAACCAGCGGTGCACGTGCACGCCCAGCGCGATGTCCGCCAGCGTGAGCACGGGACCCGCGACAAAGGGCACTCTCGACAGGATGCCGTCCAGCAGGGTCCAGCACCGCGCGGCCTCGGCGGTCGCAGCCGTGATCGCCGCGGCGTCGCGGCGCTCCGGCGCGGTGCGGACCAGGCCCTGGAACACCGTCGATTGCGGCCGGTTCAGCGTGGTCTGCTGCCAGTCCATCCAGCGGTCGATGCTGGCGCGCGCCCGCAGGTCGTCCGGCCACATCGCATGGCCCGGCGCGTTCGCCGCGCACAAGTAGCGGATCACCGCGTTGCTTTCCCACAGCACGAAATCGTCCTCGACCAGCGTGGGCACCACGCCGTTCGGGTTCAGGGCACGGTACTCCGGCGTGTCGGTGCCGCCGAACGGGCCGCCCACGTCCGTGCGCTCATACGGCAGGCCCAATTCCTCCATCAGCCAAACGGCTTTCATGACGTTGCTGGAATTGGCCCGGCCCAGAAGCTTGCGCATCGCTGTTCTCCCCTTGCGGGAGGCACGGTACGGCGCGGGCGCGATTGCTCCAAGGGGGCATGCGCGCCATATCGCGGCAATGGTTCCTCCCCGCATGTTCCTGCTTGATGCCCGCGGCGCCGCCTGGGCCACGGTCCTGGCGTCCGCCGCGGCGCTCGGCGGCGCGCTGGCCTCCGAGCGCTGGCTGGGCCTGGTGCCTTGCGCGCTGTGCTTGTGGGAGCGCTGGCCTTACCGCGTGGCCATTGCGCTCGGCCTGCTGGCGCTGGCGCTGCCGCGCCGGGTGGCGCGCTGGGCCTTGGCCGCGGCGGCGCTCACCGTGCTGTCCGGGGCGGCGCTCGCGGCGGTGCATGTCGGGGTGGAGCAGCATTGGTGGCCCAGCCCGCTGCCGGAATGCGCCGCGCCTTCCTTGGGCGGCGGCAGCATCGCCGAACGCCTGGCCCGCATGCCGGCGACCGTCAGCAAGCCCTGCGACGAGCCGGCCTTCTTGCTGCCGGGCTTGCCGGTTTCCATGGCGGCGATGAACCTCGGGCTTGCCCTGGCGCTGGCCGGGTTGCTCGCCATCTCCGTGGGAAAGCAGAAGGACACGGCATGAACGACATCACGGCGACGGGCAGCGCGCGGCCTTCCTTGCCCGGCGATCCCACCCTGCGCGACACGGTGGAGCGCATCATCCGCGTGGATCACGCCGGCGAATACGGTGCGGCCCGCATCTACGAGGGCCAGCTCCGGATCATGGGCGGCGGCCCCAAGGGCGACCTGATCCGGCACATGAAGCACCAGGAGCAGCATCACCTCGACACCTTCACCGGGCTGATCCGCACGCGCCGGGTGCGGCCCACGGCGCTGTTGCCGGTGTGGCACGTCGCGGGCTACGCGCTGGGTGTGGTGACGGCGGCGCTGGGGGATCGGGCGGCGATGGCCTGCACGGTCGCGGTCGAGGAGGCCATCGACGAGCATTACGCGGCGCAGGCGGCGTCGCTCGGCGATGAGGAAGCGCCGCTCCGCACCACCATCGAGCGGTTCCGCGCCGAGGAGCAGGAGCACCGCGACATCGGGCTGGAGCACGAGGCCGAGCAGGCGCCGGCCTACCGCCTGATGTCCGCCGTGATCAAGGCGGGCTGCAAGGTGGCAATCGCGGTGAGTGAGCGGGTCTAGGCCGCGCAATCAACAGTGAGTTAACGAAACCCGGGCGTCGGGCGTCCGTTGGGTGGGCGGCACATGCCGCATACTCGACGGAGATACCGACGATGTTTCTCAGAATTGACAAGCTGCAGACCGAGCTTCCGGCGCCGAAGAAGCA
>CALMVT010000431.1:0-14827 GCA_937873175.1 uncultured Acetobacteraceae bacterium | reverse complement strand
TCGTTCCTGGCGAACGGCGGCGGCGCCATGCCGATGAACAGCAACGCCGCGTCCTGGAACATGGACATGGTGACCACCACGGGGAACGTGGTGTTCGACCTGCTGCACAACTTCCACCTGGAATGCGGGGCGCGCATCCACAAGCTCCGGGTCTATGAGACCATGACGGAGCCGACCGGGCGCGAAGTCTGCGGCTACCTGCTGGTTCGCGGGTCCGTGCACGCCCATGCCTACGCGCTGGCGTTGAAGAACCTTACCGGCGTCGCAATCGAGAAGATGCTGCCGACGCCGAACATCAACCTCGACAAGATTCCCGAATGCCAGAAGTACTTGGCCGAAGGGTCGCACCGCCGGCTGTACCGCTTCAGCCCGGACGACTACAAGGAAATGGCGGGCATTTGGGGCAATGGCGAGCAGGCGCTGCCGGGCGATCCGCCGGGCGAGCTTGAAGTCGTCGATGGGCACCCGGAGGGCGGCAAGATCCATGACCTGACGGGCCAGGCCGCGGCGTTCAGCCCGGAATACGCGCCCGAGGAAATGTTCGAGATCGCGACCAAGCTCTATCAAGCGTCCCGCTGACGACGCGCGCCACGCCCCGGCCTGGGGTGTGGCGTCAGCTTTCGAGTTCGCTGTCCCAATACAGGTAGTCGCGCCAGCTTTCGTGCAGGTAGTTCGGCGGGAAAGCCCGGCCGTTCTCCTGCAGTTCCCACGTCGAGGGTTGGGCAGGCTTCAAGCGCGGGTGCATGTGGCATTCGCGCGGCAGCTTGTTGCCTTTGCGCAGGTTGCAATCGCCGCAGGCGGTGACGACGTTCTCCCAGGTCGTGCGCCCGCCGCGGCTGCGCGGCACCACATGGTCGAAGGTAAGGTCGTGCGTGGGGTAGCGGTCCCCGCAGTACTGGCAACTGAAGGCGTCGCGCAGGAACACGTTAAACCGGGTGAAGGCCGGCTTGCGCGCTGCCGGAATGTAGTCTTTCAGCGCGATGACGCTCGGCAGGCGCATGGACATGCTGGGCGAGTGCACTTCGTCCTCATACTCGCTGAGCACCGAAACGCGGTCGAGGAACACGGCCTTCACCGCGTCCTGCCAGCTCCACACCGACAAGGGGAAATAGGAAAGCGGCCGGAAATCGGCGTTGAGAACCAGCGCTGGGTAGTGCAAACCTCCGTCGGGCAACGCGCGCTCCTGAAAAACGGACGCAACATCTGGGGCCAACACCGGAAGACAGGTCGCCAGATCATGTGCGCCGCCAAGCCTGGTCACGTTATCGCATCAGCAACTCACACCGGCAAGCCACGCCGGCGCTTGCCATGGCACCGTCACGCGAACAAGCGCTGCAGGAACAGCGCCCCGGTTGATAGCCCGGCCTCGTCGATGCCGTGCCCTAAGGTCGGACACCACAGTGTTTGCACCGGGATGCCCAGCCGGGTCAGTGCCGCCTCCGCAGCCCCGGCGCGGGCGAACGGCACGACCTCGTCCTGCTCGCCGTGCACCAGCAGCACCGGCGGGTGTCCAATGCACTCCGCCGCAAGCTCCGGCGTGTCGAGCAGCGCGCCGGAGTAGGCCAGGATGCCGCGCGGCGGCACCGGCCGGCGCAGGCCCGCGTGCAGCACCATCATGGCACCCTGGCTGAACCCCGCCATCGCCACCGCATCGGGCGGAAGGGCGGCCCGCGCCAGCTCGGCGTCGATGTAGGCCAGCAGACGCGGCGCCGCGCGGCGGGCGCCCGCGTCCAGCACCGCCGGCGTACGGTTGCGCAAGCTGAACCATTGGCGGCCGGAGGGAGCCTCGTCATACGGCTCCGGTGCGTCCGGCGCCACGAACACCGCGTCGGGCAGGGCGTGGGACCAGGCCGGCGCGAGGTCGATCAGGTCCTGCGAATCAGCGCCGACGCCGTGGCACAAGACCACGAGATGCCGTGCCGCCCCTTTCGACGCCGGCCCCCAGCGCAGGCCCGTCAGCCCTGCCATCCGCCCTTGCATGGTCATTGCGGTATCGTATCTGCAGCAACCGGAGTCGCCGCAACCTCCGTGTGCGCGGGCGCGATCGGCTCGATCAGCTCCGGCCCGTTGTTGCGCACGCTGTTGACCCGGCTCGACACCGGCCACACGCGCAAGGGCGCCCCCGAGGGCCGCAGCAGCGTCGCCGGGTCGCCCGGCGCTTCGCCGAGCCAGGCGGGCCAGTCTGCTTCTTCCAGAATCACCGGCATGCGCTCATGCAGGTGGCCGAGCGCGTCCGCGGCGGTGGTCGTGACCACGGCGTAGGTGCGGATGGTTTCCCCATCCGGACCGCGCCAGCCTTCCCAGATGCCGGCGAGCGCCATGATGCGCCCGTCCGCGCGGGCGATGGCGTGGGGCTGCTTGCCGCCGGGCGTCGCCTGCCATTCGTAGAAGCCGTCGATCGGCACGATGCAGCGGCGCCGGGCAAAGGCGTCGCGAAAGCTGGGCAGGGTCGCCACCGTTTCGGCGCGGGCGTTGATGGGCTGGCGAATCTTCTTGGGATCGCCCCGCGCCCAATGCGGCAGCAGGCCCCAGCGCAGCAGGTCCAGTCGCCGGGCGCCGGTTTCGGGGTGCAGCCGGACCACCGGAGCATCCTGGGTGGGCGCCATGTTCCAGGTCGGCTGCCAGTTCGGCGTGTCGTTCTCGGTCGCGAAGATGCGGCGGAGTTCGTCCGGCGATGTCGTGGCGAGATACCTGCCGCACATGCGTGGTATCTTGGCATGCCCGCCCATCTTTCAATCGCGCCGCGCGCTGGCTAGGTTCGCGAAGCGGTCGGGAAGGATGCTGTGATGGGTTGGGTGCGATGGCTTGTTCCGGTTCTCCTGCTGCTGTCGGGGCAGGCGGCGCTGGCGCAAGACCGCGTGCTGAACGTTTACAACTGGACCGACTACATCGACCCCAAGGTGCTGGAGCGGTTCACGAACGAGACCGGCATCAAGGTCCGCTACGACGTGTATGACAGCCTGGAAACGCTGGAAGGCAAGCTGCTGGCCGGCTCGTCCGGCTACGACATAGTGGTGCCCACCGCCGAGCCGACCTTTTCCCGCTTGATCGCCGCCAAGGCGCTGCGGCCGCTCGACCGCGCCAAGATCCCGAACTGGTCGAACCTCGATTCCAAGCTGATGCAGCGGGTGCAGGTGTCCGACCCCGGCAACGCGCACGGCGCGATCTACCTATGGGGCACGGTCGGGCTGGGCGTGATCCCCGAGCGCATCCAGGCGCTCGACCCCGGCGCGCCGATGGACAGTTGGGACCTGCTGCTGAAGCCCGAGCACGCGAAGAAGCTCGCGGGCTGCGGCATCACCGTGATGGACAGCGCCATCGACACCATCCCGAGCGTGCTGAAATACCTGGGCCGCAACCCCGAAAGCACCGACACCAAGGACCTCGCCGAGGTGGAGCGCACCCTGATGGCGATCCGCCCTTACATCCGCACCTTTGCATCAGGGGGAGCCGTGGAGGCATTGGCGGGCGGGCAGACCTGCCTTGCGATGACCTATTCCGGCGACGTGATCCAGGCGTCGGCGCGGGCCAAGGAGGCCGGGCAGCCGGCAGTCCGCTACATCGCGCCCAAGGAGTTCGCGGCGCTGACCTTCGACATGCTCGCCGTCCCCGCCGACGCGCCGCACCCGGCGGAAGCCATGCAGTTCATCAACTTCCTGCTGCAGCCCGACGTGATGGCCGCGATCACCAACCAGGTGCACTACCCGAACGCCGTGCCGGCCAGCCGCGACAAGATCGCGCCGGAGGTGCGGGACGACCCGGACGTGTATCCCGACACGGCCTCCCCGCGCTTCTTCACCGTCCGCGCGACGCCGCAATCGGCGGACCGGCAGCGCACGCGGATGTGGGCGCGGTTCAAGGCCGGGCGCTGACCGATTGGCGGATCTGGAGATCGCGGGCCTCACCGTCCGCTACGGCCCGGCGGTCGCATTGGACCGGCTGGACCTGTCGATCAACAGCGGCGAGATGTTCGTGCTGCTCGGCGGTTCCGGCTCCGGCAAGACGACGCTGCTGCGGGCGCTGGGCGGCTTCATTCAGCCGGCGGCCGGGCGCATCGTGCTGGCGGGCCAAGACATCACCGCGCTGCCGCCGCACCGCCGCCCGGTGAACACCACGTTCCAGTCCTACGCGCTGTTCCCGCACATGAACGTGGAGGACAACGTGGGCTTCGGTCTGCGCCGCCAAGGGGTGCCGCGGGCCGAGATCGCGCGCCGAGTTTCGGCCTTGCTCGACCTGGTGCGGCTCGGCGAGTTCGCCGGGCGCCGGCCGGACGCGCTTTCGGGCGGGCAACGGCAGCGGGTGGCGCTGGCCCGGGCGCTCGCCCCGCGCCCGCGGCTGCTGCTGCTGGACGAGCCGCTTTCAGCGCTTGACCGCTCGCTTCGCGAGCAGACCCGGCAGGAGCTGCTGCGCGTGCAGCGGGAAACCGGGACCACCTTCGTGCTGGTGACGCACGACCAGGACGAGGCGTTGGCGGTGGCGAGCCGGATCGGCTTGCTGCACGAGGGGCGCTTGGCGCAGGTCGGCACGCCGGCCGAGATCTACGAGCGCCCGAGCAGCCGCTTCGTCGCGGCGTTCATGGGCGCGGCCAACATCCTGCCCGGCACGGTGCGGACCGCGGCGCCGGACGCGGTTCTCGACCTCCATGGCATCGGCCCGGCGCAGGCCGCGGGTCCCGCTCCGGCCGCGGCGGGCAGCACGCTGCATGTGGCGCTGCGGCCGGAGCGGCTGCGCCTTGCGCCGGCAACGGCGCAGCATCTCAGCACACCGCCGGGCACGGCGCAGGGCGTGAACACGGCGCCGGGCACGGTGACGGACAGCGCCTATCGCGGCGGCACCATCGACCATCAGGTGCGGCTGCACGGGGGCGCGATCCTGCTGGTGTCGCAGCCGTTGGCGGACGGGGTGAGCGCCGGGCTGCTCGCGCCGGGAAGCGCCGTCGCGGTGTCCTGGCCGCCCGAGGCGTGCGTGCTGCTGCCTGAATGAACCGCCCCGGATGAACCGTTCCGCCGTGCTGGCGCCGGTCTGGCTCTGGCTGCTGCTGTTCGTGGCGCTGCCGGTGGTGATCGTGGCGGCGCTGTCCTTTTCTTCTTCCATCCCCGGCGTGCCGCCCTATACCCCGCTGCTGCAATCGCCGGACCCGGCCAACTACGCGGCGCTGACCGAGGACGCCTTCTATCTGGACGCCGCGTTGAAAAGCCTGGCGGTGGCCGGGGTGTCGTCCGTGCTGTGTCTGCTGATCGGCTACCCCATAGCGCTGGCCATCGCCCGCGCCCCGGAGCGGTGGCGCTCCTTGCTGCTGCTGGGCGTCATGCTGCCGTTCTGGACCGGGTTCCTGCTCCGCATCACCGCCTGGATTGGCCTGTTGCGCGACGAGGGCTGGATCAATGCCGGGCTGCAAGCCATGGGCCTTTCGGCATTGCGGCTGCTTTACACGGACTTTGCGATGTATGTCGGCGTGACGTACGCCTACCTGCCGTTCATGATCCTGCCGCTCTACGCACGCCTGTCCCGCCGCGACCCGGCGCTGGAAGAAGCCGCGGCCGACCTCGGCGCCGATCCCTGGACCATTTTTCGCACCGTCACCCTGCCGCTGTCCGTGCCCGGGATCGTCGCCGGCCTCGCCCTCGTGTTCATCCCGGCAATGGGCGAATACGTGATCCCGGAGCTATTGGGCGGCCCGGGCGCGCAGACCATCGGGCGGGCGCTGTGGAACGAGTTCTTTTCCAACCGTGACTGGCCCATGGCGGCGACGGTGGCGAACGCGCTTCTGTTGGCGCTGCTCGTGCCCATGGTGGCGCTGCGGGCGCGGCAATGAAGCGGAGCTGGTTTCTCAACACCTGCCTGCTGTTCGGCTATGCCTTCCTGTACGTGCCGGTGCTGCTGCTGGTGGCGACGAGCTTCAACCCGAACCGGCTCACCACCGTGCTGTCGGGCTTCTCGCTGCGCTGGTATGCCGCGCTGTGGGCGGACGACAAGCTGATCGAGGCGGCGCTGCTGTCGCTCCGCATCGCGGCCTTGTCGGCCACAGGGGCTACGGCGCTCGGCACGCTGGCCGGGTATGCGCTGGCGCGGTTCGGGCGGTTCCGTGGCCGGGGCGCGTTCGCCGCCCTGCTGTCGGCGCGTCTGGTGCTGCCGGACGTGCTGGTGGGTCTGTCGCTGCTGCTGCTGTTCGTGCAGATGGAGCAGGCGGTCGGCTGGCCCGCCGGGCGCGGCGCGCTGACCATCACGCTGGCGCACGTCTCGGTCAGCCTGTCCTACGTCGCCGTGGTGATCGAGGCGCGGCTTGCCGATGCGGGGTCCGAGCTGGAGGACGCGGCGATGGACCTCGGCGCGTCGCCTTGGGCGGCGTTCGCCCTGGTGACGCTGCCGCTGCTCGGCCCGGCGCTGCTGTCCGGCTGGCTGCTGGCGTTCACCTTGTCGCTGGACGACCTGGTGGTGGCGACCTTTGTTTCGGGGCCGGGCGCCAGCACGCTGCCGATGGTGGTGTTCTCCGCGCTGCGCCTGGGCGTCACGCCGGAGCTGAACGCGCTGGCGACGGTGATTCTCGCCGTGGTGTCGGCGGCGCTGGGCGGCGCGTGGCTTTTGCAACAAAAAGCCGGGCGCGCGGTTGTGCCGGGGCGGGCAGGGGCATAAGGTCCGGCGGTCGCAAAAACTGGTGGATTTCGATGTCCCTCATCGCCGAACGCCTGGACCGGATCAGCCCGAGCCAAACCATCGCCATCACTACAAAGGCGCGGGCGCTCAAGGCTGAAGGGCGCAACGTCATCAGCCTGTCGGCCGGGGAGCCGGATTTCGACACCCCGCAGAACGTCAAGGACGCGGCGATCCGCGCCATCCAAGGGGGCGACACCAAGTACACCGACGTGGCCGGAACCCGCGCGCTGCGCCAGGCGGTCGCCGACAAGTTCAAGCGCGACAGCGGCCTCGATTACAGCGCGGACGAGATCATCATCTCGACCGGCGGCAAGCAGGTGATCTTCAACGCCATGGTCGCGACCATGAACGCGGGCGACGAGGCGGTGATCCCGACGCCGTGCTGGGTCAGCTACCCCGACATCGTGTCGCTCGCGGACGGCACGCCGGTGTTCGTGCCCTGCGGCCAAAACAACGGCTTCAAGCTGCGCGCGGAGGACCTGGAAGCGGCGATCACGCCCCGGACCAAGTGGTTCATGCTGAACAGCCCGTGCAACCCCACGGGCGCCGCCTACTCGGCGGAGGAGCTGCGCCCGATCTGCGACGTGCTGCTGCGCCACCCCGACGTGTGGGTGTTCACCGACGACATCTACGAAAAGCTGGTCTATGACGGCTTCAAGGCGGCCACGGTGGTGCAGGTCGAGCCGCGGCTGCGCGACCGCACGGTGACGATGAACGGGTGCAGCAAGGCGTACGCCATGACCGGCTGGCGCATCGGCTTCGCGGGCGCCCCCGTGCGGCTGGTCAAGGCGATGGACAAGCTGCAATCGCAGAGCACGTCCAACACCAGCAGCGTCAGCCAGGCCGCGGCCGTGGAGGCGCTGACGGGGCCGCAAGGCTTCATCGATGAGATGGTCGCCACCTACAAGACCCGGCGCGACCTGGTGGTGTCCATGCTGAACCAGGCGCCGGGCGTGAACTGCCATTCGCCGGAGGGCGCGTTCTACGTGTTCCCCAGCGTGCACGGCTGCATCGGCAAGACCAGCCGCGGCGGCGCCGTCATCAAGGACGACGAGAGCTTCGTCACCGCGCTGCTGCAGGAAGAAGGCGTCGCCGCGGTGCACGGGGCGGCGTTCATGTATCCCGGCCATTTCCGCATCAGCTACGCGACCGACACGGACAGCCTGACCAAAGCCTGCGAGCGCATCCAGCACTTCTGCGAGGGGCTGCGCTGACCTATGCCGGAACTCGCGCAGCGGCTGCGCCGGGCGCCGGTCGCGGCCACCGTCGCCATGACGGCCAAGGCGCGGGCGATGCGGGCGGAGGGCATCGAGGTCATCGCGCTCACCATCGGCGAGCCTGACTTCGACAGCCCGCCGCACGCCATCGAGGCCGCGCGGGAAGCGGGCCTGCGCGGCGACACCAAGTACCCGCCGCAGGACGGCCAGCCCGCGCTGAAGCAGGCGATCCAACGCAAGTTCCGGCGCGACTCCGGCCTGGAATTCACGCTTGACGAGATCATGGTCAGCAACGGCGGCAAGCAGGTCATCTTCAACGCCCTGATGGCGACGGTGGACGACGGCGACGAGGTGATCATCCCGGCGCCGTACTGGGGCGCCTACCCCTTGATGACCCGCGTGGTCGGCGGCGAGCCGGTGGCGGTGAGCTGCCCGCAGAACAACGGCTTCAAGCTGCGGCCCGACGACCTCCAAGCGGCGATCACCCCGCGCACCAAATGGCTGCTGCTGAACTTCCCCAACAACCCGACCGGCGCCGCCGCCACGCGAAACGAGGTTGCGGCGCTGGCCGAGGTCATGCTGCGCCACCCGCACGTCTGGATCCTGTCGGACGACATGTACGAGCACTTGGTCTACGACAGCTTCGAGCACAGCACGATGGCCGCGGTGGAGCCGCGGCTGCGTGACCGGGTGCTGACGGTCAGCGGCGTGTCCAAGACCTACGCGATGACCGGCTGGCGCATCGGCTTCGGCGCCGGGCCGCGCGGCCTGATCCGGGCGATGACGAGCATCCAGGGCCACGTCGCCGCCGGCGTGTCCACCATCGGCCAGGCCGCCGCCGCCGCCGCGCTGGACGGGCCGCAGGACGCGGTGCCGCGCATGGCCGCCGCTTACCGCCGGCGGCGCGACCTGGTGCTCGGTGCGCTGGCGGACGCGCCCGGCATCGCCTGCCACCGGCCGGAGGGCGCGTTCTACGTGTATCCCAACGTGGCCGGCTGCCTCGGCAAGACAACGGCCGCGGGCACGCGGCTCGATACGGATGAGGATTTCGCCCTGGCCCTGCTGGACGAGCAGCACGTCGCGGTGGTGCACGGCGCCGCCTTTGGCATGTCTCCCTACGTCCGCATCAGCTACGCGACCGATGACGCCTCGCTCGCCGAGGCGTGCCGCCGCATCGTCGCGTTCTGCGCCGGGCTGCGCTGACCCGGCAGCCATGCGGTTGAGGCCGGGCCGGGACAGTGATGCGGGAGGCTTTATCGCCCTGATTGGCCGATGCTGGTCCGATTATCCCGGCTGTGTCCTGGAAGTGGAGCACGAGGAGCAGGAGCTTTTCGCGCTTGAGTCATTTTGCGTCGGGCGTGGCGGGGCGCTGTGGACAGCGGAGGACGGGGACGTCGTCGTCGGCATGGCGGCCATCCTGCCAACGGAGGGCGGCGCCTGGGAGCTGAAAAAGCTTTATGTCCACCCGGATACCCACGGGTCGGGCCTCGGGCAGCACCTGCTACGGACCGCGGAGGCGCATGCGGCTTCTGCCGGGGCCTCCCGTTTGGTGCTGTGGTCCGACACGCGGTTCACCCGGGCACATCGGTTCTATGAAAAGCAAAGCTGGGTGCGGGACGGGCCGATCCGCGCACTCGACGACATCTCCCGCACGCTTGAGTTCGGCTATATGAAGCCGCTGGACGGGGTGCAGCCGCTCACCGCCGCCGGCGCGGCCTCGGCGGAGCGGCGGCTGGCCGAAATCCTGGTGGCCTGCGTCGAGGGCGGCGCGTCGGTGTCGTTCCTGCCGCCGCTGCCGCTCGACGCGGCGCGGGCGTATATGCGCGGCGTGGCGCAGCAAGTCGCGGCCGGACGGTGCATCCTGCTCGCGGCCTGGACCGGCGGCGTCCTGTCCGGCACGGTGCGGGTGCAACTCGACACGCCGCAGAACCAGCCGCACCGGGCCGAGATTTGCAAGATGCTGGTCCACCCCGACGCACGCCGCCATGGTCTCGGGCAGGCACTCATGCTGGCGGCGGAGGCCGCGGCCAAGAAGGCCGGGCGCACGCTGCTCACGCTCGACACGTTCACCGGCGGTGCGGGGGAGCGGCTATACCGCCGGCTCGGCTGGATCGAGGCCGGGGTGATCCCCGGCTACAGCCTGGACGCCGCGGGCCAGCCGGAAGCGACCACCTTGTTCTATAAGCAGATCGGGGATTAGCCGCCCCAAACCGGCGCCCGCTTTTCCAGGAACGCATCGATGCCCTCATGCGCGTCCCGCTCCTCCATGTTGCGCACCATGACGGCGGCGGCGTAGTCGTAGGCTTCGGCGAGCGGCATCTCGGCCTGCGCGTAGAACGCGGGCTTGCCCAGGCCCACCGTGACCGGGCTTTTGGACGCGATTCGCTGCGCCAGCGCCCGAACGGTGTCGTCGAGCGCCGCTTCCGGCACTGCGTGGTTGACCAAGCCGAGCGCCGCCGCCCGGGGCGCGTCCAGCATGTCGCCGGTCAGCAGCATCTCCATGGCGGCCTTGCGGCCCACGGCACGGGACAGCGCCACCATGGGCGTCGAGCAGAACAGGCCGATGTTGACGCCGGGCGTCGCAAATCGCGCCGTGTCCGCCGCCACCGCCAAGTCGCAGCTTGCCACGAGCTGGCACCCGGCGGCGGTGGCGATGCCGTGCACCCGGGCGATCACCGGCACGCGCAGCCCGACGATCCGCTGCATCAGGCGGGAGCATTGGGCGAACAGCGCCGCATGCGCGTCCCGCGGCAGGCCGCGCAATTCCCGCAAGTCGTGCCCGGCGCAGAACGCCGGCCCGGCGCCGGCGATCACCGCGACCCGGATGGCAGGGTCGGCGCCGATGTCGGCCAGCGCCGCTTCCAGCGCCGTCATCAGCGGCACGGACAGCGCGTTGCGCGCCGCCGGGCGGTTCAGCGTCAGCCAGGCAATCCCGTCGTGGTCCTGGCGGAGCAGGAGGGATTCGTTGGACATGGCAGCCTCTCGGTTCAGGGCAGGAAGCCGCGCAGGTGCGCCAAAACCTCCTCCGGCGCTTCCTCGGCCAAATAATGCCCGCTGTTCACGGCGGAGCCGGCGACCTCCGCGCTGCAGTACTCACGCCAGATCGCCAGGGGATCATACCACGTGCCGATGTATCCCTTGGCTCCCCACAGCACCAGCATCGGGCACTCGACCCGGCGCTTCTCCGCCCGGCTGGCGCGGTCGTGCTGCAGGTCGATGGAGGCGGCGGCACGGTAGTCCTCGCACATGCCCATGATGCTGTCGGGGCGCCGTATGGCGGCGAGGTAGTCGGCCAAGGCCTCGTCCCGGAAAAAACTTGGCGGCTTCGGCTCCCGCGAGACGTGCTTGTGGAACCAGATTTCCGGCGCCGCATTGATCAGGTCCTCCGGAAAGGGGTGCGGCTGCGCGAACCAGAACCAATGGTAGTAGCCGAGCGCGAACGCCATGTCGGTGCGCTCGAAGTGCTCGATGGTCGGCACGATGTCCATGATCGCAAGGGACTGCACGCGGCCCGGGTTGTCGATGGCCAGGCGGTGCGCCACCCGCGCGCCGCGGTCGTGGCTGACCACGCCGAACCGCTCGTGCCCGAGCGCCGTCATCAGCTCCGCCATGTCGCGCGCCATGGCCACCTTGGCATAGGGCGCGTGGTCGGCGGTGGGACCCGGCTTGAAGCTCTCGCCGTAGCCGCGCAGGTCCGGACAGACCAGGGTATAGTTCTCCGCCAAAGCCGGGGCGACGGCGTGCCACATGGCATGGGTTTGCGGGTTGCCGTGCAGCAGCAGCAAGGGCGGACCGGAGCCGCCGCGGCGCAGCCGGAGCGCCCCGTCGCCCACGCGGATCGTTGTCAGTTCAAAGTCCTTGAAGAAATCGGCCATCAGAACCTCGCGCGCAGCCGAAGGGACCATAGCACTGCGGAACGCCTGCCGACAGGCGTGCGATGCGGGTGCCGAACCTCCGCCGTTGGCGCGAAGGCGCCGAGGTGGTATCGGTTTCGCCGATGCTGAACCCCGGAAGGCGAACCCCTCGCAAGTGTGCCGCAGCCTGGGCTGACAGGTGAGCGCGCTTCGGGACAACGGGGTGGCGGTGGTCGGGGCTGGGGCGGCCGGGTTGGCCGCGGCGCTCCACCTGCGGCGGCATGGCGTGCCGGTCGTGTTGCTGGAAGCGTCCGGCCGCATCGGCGGGCGGGCGCACACGTCATGCCCGGCGGTGCTCGGCCACGCGGCGTTCGACCACGGTGCGTCCTGGCTGCACGCGGCCCAGCGGAACCCGCTGACCGTGTTCGCGCACCCGGGCGAGGACACGCTGACCAACTTCGACACTGCCCGGACCGAGCGCCTGTTCGTCGCCGGCCGCCCCGCCACCGCCGGCGAGCAGGCCGCCTACGATGCCGCCTGGGACCGTCTCGACGAGATTGTCGCCCCGGCGCTGGCGGCAGACCAGGAGGACCGCAGCCTCGCCGAAGCGATGGCGCCGATGCGGGACGATCCCTGGGCCGCGACGGTCGCCGGTTGGGAGGGCGCGATCATCGCCGCCGCCGACGCGGACGCGCTGAGCCTGCGGGACTGGCACCGCAACCGGCTCGACGGTCCCAACCTGTCCGTGCGCGGCGGCCTGGGCGCCTTCATCGCGCGCCGCCTCGCCGCCGATGTCGAGCTGAACACGCCGGTGACCGCCATTGCCTGGGACGGTGCAGCCGGCGTGCGGGTGGAGACCGCGCGCGGGACGGTCCGCGCCGCGGCGTGCATCGTTGCCGTGTCAACCGGCGTGCTGGCCTCGGGCGCGATCCGCTTCGCGCCGGCCTTGCCGCATGCGGTGCAGGCGGCGGTGGCCGGGCTGCCGATGGGGCTGCTGTCCAAGGTGGCGCTGCCTGCAGCCGGGTCGGACCGGCTCGGGCTGCCGCCGGACACCGGCCTCGCGCGGCAGATGGCGGCCGGGCAGGCCATGGTGGCGTTCATCGCCTGGCCCGGCGACATGGACCACGTGATCGGCTTCGTCGGCGGGCGGGCTGCCTGGGCCTTGGCGGGCGACCCTGCGGCGGAGGCGGCGCTGGCCCGGGACGAATTGCGGACCATGCTGGGCGGCGCCGCGCGGCTGGGGGAGAGCGCCGTGGTGACCGGCTGGGCCACGGACCCGTTCGCGCTCGGCGCTTACGCCTACGCGCCGCCGGGCCAGGCCGGGATGCGGGGCGTGCTGGAAGCGGCGTTCCCGGCGGAGCGCCTGTTGTTCGCCGGCGAGGCCTGCCGCACCGACGGGCTGGCCGGCACGGTCGGCGGCGCGTTCGCGAGCGGCCGGGACGCCGCCGCCCGGCTAATGCAGTTCCTGGAGCCGGGCCAGCAGGAAATCCCGGAACACCGCCACGCGCTTTGAATTGCGCAGCTCCTCCGGATACACGAAGTACACCTCGACCTTCGGCGCCTTGAGGTCCGGCAGCAGCCGGGTCAGGCCGTGGAGATCGTCGGCCATCCAGTCCGGCAGCACGCCGATGCCCATGCCGGAGCGGATCGCCAACGCCATCGCGTGCAGGCTGTTGACCTCCAGCAGCGCCCGGCGTGGCTGCCCGGCGCGGCGCCCGGCCTCCGCTAGCCAGTCGATGTCGGGCACCGGCGGGCGGTAGTCCCCGAACAGGATGATCTTGTGGTCATCCAACTCCTCCGGCCGGGTCGGCGTGCCGTGTTTCGCAAGGTAGTCCGGGTGGGCCACCACCAGCCATCGGATCTGCATCAGGTGGCGCTGCACCAGGTCCGGCTGCTTCGGCGGGTGCATGCGGATGGCAACGTCCGCTTCCCGCATCGCGAGGTCGAGGTCGGTGTCGTCGAGCAGCAGGGTCATCGTCACGTCAGGATACGTGTCGAGGAAGCCCTGCAGCCGCGGCGCGAGCCAAGCGGAGCCGAAGCCCACGGTGGTCGTCACCTTGAGCCGCCCGGCCGGCTTTTCCTTGCTTTCGGTGAGCAGCGCCTCCGTCATCGCGAGCTTGGCGAACACCTCCCGCACCGTGCGGTTCAGGCTTTCCCCTTGCTCGGTCAGGATCAGGCCGCGGGCGTGGCGGTGGAACAGCGGCACCTGCAGCGCCTCCTCAAGCGCCGAGATCTGGCGGGACACCGCGGATTGGCTGAGGTTCAGTGTTTCCCCGGCATGGGTGAAGCTGCCGGCCTCCGCAACGGCATGGAATACGCGCAGCTTATCCCAATCCATGCCCTTGCCCGCTCCCAATCGACCCGGTGCCGATGCGGCGCGGGACTCCTGGGTTAGCCTAAACTGGAAGATGGGCAAGTGGCTATCGGCTGCGGGTCGATTTGAGCATCGGGTTGTGAAGGAAGCCGCGCCTCGATGTTGCGCCTCAAGTTCCCGTAGCCTCATTTAAAGGCATGGCAAACGGGTCAACGGTCGTACCAGATATTTGGCAGGCGGTATCCTTTGTTGCCAAGCGTTCAAAAGGCGGCCCGATGCCGGACGACTTGCCGGTCACGCTTAATTTCCACCCCGACGCACTCTGGCAGGGGCGGCTGACCATCGAAGCTTTGCGCGACGATGGTTTCTACCGGTCGCAGTTCGAGACGGGAACCAGCAACGGGGGTCTCACGGCGCATCCTGGCGGTGACCGCTGGGTTTGGGAAAGCCGGATGCTTGGTTCGGCTTACGACAAAGCCGATCCTGCGCTGCGTCTCAAGTACGGAGCCTTGAATCACAGGAAGCGGTCAACTGGCGGAGCGCCCCGGTTTGGCTCGTCGCACCTGCGCTTGCGATCCCGCGTCTTGCTGCGGACGACGTTCTGCTATCCAGACAGCGCCCTCCATCCAGTGCACTTCGGTGTCCGGGAGCGAATGGGGCTGGTGGCGCTCACGGAGCAGAACCGGGGTTCGGTGGATGTCCTGGACCATTACATCGAAGCGTATGTCCATGATCGCCTGACGCTTGCCGACGATGTCGATGCGCTCGTTCTTGATGCGAGCTACCGC
>CALMVT010000430.1 GCA_937873175.1 uncultured Acetobacteraceae bacterium | reverse complement strand
GCCAGTGCCGGCACCGCGCATTGCGGCGGCGGCATCGGCCATCGCGGCAAGCGGGACAGCAGGTCGGGCTGGTCGCCGGCGAAGGCCAGGTCGGCGGCGCCGCGCAGCAGGGCGGCGAGGCAGCGCGCCACGTCCCGCGCGGCCGGGCTGTCATAATCGAGCCGCAGCAACGCCAACAGCCCGTCCAGGTCGGTGAACCCCACGGCGAACTGCGGCGCGCCGGGGGCGATGAGGCGCAGGGCGGTGGCCGCCGTTGTCACCGCGTCCGCGAACCCGGCGGTGTCGAACCCGTGCGCGCCGTCGTGGAACGCCGGCAGGTTCAGCACGAAGCCCGGCGGCGCGCCGATGCCCCCGTGCCACACCGGCGCGGTCGGCGCGGCCTGCCGATGCAGCAGCAGCGCGTGCAGGCGGTCGGCCAGGGCAAAGTCCCCGGCATCCCGCGCCCGGGTCGCGACGGGGCGTATCCAGCTATCCGCGGCCCGCGGCAGGGTGACGCGGCCCTCGCCCGGCGCCAGGGCCGCCAGGGCGCTCGCCGCCCGGTCGTCCCAGGACGCCGGCAGGGTCAGCACGCGCTCCGGCGCGTCCGGGTCGGCGCCGGCCGCGGTGTCGCGCATCCGCACGCCGCGCCAGATCCGAGTGGTCCTCATGCGATCCCCATGGCCCGATGCTACGGGCAGCGCGGTCGTTGGGAAAGGCGAATCTTGCCCGGCGAAGCGCGATGGACCGCGCCGGCTGGGTCGCCTATATCAGCCGCATGGATATCGGCACCCGCTTGTTCACCTACTTCCGTGGCCGTCCGGTGGGCAGCGATCCCGCCGGCAACCGCTATTTCGAGGAGAAGCGCGCCCGCCCGGGGCTGCCGGCCCGCCGTTGGGTTTTGTATGCCGGCGAGGTAGATGCCAGCCAGGTGCCGGCCGAGTGGCACGCTTGGCTGCACTACACCACGGACGAGCCGATCCCGATGGCTTCGCGCAAGTTCTGGCAGAAGCCGCACATGCCCAACCTGACGGGCACGCCGGGAAGCTATCGTCCGCCGGGTCACGACTACCGCGGTGGCCACCGCGCGCCGGCCACCGGCGACTACGAATCATGGACCCCGGGCAGCTAAGGGCATGGCTGGATCAAAGCGAAGCGTCGCCGAGCTGGCGGCCGGGGCGGCGGTGCTGGTGGTGACGGCGGGGTTCATGGCGTATGCGGCGGCCAACACCGGCCGGGGCATCGGCAGCGGAACCCGGCTTTCGGCGCAGTTCGACAACGTGGGCAGCATCGGCTCCGGCGCGGACGTGCGCTTGGCCGGGGTGAAGGTCGGCAACGTGGTGTCCACCAGCATCGACCCGCAATCCTACCGGGCCGTGGTGCAATTCACCGTGCAGCCGGACGTCAAGATCTCGGACGACAGCAGCGCCGCGATCTCGACCGGCGGCTTGCTGGGCGGCGCGTTCATGAGCCTCAGCCCCGGCGGCAGCGACAAGATGCTGGGGGACGGCGGCGTGATCACGATTACGCAATCCGCCGCGAACCTGGAGGACCTGCTGGGCAAGTTCATCTTCAACGTGGGCAGCCTGGCCGACGCGACGCAGAAGTCGCTCGACCAGAGCAAGCCAAAGCCGCCGCAATGAGCGACATGCCCGACCGTTGGCCGACGCCCGACGGCGGCGCAGTGTCCTGCCGGGAGAAGCTGCGGGTGCTGGAGGACAACCATGCCGAGGCCGTGCAGGTGCTGCAGGATGCCTTCGAGGACGCCGTGCTGATGGGCGTGGACGAGGCCGCGATGCGCCGGATCATGGCGGACATGGTTGCGGGCCTGCGCAGCCCGAAGCGCCAGTGATGCGCCGCCTGCCGCTTTTGGCGCTCCTCGCGGCCTGGGCCGCGCCGGCGCTGGCAGCCGGGCCGGCACCGCCGCCGCAGTCGCCGCCCGACGCTTGGCAGCCGCGCGACACCGCCGAGCTGGCCGTGCTCGACAAGGTGCGCGCCCAGCCCTCGCCGCTGACGGTGCGGGTGGGGCAGAGCGTGTCGTGGGGGTCGCTGACCATCACCTTGCGCGGCTGCGTCGCCCGCCCGCCTGACCTGCCGCAGGACAGCGCGGCGTTCCTGGAGGTGACGGACGGCCGGGCCTCCGGGGCGGCGTTCCGCGGCTGGATGCTGGCCAGCGCGCCGGCCTTGTCGCTGATGGAGCACCCGATCTACGACCTGCGGGTGACATCATGCCATTGAGCGCGCCCTTGAGCACGTTGGAGCCGGCGCGGTCGGCGCTGCTGCTCGACATGGACGGCACGCTGCTGGACATCGCGCCCACGCCGGACCTGGTGTGGGTCGCGCCGGGCTTGACGGACGCGCTGTGCCGGCTGCGGGACGCCATGGGCGGTGCGCTCGCCGTGGTGACCGGGCGTCCGATCGAGCAGGTGGACGGGCTGCTCGCCGGCATCCCCTATGCCGTCGCTGGGGAGCACGGCGGCGCCATTCGGCACGCGCCCGGCGCCGAGGTCGTGCGCGTCAGCCTGCCCACCCCGCCGGTCGAATGGGTGCTGGAAGCGGCGCGCATCGCCGACGCGCATCCCGGCGTGCTGCTGGAGCAGAAGCAGCGTGGCTTCGTGCTGCATTACCGGGCCGTGCCGGAGTTGGGACCGGCGCTGCGGGAAGCGGCCCTGGCGCTGATCGCCCCGCAGGCGGACCGGTTTCAACTGATGGAAGCGCTGATGGCCTGGGAGGTGCGCCCCCGCGGCGCCGACAAGGGCAGCGCCGTCAACACGCTGATGACCGAAGCCCCGTTCGCAGGGCGGCAGCCGATCTTCATCGGCGACGACGTGACGGACGAGGACGGGATGCGTGCCGCGCGCGCCCTGGGCGGCGCCGGGCTGCGAGTGGACGAGTGGTTCGGCGGCCCCGCGGACGTGCGCGCCTGGCTGGCCCAAGCAGCGGTGACATCGGCGGCGGACCCGGGCGCCTGGCCGCCGACGCCGGTTCAGCCGACCGCTGCGGCCACCGTCTTGCCGCCCAAATAGGCCGCCCGCACGTCCGGGTTGCTCCAAAGCTCCGCAGGCTTGCCCGACACCAGCAGGCTCCCGGTTTCCAGCACGTAGCCGCGGTCGGCGACGGACAGCGCCATGTGCGCATTCTGCTCCACCAGCAGCACCGTGGTGCCGCGCTGGCGGATCTCGGCGATGATGCGGAACACCTGCTGCACGACCAAAGGCGCCAGGCCCAGAGACGGCTCATCCAGCAGCAGCAGCCGCGGCTTCGCCATCATGCCGCGGGCGACCGCGACCATCTGCAACTGCCCGCCCGAAAGCGTCCAGCCCAGCGCGTGCTCCAGCCGCTTCAGGTCGGGGAAAAAGGCGAGCATCTCGTCGGTTTCCCGCTCCAGGACGCGGCGGCCGGCGCCCCGGCGGTTGCTGCCGCCGAGCAGGATGTTCTCCCGCACCGTCAGCCCCGGGAACACCCGGCGTCCTTCCGGCACGTGCGCGACACCCAGCCGCACGATGGCTTCCGGCTTCATGCCGATCAGCGAACGCCCGGCGAAGTCTAGCCGGCCCGCAACATTGGGCACCAGGCCGGAGATGGCGCGCAGCGTGGTGCTCTTGCCCGCGCCGTTGCTGCCCAGCAGGGCGACGATCTCTCCCTCCTCCACCACGAGCGAAAGGTCTTTCAGCACCTCGGCCGCGCCGTAGCGCGCGACGAGGCCGCCCAGCTCAAGCAGCGGCATCTTGGCGCGGCTCCCCCAAGTAGGCGGCGATGACATCCGGGTGGGACAGCACGTCGCGCGGGCCGCCATCGGCGATTCGGCGGCCGAAGTTCAGCACGGTGATGTGGTCGGCCACCTGCTCGACCAGGTTCATGTCGTGATCGACGATCAATATGGTCAGGCCGTGCCCCTTGAGCCGGCGCAGCAACAGGCCAAGCTCGTGCTTTTCCGAAAGGTTGAGGCCGGCGGCCGGCTCGTCCAGCAAGAGCACCTGCGGGCTACCGGCGAGCGCCCTGGCGATCTCGACGTAGCGTTGAGTGCCGTAGGACAGGGTGCCGACCATGCGGTGGGCGTCGCCGCGCAGGCCGACGAAGTCGAGCGCGGCCAAGGCCCGCTCCACCACCAGGGCCGGCTGCTCCGCGATGTCGTTGCCGGGCCGCTCCGCGCCGACCATGACGTTTTCCAGCACCGTCATGCCGCGGAACACCCGGATGTTCTGGAAGGTGCGGGCGAGGCCGCGCCGGGTGCGCTGGTGCGGCGCGGTTCCGGTCACGTCCTGGCCGGCGATGGCTATGCGCCCGGCGGTTGGGCGATACAGCCCCGTCACGACGTTGATGAAGGTGGTCTTGCCGGAGCCGTTCGGGCCGATCAGCGCGTGCACGGTGCCGCGGCGCACCGCCATGTCCACCCCGTCCAGCGCCTTGAGGCCGCCGAAGTGCTTGGCGAGGCCGTTGATGGCCATGGCGATTTCCGCGGTCTCGGTGCCGCGCTGGCTCAACAGCGGCAAGGGCGCGACCGCGCCGGCGGCGACGGGGGCCGGGCGGCGCAGGCGGTGGGTAAGGCCCCACAGTCCATCGGGGAGGAACACCATGATCAGGATGACGGCGGCGCCGTAGACCGCAAGGTAAACCTGGCGCAGGAAGCGCAGCCATTCCGGCAGGATCACCAGCAGCCCGGTGCCGAGCAGCGCCCCGAACGGCGACTGCACCCCGCCCAGCAGCGCCATGGTCAGCAGCACGATGCTTTCGCCGAAGCCGAACTGGTCCGGGCTGATGTAGGCGAACGCGCCGGCGAACAAGCCGCCGCCCAGGCCGCCCAGCACGGCGCTGATGCCGAATGCCAGCACCTTGGTGGCGAAGATGTCGATGCCGCAGGTGCTGGCCGCGATCTCGTTGTCGCGCACCGCCTGCATGGCGCGGCCAAGCCGGGTCGTCTTCAGCCGCCAGATATACCAGGTGATGCCCATCAGCGTGACGAGGCACAGCCCCAGGTAATGGTCGCCGCTCTCGAGCCGCAGGCCCGGCACGCTGGGGCGCGCGATGTTCTTCACCCCGTCCGGCCCGTGCGTCAGCCCGGCCCAGTTGGTCAGCACCAGCGTCAGGATCTGCTGGAAGCTGATGGTGACCATGGCCAGGTAGTGTCCGCCGAGCCGCAGGCTGGCCAGGCCGAGCGCCACGCCGAACACGGTCGCCGAAACCACGCCTGCGAGGAGCGCCACGAAGAACGGCAGCCCGAAATCGACCGTGCCGAGCGCCACCCCATAGGCGCCCAGGCCAAAGAACGCCGCCTGCGCGAGTGAAATCTGCCCGCAGTAGCCGAGCACGACCACCAGCCCGGCCACCGCGATGGAGTAGGTCGCCGCCTGCATGAAGATGTTGAGCGTGTAGCCCTGCTCCGGCACCAGGGTTGACAGCGCCAGCACGCCGACGATGGCGGCGGCCAACGCCGGCAAGCCGCGCCAGGCCCGTGCCTGCGGGATGCCGGTTGCGGCGGCCATGGTCGTGGTACTCATGCCTTCTCCGCGATCTTCTCGCCGAACAGCCCTTGCGGGCGGATCAGCAGGAACAGCAGCAGCAGCCCGAACGCCAGCGCGTCCTTGTAGGGCACCGAGACATACGCCGCGCCGAAGGTCTCGACGATGCCGAGCGCAAGGCCGCCCAGGATGGCGCCGGGGATGTTGCCGAAGCCACCGATGATGTTGGCGGCGAACGCCTTGAGCGAAATGATGGTGCCCATGCCCACCGACACGAACAGCACGGGCGCCACCAAGATGCCGGCCAGCCCGCCCAGCGCCGCGCTGTAAGCGAAGGTGATCAGGACCATGAGCGCCACGGGGATGCCGAGCAGGCTGGCCATCTCCTTGTCCTGGCTGGTGGCTTGCAGCTTCTTGCCGAGCAGGGTTTTCTCGAAGATCAGGAATTGCAGCAGCAGCATGGCGGCCGCCGTCACCATGATGGCGACGTATTGGCTGTCCATGAACACGCCGCCGACCTCGAAGCCCGGCGTGTCGAACAGCCCGGGCAGCACCTCCGGGCTTGGGCCATAGAGCGCCAGCACGGTGTTGGCGAGGAAGATGCTGGCACCGATGGTGCTGATGATCACTGGCAACTGGCCGCGGTGGCGGAGCGGCCAATAGGTGGCGCCTGCGAACAACACCCCGAACCCGGCCATCACCAAAACGGCAACCGGCAGCGCCACCCAGTACGGCACTCCCAACAGGCCTGACAGCACGACCATCGCATAAGCGCCCAGCATGGAGAACTCGCCCTGGGCAAAGTTCACCACGCTCGCCGCCCGGATCAGCAGCACGAAGCCCAGCGCCACAAGCGCATAGATCGCGCCGATGCCGAAGCCGGTGAACAGCAGTTGCGGGACCAGGCTCACTCTTTGACTTCGATCCGGCGATCGAACACGATCTTGCCGTTCTCGTTCTTCACCACGTTGTAGCCGCGCAGCCCGTCGCCCTTGCTGTCGAAGTTGTATTCGCCCTCCGCCCCGGCGAAGCCGCGTATGGCGGCGAGCGCCGCACGAATCTTTTCAGGCTCGGTATTGCCGGCGTCGCTGATCGCTCGCGCCAGCAGGTTCACCGCATCGAACGTCCACGAGGACTGGTTGTCCGGAAGCGCCTTGTAAAGAGCCTGGTACCGCTCGGCAAAAGCCTTGGACGCCGGGGTTGCGTCCACCGCGTAGTCCGCGACGCCGTAGGTGCCATACAATGCGCGCCCAGCCAGGTTGAGCGCCGTGGTGTTCACGATGGACGGCGACCCGACCCAGGGGATCGTCACGCCGAGCTGCCGAAGCTGGCGGGCGAAGATGCCGAGGTCGCTCTCGAAAGTGAAATAGCTGCCGATGATGTCGGCGCCCGACTGCCGCACTGCCAGAACGACGGCGGTGTAGTCCGAGGCCTGGTTGGTGTAGCCCTGCACCAGGACCGGGGTGATCCCCTTGTCCTTGAGCGCCGCTTCGAGCGCCTTCATGCCGTTGGTGCCGAAAGAGTCGGTCGAGTACACCAACGCCCATTTCTGCTTCTTCAGATCGGCCGCGCCGAACTCGGCGATGACCTTGGCAGAATAGGTATCGTTGGGGCGGCAGCGGAACAGCCACTTGTTGCCCTGGTTCGTCAGGGTCGGCGACGTGCCGCCGATCATCATCGGCTTGCCGACCTTCAGCACGTCGGGCGACATGGCCTCGACCTGGGTGGAGCGGATCGAGCCGATGAACGCCGCGATCTCCGGACGGCCGGCCAAGCGGCTGAAGGCAAGCACCGCGCCGGGGTTGGTGGTCTGGTCGTCTTCGACGATCAGTTCCAGCTTGCGGCCCAGCACGCCCTTCTCGTTGACCGCCTCCAGCGCCTGGCGCGCGCCGTTGAGCTGCAGCTTCCCGGCCTCCGCCGCGGGGCCGGTGGAAGGGAACACGGCGCCGATCTTGATCGTGTCCTCGGCGCGGGCAAGGCG
>CALMVT010000429.1 GCA_937873175.1 uncultured Acetobacteraceae bacterium | reverse complement strand
TAGCCGACCACATTGGTCGCCATCGCGGCCAAGGTGCCGAGCAGGACGTTCAACATGGCGTACAATCCTTCCTGCACCGCAAAGCCCGCCTGCGCCGTCCAGGTTGTCGGGTCGTCCGCGTCGGCCAGCAGCATCAGGCTGCATCCCTGCCCGCGCAGCGCATACATCCCCTGGCGCGGCAGCCCGTCCTGCCCCACCAGCGTCTGCGCCGAAACGCCCGCGGCCCCGTCCGACCCGTTCAGCAGCGTCTGCCCTGAAATGTATTGCGGCGGCGTGCCCGTCGCCTGCCCCAGGCTCGCCACGCACAACTGGCTCGGCCCCCGCAGCGCCCCGGTGCCCTGGTTCACCGCGTTCACCAGGTTCTGCCAGAACGCCTGCGGCGACGGCGCCTGGATGTTGTCGAAGTTCTCCGCCGCCTGCCCCGCGATCCCAAGCGTCAGCCGCAAGCTCCCCGCCGCCGACCCGGCGCCCAGCGTGATCCCCACCGAGTTCCCCAGCGACCCCGCGTAACGCGCGGTCAGCAGCACCGGATACTGCCCGTTCGCATAGGCGATGGCGTAGCTCGCCGCCATTTCCGACCCGTCCGTGACCCGCACGCAGCGGAAGGACTGCGCCCCCTGCTGCACCGCCGTCGCCACGGGGGTGCCCATGTCGAACCGCCGCGCCTGGATCGGCCCAAAGGCGCGGGCGTAGTCCGCCATGGTGGACACGATCACCGGCTGGTTCACCGGCCCCCAGCCCGCCGATCCCACGACGCCGATCACGTTGGTCGGCACCCCGTTCAGCACCAAATTCTGCGGCGGCACCACCTGCACATACAAATCCGGCACCACCAGCGCCGTCGTGTTCAGGGTCCCCGCTTGCACGATCGGCATGGATCAGTCCTCCTCTGGCGGCGTCATGCGCACGACGTGGGTGGCGTGCTCGGACGCCAAAACACGCTCGATCTCCGCCGCGTCCCGCACCACGTCGCCTACCCGGTACGGCCCGAACGACCGCACCACGACCAAGTAGATCATGATTGATTTCCTTCTCTCAAATAACAGGCCAGCTAAACGACGCTGGAAACCCCGTCCGTCGAAGCAACGCCGAACAACATGGACGGCAGATTGCTATCCGCGACCGTCGGATACTCCACGCTGTACACCAGGTCCCGCCGCCAAACGCCCGCCACCGAATTCGCATCCAGCACCGACCCGCCGGCAAGCCGCAGCCAGCACCCCCAGCCCCCGACATCCAGGAACCGCGTGCCCGCAAGCGCCACGTCCACGCATCCCGCCACCCGGTCCCGCGACGCCGGATCGGGGCACCAGGCCGTGACCCGGAACCCCGCCCGTTGCCGCCGCAGTTCCGTGCCGCCCACCCCGTCCGCCACCACCCGCGCGGCGATCCCAAGGCCGCCCGGCAACAAAATGCCGTTGCCGTGCAGCTCCGCCGGGCGCTCGGTGCGGATCAGCGCGGCAAGCACGGCGGCCACCACGCCCGGCGTGTCGCCCTGGCGCACGCGGTAAGCGCGGGGCACGCCATCGACCCGGACGCCCGCGACCTGACCAGGCGCCGGGTCGCCCGCGAAGGATACGGTCTCGCCGTCCACGGCCGCGGTAAGCGTCACCGGCGGCGCCGCGCCTTGCCATTCGCCCCCGAACCGCGTCACGTCTCGGAACCCCGCTGGCACCGACTGCACCGTGAGGTGCGCGACGTCCGCCGCCCCATCCGCTTCCAGCGCCGCCGCCGTGGGCCAGCCGCGATACACCCGGCACGCCAGGCCCGGCGCCGGCTCCTTGTCCGCGCCCCGGGGATACACAGCCAGCGCCACCGCCGTCGCCAGCGCCGCTTCCACGTCCGAAAGGTCCGGCACCGCTCACGCCCCCACTTGGCGCAGCGAAACGCGCCACCCCAGCTCGCTCAACGCCGCCACGCCCACGACAAAGCGCCGCCCGGTGTCGTCCGTCACCACGTCTGACCCGCGCAGCGCCGGCGCCCCCAACGGCAGCAGCAAGGAAAACTCGGCCAAGCCCCCGTCCCCCGGCAGCCCGCCGGGCCGCCCGCCGCCGCCCGGCAGCAACTGCCCCGGCCAGCCCGACAGCACCGGGCGCACCCGGGACGCCACCACCCCGCCATACTCCGCAAGCCCCACCTCCGCCGGCCCCGCTTCCCGCGACGCCCGCACCACCGCGTTGGTCAGCACGCACAACGGCCGGTCCAACGGCGGCAGCAGCGCCACGAACAGCACCCCCCGCGCCCCCCGCAGCAGGTCGCCCACCTGCAGGTAAGCGCCGTCGAAGATGCCCCGCTGCGCCCGCTCGTAGCCCGTGGGGCGGCGGTAGCCGGGGTTCCCCCCGTCAAACGCCGCCGGCAGCCGCAGGAAGCGCAGCTCCGGCCGCAGCGGGTCCGAAGCCCCCCGCGGTCGGTAAGCGTCATACGGCGTGCCGAATACCCGGGCTGCCACCCCCATCCCCCGGCTCACCCGGTCGGAAAGCGTTTCAGCGTCCATCATGCCCTCACACCACCAGAGCCACGTTCGGCCCGCGGGACAGGCTCGCCCCCGGCGGCACCCCCAGGAACCCGCACAACCGCCGCCGCCATTGGTCAAACAGCCGCTCGCGGTCCTGTAGTTCCCGGGGGTTGCGCACCCACCCGGCGGCGGAGGCCGTGTCCAGCCCTGCCCCGGTGTCCGGGATCGCCTGCTCCAGCCCGGCCAACGTCTGCAGGAAGCTGCGCAGCACCGCTTCCTCAGACGCCGTAAGATTGCCGAGCCGGTATTCCAGGCTCCCGCCCGCCTGCACGAACCACCAGCTCATGGCGCCCGACAGGTCCGCCCCGTGTGCGGGGTAGCCGAGGAACCGCCGCGCGTCCGTCTTTTCCCGCTCGCTCAGCATGGGCGCGCCCCCTATCCCCAAGGACTAACCAATGTGCTCCACCATCACCGCGCGCTTAAAAGCGGCGTTGGTTGCCGTCGGCACGACGCTCGGGTTGGTCAGCGTGTCGGACGGCGCGCAGAACCCGCCGATCCAGTACCAGGACTGCGCGATGATCTGCTGCAGCCGGTCCAGCGGCTCGCGCGTCACCATGGCGATGCCATCGACCATGCTGATGATGCTGTCCGCCGGCGCCACGTCCTGCGCCGCCATGCCGGCGAAGTCGCCCTCGATCAACGCCCCTTGCCCCACGATGATCGGCCGCCGGATCACCGCGCCCGGCAGCGTCGGGTGCGGCTGCACATACGCTTCCGTCGTCGGGATGAAGCGCAAACCCAGGAAGTTGTTCACCATGCCGGTGGCGAATACCTGGTTGGCGCTGGTCGCCCCCTGGAACAACTGGCGGAAATCGCCGTCCGCGAACAACTGCCGCGCGCTCACCGCATCAAGGTAGCAGTTGTACGCCCCCCCGATGTCCGGCACCGCGTTGAGCCGCAGCTTGCTCACCGCGTCCAGCAGCACGCCGATGGTCAGCCCGTCCTCCGCCCGCAGCGCCGCCGCCGTGCCGCGCCCGTTCGGCCGGGCGATCACGCTGGCGTTCGCCGCCTGCACCGCGCTGCCGAGCGCCCCGTCCGACACGCTCACGTTGGAAGAGCACGTCAGCGTGCCCGACACGCCGCCCGGCGCCGTCGAGCTGTTGGTCGCGTCCGCCGCAGCACCCACCACCGTGTACGCGCCAGAGCCGATGGTGACGGTGAGGCTCGTCGTCGCCCCCACCGGCCCCTGCACCCCGTTCACCCAGGCCGTGGTGAACCCGCGGATGTCGTCCACCGCCACCGTCGGCCCCGCCGAGGTCAGCGCGGTTCGCACCCGCGTGTTGCCCCCGAAATACGGCGCGAACAAAGCGTTGCGCGCCAGCTCATCGAGGCTCCGCGCCGCCTGCTCCCCGTTGATCGCCGCGTTCTGCAGGAACTGGTTGCCGATCCCCACCCGCGACGTGACCATGTTCAGGTCCGTCGTCGCCGCGTAATGGTTGATGGTGATGGTGAACTGCTCCACCCCCCAGCCCTGCGGCGTCAAGCCGTTGTCGAAGTTGGTGTTGGTCGCCGGCGGCAGCGGCGTGGTGACGGAGGGCTTCAGCCCGGCCCGCGTCTTGGTCAGCGTTTCGCCGATCCCCACCGCGAACTCCTGCCGGTCCGCGCAAGCGCGGTAGCCGAGGCGGGAGCGCATGGCCTGCAGGAACTCGCGCTCCAGGAAGCCCTGCTGGATGATCGGCTGCAGGATCGCCGGAAAGTTCTGGATGCCCATGGATAAAGCCCTTTCTGCCCA
The DNA here is from genome assembly GCA_937873175.1 of uncultured Acetobacteraceae bacterium. Lineage (GTDB taxonomy): Bacteria > Pseudomonadota > Alphaproteobacteria > Acetobacterales > Acetobacteraceae > CAHJXG01. The sequence goes on along the minus strand of CALMVT010000429.1, from coordinate 6,582 downwards.
TGAAAAAACCCGCCGCGGCGGGTGCCGGGCGGGTGGGGAAGCCGTTGGTGAAGATCAGCCGCGCCGCAGGGGCGTCGGCATCCTAAAGAAGAGTGATCGGTTTCTTGGGGCGTTGGCGCAAGCTTTTTTTCTTACATTAGCAAATTTTCCTTTCGCGGGTGCCCGCTGCGCGCCCCGCGTTCTTAGCGTCCCGCATCACCGTGCATAGTCGTCGCAATGTGGGTCGCTGACCGCCTGACCCGTGGCGTGCAGCAGGCCATCCCTGCCCCGCTGCAACGCCAATGGCGTTTGGCCCAAATAGGTGCCGCCGTTCAGGGCCTGTTCAAGGACGCAGACAGTCACGTCGTCGCCCTTCCTCCCGAGGACCGTTATCTGAAACAGCCACTCGTGGTCAGGTTGGTATACGTCCACGCTGCCTGCTTTGCCCTCAGTGGGAACTACCTGCGTGAACCCGTACTGGGCGAAGGTCCTTGCGCCGGGTCTCGACATCTGATGGATGGAGTTTGGGAACGACATAACATCCAGCTTCTTGGCAACCTCCAACGACGTGAGTTCGGCCGAAGCGACGCCCGGGCAAGCCGGAAGCGCCGCGAGCAGCACTGCCGCCGGCACGATGCTTTTCATCATTAACCCGCGCCTCGCCGCTCAGTGATCCACGTAGTCGCCCTCCGGCAGCAGCTTCTCGATGAGCCACTGGTCAAATCTTCCCGCGAACGGGTCGAAGACTTTTGACAGTCCGCACTCCCGGCTCCACACTATCCGTCCTTCGCGCTGCACCAACAAACCGGACGTTATCTTTGAGTCGTGCCGCCCGTCGAGGCCGAATGCGGTCCTGACCATCCGATTGTAAACAATGTAGCGATGCGTTGGGGTGTCGGCATACACCTGCGTTTCGCCGCCGCCCGACCAGCCTCTATCAGCGAGATGTAGATCGGTGGCCTCAAGCTCGACGCGGCCCAGGCGCCCGTAGTGTTAGGAGGCTCCGCCCTCTTCCCGACCGCAGATCGACACCGTCTTGGTCCCCACCCGGCAGGTGAACAGCACCGGCTCCGGCGCACGGCATAGCGATGCCGGCGGTTTGGCCTGCACCGGAGCAGTGATGGCAGCCATCGCCGCAAAGAGTGCTGCCGCAGGAACTAAACAGTTCATCGGACCCTCACTGGTCACGCCAGGCGCGCGGAGGGCGCTGGTGCATACCTCATCACGCCTGCGCCGCTCAGTGATCGACGTATTCACCTTCCGGTATCAACTTCTCAATGAGCGGGTTGAAAGACGCTTCCGGAGTGTGCGGGTCGTAGCTCCTGGGCAACGCGCACTGCCGCCGCCAAACCGTGCGCCCCTTGCTTTGCACCAGAAGGCCAATGTCTTCCCGAGGATAATGTAGTCCGTCAGCGCCGAACCCTGTCCTGACCATCCGGTCATACACGAGGTAGCGGTGTGTGGGCGTGTTGGCATACACCTGCGTCTCGCCGCCGCCTGACTGCATTTTATGCCCGCGGTGTAGGTCGGTGACCTCAAGCTCAACGTGGCCCGGCTGTCCGTAGCGATAGGCGGCCCCACCCTGCTCCTGGCCGCAGATGGACGCCAGCTTGGTCTCCACATGGCAGGTGAACAGCACCGGCTCCGGCGCACGGCACAGCGATGCTGGCGGCTTGGCCCTGGCCGGAGCAGCACCCGAGTAAGCCGAAAACGCCGCAAGAAGCATCTCCGTCGGCATGATAATCTTCACCATCAACTCGCGGCGGCGTGCTTAGTGATCCACATACTCGCCTTCCGGCACAAGTGTCTCAAGCAGTCGTTGATCAAAGGCTGGCGGCAGAAAGCCCATCGGCTGCGCGCAATCCTGCCTTGAGAGCGTCCGTCCTCCGCTCTGCACCAGCAGGCCCTGCGTCATCCTGGGTATGTTGTGCCCTTCGTTATCGATTCCGGTCCTGACCATCCGGTCGAAGACGACATATCGATGCGTCGGGGTGTCGGCGTATGCCTGCGTCTCGCCACCGCCGGGCCAGCCCTCGAAGGCGCGGTGCAGATCGGCGGCCTCGACCTCAAGGCGGCCCGGGCGGCCGTAGCGATAGACGGCCCCCCCTTGTTCCTTTGTCCGACCGCAGATCGAAACTGTCCTGGCCCCCACCCGGCAGGTGAACAGCACAGCCTCAGGCGCGCGGCAGAGGGAGGCGGCGGCCGGCCTGGTCTCTGTGCCCGGGCGTGTCGCGGCCAGCGCCGCCGCGAAGAGCAGCGCCGTTGCCGAGGCCTTAATCGGCGAGGCCCTCATAGGCCGGCGTTGAGCGCCCTGAGGGCGCGTTGGTAGACGTCCCACCGTGCCTGCAAGTTAGGATCATGTGCGTTGACGGTCCGCGACACCCGGGCGAACTGCTGTCGGTCGAGGGCGCCCGTCGTCCGCCCGTTCAGGCCGTGGTTCGCCCAGTATGCCGCCGCGGCGTCTGCAGCGCCTCCCGACGTCTCCAAAGCTTCTGGGTCGTTCTCGTGGCCGACGGCGCGGTACTCGCCGCGGCCGGTCACCTGCATTAGCCCTCGACCGCGGAAACGCCAGCCGTCGCCGCTCGCCTCGTCACCGTTGCCGTTCCGGGTGGCATAAACGTGATTCGCGAGCCCTTCGGGGTTGTTGAGGTATGGCGCAGCCGAAGCCGGTGTGGGGAAGGGCCGCGTTCCGTACACCTCTTGGAGCCGCTGGGCGGTCGTGTAGTTCAGATTTTCGGTCGTGTTCCGCAACTGGTTACTCTCGACCGAGACCTGGGCTAAGAAGGCAGCACGCTGCTCGGGCGTGTTGATGCCGTGGGCCGTCATGGCTCGGTTCAGCGCATCAACGTAACGGCCCGCCGTGGCGCCGGCATAGGGCATGATCGCGCGCAACTGGTCGGCAGTGACGGGCGCTGGCGGCGCACGGCCTGCCCCGTCACCGTCCCAGCCTGCCGTGTCAGGGACGCCGCCGCTTGCTGTCCCTGTCCCGTTCCGTATCGGGGTGGCGCTGAAGCTCGTACCCTCAGCCAAAGATTGCTGACCCGGCACCGACACGTGCCCGGTATCGGCCCCATCCGCCGCCAGCCCCCGCCCCTGGAGCGCAGCAACGCGCTGTGCGCGAAACGCCGCCAGCAGTTCGGAAGCGGGTCCCCCACCCTCCACGGCTTGGCTGACCGGCACGGCCTGATCCCCTCCTGGGAAGGTAGGCGCTTGATCCGGATCTGTCGCCACGGAGCCGCCGTGGCCCCCGCTCCTCTTGGCCGCCTCCCGCGCGTCCCACTCGGCCCCGCCCGTCCACCCCCGCAACGGCCGCATCCCTCACGCCCGCCTAGCCCTGTGACACCGGCGCAGCCGGAAAGCTGATGCGCAGCCGGATGGTGTCCACGCCGTACGGCATCTCGTCGTCCCTCACCGCATCGTCCCTTGATCCGTCCAACGTGTCGCCTCCTGGTCTCGTATACGCCTATCCAACTCGCCCAGCACGACAATCCATGCCCTGCGTCGCACGCCGCGGCGCTCCCCACCGGGCAACGCCACGGCTGGTCTCACCGCCGCCGCAGCAGTTCCGCCCGCGCCGCCCGCCACTCGTCCTCCGACATCTCCATCGCCGTCTTGGCCTTGGGCGGCGCAGCCCGGGGCGCCCGCCCCGCGCTGCTGCTGCTCGCCCCGCCCCGGCCGAACAGCCACGGCTTCGCGTCCCGCATCCGCGCCACCAGCTCGGCCGCGCCTTCCACCCCGTCCGGCCCCAGCATCAGGCCCGACGCATCCAGCAGCCGCACCCCGTCCAGATCGACCATCCCCGCCCGCACCGCTTCCGTCCGCAGTTCCGCCTGCACCAGCCGCGCCCGCAGCGCCGCCACCTCCGCCACCACGTCCCCAAGGTTGTTCCCTGGCTCGTCCGCCATGCCGTCCATCTCGTCGCTCATGCCGCGTGCTCCCTTTCCCCATCCACCCGGGCCTGCTCGCCCGCCACGTCCACCAAGCCCCAATCCGCCGCCATCAGTCGCCGCGCCGTCTCGCGGCTCAGTTGCCCCGCCTCCACCAGCGTCACCAGCGTCGCCGCGTCCCGCGCCCGGTCCTCGCTGGTCACGGGATACCAGGGCGGCCAGGTCAGCCGCAGCTCCGCCGCCGCGTCCAGCGGCCCCACCGCCCGCCCCCCGGCGGTCAGCGGATACACCTCCCCCGCCCGCAGCATCATCCGGCACAACTGCAGCACCGCCTCGCCGTATGACACCCGCAGGTTGTCCGCGAGCCACAGCAGCCCCTGGTTCATCAGTTCCAGCGCCCGCCCGGACTGCGGCGCCGTCAACCGGCTCGCATCCGCCCGGTTGCCATGCGTCCCTTCCAGCGCCAGCTCGCGCAGCACCCGCACGTAGTCCAGCACCGCCGCCGCCGCCGTGCCGCCGATCTCCAGCAGCCGCGCGTCGCCCTTCTCGCTCACCACCAGCGCGTTGCCGGCACCGCGGATCAGCTCGCCCTCCAGCCCCGCCGGCTCCTTGATCAGCAACGTCGGGTCCGACGAGTACTTGAGGCCCCGCCCGGCCTGGCTGAGCTGGTAATCGATCTCGATCCCCGTCTCCACCGCCGCGCGGAAGGTGCACGCCCCGTCCGGCGCCTCGCCGCCGGGCAGGTTGCGTATCCAAACCAAGGGCACGAACCCCAGCCCGTGCCGCACGCTGCGCCGCCGGTCCGCCGCCGGCTCGCCCGCCGCCCCCACCGGATGCGGCACGAACCAGGTTTCCTCGAACGTATCCCAGCGCCGCTGGAACCAATACGTCGCCCCGGCGTCCGCCACTTCGAACCCCGCCGCCTGCAGCTCCGCCCCCGGCACCTTGTACCGTTCCGTGACCGAGGCCAGCGTGTCCGGCGCTTCCGCGTCCCACGCGGGCGTCAGCCAGGCCGTGTCCAGCACGTCCAGGAACACCCGCCCGCGCAGGATCCGCAGCAGCACGCAGGCCGAGCCGATGGAGCCGCGGATCGCCGCCTCCGTCATCACCTGGTTCAGCCGGCAATCCCGTCCCAGCGCCGCCAGCGCGTCCCGCACCAGCGGATCCGGGCTGGCCACGGTCGGCATGTGCCCGTCGCTGAACAACAGCGCCACGCTGTCCTCCACCACCACCCGGCACAGCGCATAGCGCACGCTCGGCCGCCGCCGCCGCAGCGGCACGTACTCCCCGCCGCCCGACCGTTCCTCGTGGAACTCGTACGGCAACACGTCATACAGCGTGCCGTCCAGCACCCGGCGCATCACCTGCAGCCGCCGGGCGCGGGGCGAAGCGTCGGGATCGGCCGGGATAAGGTCGCAAATCGTCTGGAACATGCCACCGCCCTTGGAAAATTTCGGGGTCGGACGACCCGCGCGCCGTGCGCGCGAACAACCATCCTATGCCGAATTGATGGATTTCTTGGGGCGTCGGTGCAAAGAGTTTTTTCTTAAATAGGAATAAAGTTTGCGGGGCGGCGTTGGACGGCCAAGGGCCAAGAGCGTCCGCCATCGCTTGGCCGCCGGAGCCGCAACAAAACCGTGGAATGCCCCCAAGCCGCACCGTTCAGGATTTCGCACGCTCCACCGTCGCTTTCCCGGAAAATGCGGAGCGGTTCCGCAAAATCCAGTTCACTCCCTCCGCTTCGGATTTTGCGCTGAAGATCGCCATCGCTTCAGGAGAAACTGCGACGCCGCCAGGCCGGCCAGCATGATCGCGACCTCCCCCGCCGTGTAGCGCCGCCGCAACCTCCTGCCGCGTCGCCGTGTCAAGCCGTTCAAACCTCGCCGGGTCCGCCCACAACAGCGCGCCGTTGCGCACCGGCAGCATCGCCCGCCGCACCGACCCGGCGATGCGGTCCAGCACGACCTCGACGCCCAGGCTGGACGCCGCCGCGAACCGTGCCCGCCCCCGCCAACGCCGCCCGCCGCCCGATCTGCCATGCCATCCCGCCACCCTGCCGCGCCCCACCGCCCCGGGCCAGCGCCGTCCGATCACAAAGGACGCATGGCCGGGGCCGCCTTGGTTCCTGCGCGCAGCCCGTCAGCCGTCAGCCGGCACAGATCGTCCCTACCTCCCCCGGACGGAGAAAGGCGACGCCTCCAGACAGGAACGACACGGGCACGCCGGGCGCGGCAACCTCGACCCCGGTTTCGGCCTCGAAGTGGTCAAGGAAGTCGGCATCGATTTCCGTTTCGACAATGGATATGGTTTCCAGGTCGTCCTCCGACGGCGGCTGCGCAAAGTGCGCCCGCAACCGGATCAGCTTGTTACCCTGATCGATCTCGAACGAGTAAGCGCGCAACGCCTCAGGCGTCTGCCCTTCGAGGGCGCGCTTGGCCGAGAAGCAGACCTTCTTCAAAATGTCGTCCATGGCTGTCCTTAGTTTGCCGGTGGGGACCTCTCGGTCGTGGTGCGGTCCTCGCGGACATCGGACCAGCGAGGTCGCCATAACAGGCGGTCAGCGCCGCCACCATCGGCTGGACCAGGGCATCGCTCGCCGCATCGCGTTCGGCTCGCTTCCTGGCGTTCCCGTTCCTGATGGACAGCTATCCCAGGCGAGCCTTGGACTCTGCCCGTAACTGCGCCACGTCCTCGTAGTCCTCGTCACCCTCCATCT
>CALMVT010000428.1 GCA_937873175.1 uncultured Acetobacteraceae bacterium | reverse complement strand
CTGGCCGGGCTTGCACACGAGGCTGTAGGGATCAAAAGCGCAGGCGGTCGGCTTCTGGATCAGCCCGTCGTCCAAGCGTCCGTTTTGGCGCAGCTCGCGTTGACCGCGGCATCCACCGTGGGCAGCAGGGCCGCCGGGATGTAGGTCGCGGGCGAAAGCTGCTGCTTGGCGATCCGCGCCGATTACCGAACGGACCTCGAAAAACGGGTCGCCGGCGATGATGCCGTCGTAGTCGCCCGGGAACCGCGTCGCCTCCACCAGCGCCTGCCGCCCGCCGTTGGAGCAGCCGTCGAGATACGCCGCCTCGACCGCCCGCCCGTAGAAGCCTTGGGTGAGCTGCTTGCCGGCGGCCGTCACCTGATGGGTGGCACGGTAGTGATAGTCGGCGAGCTTGGCCTTGTCCGGCCGGCTGAGGGCGAGCAGCGCCCAGCTCGCATCGGTGCCGCCCGACAGGTGCCCGGCGTCGGTGATCGCGGTGGCGTAGCCCGTCGCGAGCGCGCCCTGCCGGTCCACCGGGTTCGCCGAAACATCGGGTTAGGTCGCGCCGGCAAGGCCGCCCACCCCAAAGAACAAGAACTTGCCGTTCCAGTTGTCCGGGAACTGCAGCTCAAACCCGGCCGAACCCAGCGGCGCGCCGCCGCCGCTGGTGTTGGGCTGGCCCACCACATCGCAATACGCAGGCGTCGTGCCGGACGCGGGCACCGCGGTGGCGGACATGGCGGTGACGCCGTTGACGCCCAATGCCTCGATCCCGCCGACGCTGCACGCGGTTGCCGCTTGCGCGCCGGGTGCTCCCAGGGCCATGCCGCAGCCGATTGCGAGCGGCTACGCCCAAGCCCAATGCCGCCTTGCCCCGGTCCGATGGGAATGTTTCGCCAATCTTTTGCCCTCCCTGCGCCGCGGCGGTGGTCCCGCCGTGCTGTTTTGGCCGGGGCGCTGACGGGTCAGCTTGCCCTGGCTGCCGGTCACGCGAGACACGGCTTTGCCGGGCCGCAACAAAGCGCCAACCGCGGCGGCCCCCTGCGGCCCCGCCCGTGGGGCCGATCCGCCCCATATGTGGCCCGGACGGCGGCGCGGGGGCGGCATGATCTTGGTGACGGGGAGCAGCGGCCTGGTCGGGCGCGAGGTGGCGAGTCGGCTGGCCGGGCGGGTGCCGGTGCGCTTGGCGCTTCGCGACTTGGGCCGCGGCGGCGGAGGCGCCACGGATGCCGAGCGGGTCCGCTTCGATTTCAGCGACCTCGAAACTTTCGCGGCGGCGCTGCGCGGCGTCGGCCGCGTGTTCCTGCTGCGCCCGCCTCGGCTCGCCCGGTCGCGACGCGACTTCGGCCCGTTCGTCGCGGCCATGCAGCGGGCCGGGGTGCGGCAGGTCGTGTTCCTGTCCGTGCGCGGCGCCGCGCGCAACCCATTGCTGCCGCATCACGGCATCGAGAAGCTGCTGGAAGCGTCGAGCCTCGCTTGGACCCATCTGCGGCCCAACGACTTCATGCAGAACCTCGCAACCGTGCACCGCGCCGATATCCGGGACCACGGCGAGATCTGGGCGCCGGCCGGGCGGGGCCGCACCAGCTTCATCGATGTGCGCGACGTGGCGGAGGCCGCGGCGCGGACGCTGACCGAACCGGGGCACGAACGCCGCGCCTATACGCTGACCGGGGGCGAGGCGTTCGGCATGGCGGAGGTCGCGGTTCTGCTGTCCCGGGCGCTCGGCCGCCCGGTGGCTTACCGGAACCCGGGCATCCCCGCCTTCCTGCGCCACAGCCGCGCGGTGGGGCGGCCCTTCGCGTTCGGCTTGGTGATGGCGGGGGTTTACACGGCCGCCCGGCTCGGCTTGGCGGCGGAGGTCACGCCGGACCTGGCGCGGCTCCTCGGACGGCCGTCCACGACGCTTCAGACATTCATCGGGGATTACGGAGCGGTGTGGCGGCGGTAATCTGCAAGGTTTTCACGACGCTTCCTCCGGCACCTGGCCGAACTCGCCGAGGTATTCCGGGGCGCCGAACTCGTCGGCCGCGGGGTCGTGGAACACCCGCACGACCCGCGCGCCGAGGATCGAGCCGCCGGCCAGCGCCCGCTCCGCCCGGCGTATCCCCTCCTCGGGCGTGCGGCAGGTCATCGGCGTGCCGGGTTTCAGGGCACCGCGCGGCCCGGCGACGTAGGGTTGATAGACGATGTGCGTGGTGGCCGGCATGGGGTGTCTTTCGGCAAAATGGGCATGAAGCGGGACGCGGGGCGCGGCGTCCAGTTGCAGGCTTGCATCCGTGGCCTGCTTGCGGATTTGTATGGGCGAGGGGGCTTTACCATGAAAAGGGCGGTTGCATCGGGTGCTATTCTGCTGACGGGCGTGCTAGCGGGGTGCGTGGCGCCGCCCCCGCCGCAGCCTTTGGTCGCCGTGCCTGGCCCGGGAAAAACGGATGAGGCGTTCCGTCAGGATGACGCGGCGTGCCGAACCGTTGCGGCTGAACCGCCCCCGACGCAGCCGGTTGGGACGCCGGCCAGCACGGCCCCGACGACGGTCCAGCCTTCCACCGCCGCACCGCCCGTGGTGGAAACGTTGCCGCCCGGGGCCGTTTACCTGCGCTGCATGACGGCCCGGCAGAACCTGGTGCAGCCTTTGGCGCCGGCCCCGCCGCTTTACGCGTATTACCAGCCCTACCCGATTTACGCCGGGGTCGGCTACGGCTACCCATACTTCTACGACTACGGCTACCCGTTCGGCTTCGGCTTCGGCTTCGGCTTCGGCTTCGGCCACGGCTTCGGTTATGGTGGCCGGTATTTCGGCCCTTACAGGGGTTTTGGCGGGTATCGCGGCTATGGTTTCCGGGGCGGCTACGGCCGGGGCTTTGCTCATGGCGGCTTCGGCCATGGCGGTTTCCGCGGCCACCGGTAGGCTGCTCGGCTTGCCGAGGTAGCCCTGGGCGCCGCACGGCTAGGCGCGTGGGGCGGCCTCAACGGTTCAGGGTGTTGCCCCCTTCGCGTCCATGAAAGCTGTCTGGCATGTCCCAATTCGATCCCACGCGCATCACCACGCTCACCTTTGACTGCTACGGCACCCTCATAGATTGGGAAGCGGGCGCGATCGAGGCGTTGCGGCCATTACTTGCCCGGCACGGTGCCGTGCCGTCGGATGATGAGATTATTGCGGTCTTCCAAACCCTCGACGCGGCGCTTTGCCAGCCGCCCTACAAGACGTATCGGGTGGTGCTGGCCGAGGTGGTTGAGGGCTTTGGACGGCATTTCGGCTTTCCGGTCCATCCGGCGGACCGCGATGCGCTGGCGGCGTCGATCCCGTCCTGGAAGCCGTTCCCCGACACGGTGGCGGCGCTGCGCGCGCTCGGGACGCGTTTCCGGCTTGCGGTCATTTCGAACATCGACGACGACCTGTTCGCCGCCTCGGCCCGGCAGCTTGAGGTGCCGTTTGAAGCCGTTGTCACGGCCGAGCAGACCCGGTGCTACAAGCCGCATCCTGCCATCTTTGAGGTGGCCCTCCGGCGGCTCGGCGAGGCTCCAGGCGCGGTTGCGCACGTCGCCGAGGGCGCGGGGGAGATCGTGCCGGCGAGGCGTCTCGGCTGCGCCACGGTCTGGGTCCGACGCAACGGCCGCTCCGCCCAGCTGATCACCGAGGCTCCGGACCGTGAGGTGCCGGATCTGCAATCCCTTCTGGGCGTTCTCGATATCAAACCGCGGGTCATCTAGGGCGTTGCGGAGGCTGACTGCGGGGGCACATGCGGCACATCCACCTTCATCCGCTCGGCGGCGCGGCGGGCGACATGTTCGTCGCCTGCCTGCTCGATGCCTTTCCCGAGCACCGCCCGGCGGTGGTCGAGGGGGCGGCGAGCCTGGCGCATGTCGGATGCCGCCTCCTTCCGCACGAGGACGGCACGCTGACCGGCAGCCGGTTCGTGGTGGAGGACGCGCCGCATGCCCACGATCACGGCCATAGCCACGCGCATTGGCGCGACATCCGCGCCCGGCTGCAGGACTCCCCGCTCGCCCCGGCGGTGCGCGCCCACGCCATCGGCATCTTCGCCGTGCTGGCGGAGGCGGAGGGCCGGGTGCACGGGGTGCCGGCGGACGCGGTGGCGTTCCATGAGGTGGGCGCGGCCGATTCGATCGCCGACATCGTGGCCGCCGCCGTGGTGATCGAGGCCGTGGGGCCGGCGCGCTGGAGCGTGGCGTCCCTGCCGCTCGGCGGCGGCACCGTCCAAACTGCGCACGGGATCATGCCGGTGCCCGCGCCGGCCACCGCCCTGCTGCTGAAAGGGTTTGCAATGCACGACGACGGAATTGCGGGGGAGCGCGTCACGCCCACGGGGGCCGCCATCCTGCGCTACCTCCAATGCGGAGCGGCGCCGGGCCGCGGCACGCTGCGCCGTTCCGGATACGGCTTCGGCACACGCCGCCTGCCAGGCCTAAGCAACTGCCTGCGCGCCCTGGTGTTCGAGGAAGAGAGTGCGGACGCGACGCCGGGCCACCACCGGGAACTGGCTGTGATCAGCTTCGAGGTGGACGACCAGTCGGGCGAGGACCTGGCGACCGGGCTGGATCGGCTGCGCGGCGTTCCGGGGGTGCATGACGTGCTGCAGATGGCGGCGTTCGGCAAGAAAGGGCGGTTGGCGACGCATGTGCAGGTGCTGGCCGCGCCGGACGCGCTCGATGCCACCGTCGCGGCGTGCTTCCGCGAAACCACCACCATCGGCCTGCGTACCCATGTGGTCGAGGGCCGCGCCTTGACCCGGCGCTTCGCCGCGGTCGAGATCGACGGCCAGGAAACAACGGTGAAGCTGGTGGAGCGCCCCGGCGAGGACGGCGCCGTGGCGGTGACGGGCAAGGCGGAGGCCGATCACCTGCGCCCGGTCGCCTCCCACGCCGCCCGGATGCGCCTGCGCCAGGAGGCCGAACGGTTGGCCGTGAGCCGCGACCGCGACCTGGGCCTCGCATGACGCCGCTCAACCGCCTGCACGCGGCGCTGAGGGAGATGGGCGCGGTCGCCGTTGCGGTGAGCGGCGGGATCGACAGCCTGACGCTCGCCACCGCCGCGCACCGCGCCCGGCCCGGCGGCGTCACGATGCACCACGCGACCTCGCCCGCCGTGCCGCCGGAGGCAACCGCGCGGACCCGCGCCCTGGCGGCGGCAGAGGGCTGGCCGCTCGACGTGTTCGACGCGGGCGAGTTCGCCGACCCGGCCTACCGCGCCAACCCCGTCAACCGCTGCTTCTTCTGCAAGACCAGCCTTTACGGCGCGGTTGCGGGCCGCACGGCGCGGCAGATCGTGTCCGGCACCAACATGGACGACCTCGGCGAGTACCGCCCCGGCCTGGACGCGGCGCGGGCGCATGGGGTGCGCCACCCGTTCGTGGAGGCCGGGATCGACAAGCGCATGGTGCGCGCGCTGGCCGCCGAACTCGGGTTGGGCGCGCTGGCCGAGTTGCCCGCAGCGCCGTGCCTGTCGAGCCGGATCGAGACCGGCATCCGCATCGAGGCGCCGATGCTTGCCATGGTCCACGCGACGGAAACGCTCGTGGCGGCGCGGTTGTCGCCCCGGACCGTGCGCTGCCGGGTGCGCGCGGGCGGGGTGGTGATCGAACTGGACCCGGCGGCGCTCGCGGCCGTCGACGTGGGCGGGGCGGACGGCCTGCGGGCGGAGGTGCAGCGGCTGGCCGACGCCGCCGGGCTGCCCGCGCCGGTGCGCTTCGCCGCCTACCGCAACGGCAGCGCCTTCTTGGTGCCGGTATGACCCAGGACGAGCCGGAGCTCATGCCCCCGGCGGAGCCGGAATTCGTGCTGGACGAGGCGCGCACGCAGCGGCTCGGCTTCGGGGAAGCGGTGTTCTGCGCCGGCAAGTCGCCGGAGCAGATCGCGGCCATCCTCGATGCCGCCCGGAACCCCATGCTGCTGACCCGGCTCGACCCCGAGCGGTTCGCGGCGCTCCCGCGGTCGCAGCGGGACGCGCTGGACTACGACCGGGCGTCCCGCACCGCATATTCCGGCGACCCGGCGCCGGTCGTCGGCCCGGCGCAGGTCGCGGTGCTGACCGCTGGCACGTCGGACGTGCCGGTAGCGCGGGAAGCGGCGCGGACGCTGCGCTTCGGGGGTCAGGACGCCCGGGTGATCGCCGATGTCGGTGTCGCCGGGCTGTGGCGGCTGCTGCGCCGGGTGGAGGAGCTGCGCGCCATGCGGGTGGTGATCGTCGCCGCCGGCATGGACGCGGCGCTGCCCAGCGTGGTGGGCGGGCTGGTCGGCGGCGTGGTCATCGCGGTACCGACCTCCGTGGGCTACGGCGTTGCGGCGGGCGGGCACACGGCGCTCAATGCCATCCTTGCGAGTTGCGCGCCGGGCATCGTCACGGTCAACATTGACAACGGCTACGGCGCGGCCTGCGCCGCGCTGCGTGTGATCGGCAAGGGGTAGGAGGGCAGCATGGTGGAACGGCGCGACCTGATGCGGGCGACGGTGGCGGGCGTGGCCGCGGCGGCGGTCGGCATCCCGGCGGATGTCGTCGGGCAGACCAGCCAGGGCGGCCAGGTCAGGCCGACCGGCCCGGTAACGTCCAAGATCGCCGAGCACCCGACCATGAAATACCGGCCGTTGGGCCGCACGGGGGAGCGTGTCTCGCTGATCGGCCTCGGCGGCTTTCACCTCGCCAAGCCCGGGGGACCCAGCGCCGAGGAGGCGACGCGCATCGTGCACACGGCGCTCGATGCCGGCATCAACTTCTGCGACAACTGCTGGGACTACAACGGCGGCGAAAGCGAGGTCCGCTTGGGCCGGGCACTCGCGGGTGGGCGACGGGACCGCACAATGGTGATGACCAAGATCGACGGCCGCACCGCCAAGGCGGCAGCCAGCCAGATCGACGAGTCGCTGCAGCGCCTGCAAACCGACCACATCGACCTGCTGCAGTTCCACGAGATCATCCGCATGGACGACCCGGAGCGGGTGTTTGCCTCCGGCGGCGCGCTGGAAGCGGCGTTGCGCGCCCGGGAACAGGGCAAGATCCGCTACATCGGCTTTACCGGGCACAAAAGCCCGGCGATCCACCGCCATATGTTCGAGGTTGCGGACCAGCACGGCTTCCACTTCGACACCGTGCAGATGCCGCTCAACGTCATGGACGCCCATTTCGACAGTTTCGAGCAGGGTGTGCTGCCGGTGGCGACGGCGCGTGGCACCGGGGTGCTCGGCATGAAAACGTTTGGCGACCCGTTCATCTTGGAGTCCAAAGTCGCTTCGCCGCTGGAGATGCTGCATTACCCGATGAGCCTGCCGATCAGCCTGCAGGTCTGCGGCATCGACAGCCTGGCAATTCTTCAGCAGGCACTGATCGCCGTGCGCAGCTTCCAGCCCTTCACGCCGGAGCAGCGGGCGGACCTGCTGGCCAAGACGGAGGCGGTGGCCCGGGATGGGCGGACCGAGCGTTACAAAGTCTCGACCCACTTCGACGGCACGACGCGGAACCCGCAATGGTTGGGATAAAGGCAATGCCGCGCCGCAGCGGCATGATGCTGGGCTTTCCCATGATCGCCTGCGCCGCCGCTCTGCTGGTCGCGGGCTGCATGTCCGGCCCGATCCCGGTGTCCTCCCGTGCCGGCGACAACGGCGCGAACGCAACGGGTCCAAGCGAGGAAAAGCTGCCCGGCGCCCCCGCGGTCCGATCCTCGCCGCCATGACCCGCATTCCGGCCCCACGCCGGACCGGTTGCGCACGGCGTGTCAGGGGGCCGGGTCAGCAACGATGCGGTGCGGGTCGCCGGCCGGCAGTTCGTCGCGGATGTAGTCGCGGGACTTCCAGGCCGGGGCGGGCGGCGTGACGCCGGGCGCCGGGGGGTGCGGGCTAGGGGCAGCCAGGCGCAGCTCCGGGATGTAGCGGGGGCAGTTCGGGAAGATGTAATCCGCCTGGAACCGCACCACGGTTTTGGCACCGTGGTGGCGCGCAAGCGTCTCGGCATCCCGCAGCAGCGTGGCATCGCCGGTCATGCGCACCAAGTTGGACGCACCGTCGAAGCGGATGAACAGCAGCCCGACCCGCGCGCTGCGGCTGACGTTGCCGAGCGTGCGATACATCGAGTTCCCGTCGTAGTCCGGCCATTCCAGCACCGCCGGCCCCACCACCTTGACGAAGCCGGGCACGCCGCCCTTGAAGCTGCAATCCACGGCGTTCCCATGGTGCGACGCCACGAAGAAGAACGACGCTTCCGTGATCAAGGCGATGTCGTCGGGCCAGAACTCGCGGTGCTTGCGCCGCCGTTCCAGCGCGTCGGCGACCCGGCGGCCGTCGAACTCGTCCTGCAAGGCGCGCATGCCGTCGTGAAACATCGAGGCGTCTTCCATGCCGCCATGCTAACCCGGCGAGGACTTCGCGGGAACGGCTTTGCATGCTTGCCACAGGATCTGCTGCACCGGGCCTGGCCGCCGGGCTGCTTGCGCTTTCCCTCGCCCCGGCCGGGGCGGCGGAGGTGTGCCGCTACGCCGGCGCGACCAGCCATTCCGGACGGGTCACGGTGCGGGCCGAGGCGTCCGAGGCGCGCGGCGTCCTTACCCTTGCCGTGACCGCGCGCCTCGATGCCAAGTATTTGTGGTTCTGGACGGTGCAGTACCTGGCGGAGGAGATCAGCACCTGGCGCGCGGGCGAGCTGCAATCGGTCGCGGTAAACAACCGCACGATCATCAACGGCCGGCCGAGCCGCCAGCAATGGGATGTGCTCACCCGCGGGCCGGACGGACTGGTGGCGAGCCGGGTGCAGTCGCGGTCGTTGCCAGAGTTCCGCCGCCGGCACCCCGCCTTTGCCGGGCATTGGGACCCGGTGCGCTTTGGACAGCCCTGGCTGCCGGACTACCCGGCGGCGCAGCCGGAGCGCCGGCCGGACCTCGACCTCGCCCAAGCGACCATGCCGCCGCGGACGCGCACGCCCTATGCCCTGGCGTTCTACTGGTCCCGTTGGCTGGCGGAGGCGGGCGGCACGGTGCCGGTGTTCATGCCGGGCTGGAAACGGGACGCGCGTTTGGACGCGCAGGTTGCGCCGGCGGGGCCGGGGCGCTGGCGTATGGCGCTGCGGCACCCCGGGCTGGGCGCCGCGCCGTCTGCGGCGGAGGCACTGGTGTCCGCCGACCACCAGCTCCAACGGCTGTCGTTCGACGTGCACACCGCCGCCGGGTCCGGGCAGGGCTGGGTGGACCGAGTGGAGTGCCAGGCACGGTAGGCTGAAGGCCCATTATGGCGTATGGAGGCCAATGGGTTCGGGCCGTTCGGTACGTTGCAGGTCTAGCCAGAACGCGCGACACTCTGCAATGCTTCTAGAAACGGCCCAAGCGGCGAGGGGGATGATGCAGGTCGTGAAGGCCGCCGGCTGTGTCCCGATAACGGCAACCGGTGTTCGGTACCGCTCAGGGCGTCTTTCTTGCCGCGCTCGCCTTTTTTGGGGATATCCCATGGAAGGAGCTGGATCACACGGTTCGCGGATGAACTGGGAACAAGCCTAGCTATCCCGCTTGAGGTTTATAGGACCAAATTTTGCTCCCGGAGGCCCCGCCGTGTTGACCGCCTTATATTCCCGCTGGGGCCAACTGGTCCTCGGCATCATTTGCATGGTGATGATCGCCAACCTGCAGTATGGCTGGACGCTGTTCGTGCTGCCGATCGACCAGGCGCACCACTGGGGCCGGGCCGCGATTCAGGTTGCTTTCACCGTCTTTGTCATCTGCGAGACCTGGCTGTTGCCGCTGGAAGGCTACGTCATCGACCGGATCGGCCCCAGGCTGACCGTCGGCGCCGGGGGGCTGCTGATCGGGGCCTCCTGGGTACTGAACGGCCTGGCTGACTCGTTGGCCATGCTCTACGTCGCCGCGGCCGTCGGCGGCGTGGGCGCCGGGTTCGTCTATGGGGCGACGGTGGGCAACGCGATCAAGTGGTTTCCCGACCGCCGCGGCCTTGCCGCCGGGCTTACCGCCGCAGGCTTCGGCGCCGGGTCGGCGGTGACGGTGGTGCCGATCTCGAACATGATCGCGAGCCAGGGCTACCAGTACACGTTCCTGTTCTTCGGGCTGCTGCAGGGGATTGTGGTCGTGCTGGTGGCCACCGTGTTGCGGGCGCCGCCCAACCAGCAGGCCGCCCGCGAGGCTCCCATCGCGCCCAGCGGCATGGTCGCCACCCGTCCTTCGCGCCTGCACGAGATCACCCGTGACTACTCGCCCGGTGAGGTCGTGCGGGCGCCGGTGTTCTGGCTCATGTACCTCGTGTTTGTGCTGGTGGGCGCGGGCGGGCTGATCGCCACCGCCCAGCTTTCGGTCATTGCCGCCGACTTCGGCGTGGCCCAGACGCCGGTGACGCTGTTTTACCTCACCATGCCGGCGCTGACCTTCGCGCTATCGATAGACCGCGTGCTGAACGGCCTCACGCGGCCGTTCTTCGGCTGGGTTTCCGACCATATCGGCCGCGAGAACACCATGTTCATCGCTTTCCTGATCGAGGGCCTGGGAATCTTCGCGCTGATAGCGCTGGCTCACGACGCGATGGCCTTTGTCTTGCTGACCGGCGTCGTATTCTTCGCTTGGGGCGAGATCTACTCGCTGTTCCCTGCCACCTGCGGCGACACGTTCGGCCGCCGCTTCGCCGCGGCCAACTACGGCCTGCTTTACACCGCCAAGGGCACGGCCGCGCTGCTGGTCCCGCTCGGCAGCCTGCTGCGCGAGGCGACCGGCTCCTGGTTGGCGGTGCTTTACGTCGCGGCTTTCGTCAACCTGCTCGCCGCGGTGCTGGCGCTGTTTGCGCTGAAGCCGATGCGGCGCCGGTTCATCCGCCGCTCGATGGAGGCCCGGGCCGCAGAGCGGACCGCGGCGCTTGAAGCGCGGGGTCAGAGTGGCGTCGCTTCAACCGCGCATTGAGAATGCCGAACTCGGCATGGAGGAGACCGAGCGCGGTCACGTCGTTGACGCAGGTGTAGCCGAGGATTGCCTCTGCCGCCTCTACGTCGCCCGCGTCCCGGCGGCGCCGCACGGTTGAAACGGATCGCCTGTGTGCACGCCGATCTGGCCGCTCGCCGGGTCGAGGGTGCCGAACCCCTCTGTCCCTCCCTGCTCAAACCTGATCCAATGCATCATGGCCGCCCCCGGGGCACGCCGCATGCCCATGCCGGCCATCGTGGGCGGGAGCGGGCGGTGCGGTCAACGCGGGCGCTATCTTGGAACCCACGGCGCCGCCGGCATGCTAACCCGGCGGTGTCCACCACAGCAGGCGTGTTGCCCGATGCCGAAGATCATCCCCGTTCCCACGTTCGATTTCGTCATTTTCGGCGGCACCGGCGACCTGACGCTGCGCAAGCTGCTGCCGGCGCTATACCACCGCTTCCTTGACGGCCAGATCCCCAGCGATTCGCAGATCATCGCCGTCGCGCGATCCGACCTTTCCGTCGAGTCTTACCGCGGCCGGGCGAAGAAGGCGCTGCGGCAGTATGTCAAGCCGGACAACCTGAAGGGCGACGCCGAGGCGGGCTTCCACAAGATGCTGCACTACGTCCGGCTGGACGCGGCGGGAGAGAAGCAGGATTGGTCGGAGTTGCAGGCGATGCTGGCGCCCGGCCGGGTGCGTGTGTTCTACCTGGCAACCTCGCCCGACCTGTTCGGCCCGATCTGCGACAACCTGGCGGGCAACGGCCTCAACGGGGACGACGCGCGGGTGGTGCTGGAAAAACCCATCGGTCGCGACTTGGAGTCCGCCCGCGCCATCAACGACGAGGTCGGGCGCTGCTTCCCGGAAGCGCGCACCTTCCGCATCGACCATTTCCTCGGCAAGGAAACGGTGCAGAACCTGCTGGCGCTGCGCTTCGCCAACACAATCTTCGAGCGGCTGTGGAATGCCGACGTGATCGACCATGTGCAGATCACCGTGGCGGAAACCGTGGGCGTCGAGGGGCGCGGCGGCTACTACGACCATTCGGGGGCGCTGCGCGACATGGTGCAGAACCACCTGCTGCAGCTCCTGTGCCTCTTGGCGATGGAGCAGCCGGTGTCCCTGGAAGCGGACGCGGTGCGGGACGAGAAGCTGAAGGTGCTGCGCAGCCTCCGCCCGCACGAGGCATATGAGGTGCCGGCGCTGACCGTGCGCGGGCAGTATACGGCGGGGGCGGTGAACGGGCAGCCGGTGCCGGGTTACCTGGCCGACCTCGGCCACAACGACAGCACCATCGAGACGTTTGTCGCGATCAAGGCGGAGCTGAACAGCCGGCGCTGGGCTGGGGTCCCGTTCTATCTGCGCACCGGCAAGCGGCTGCCGCAGAAGGTGTCGGAGATCGTGGTGCAGTTCCGCAGCCTGCCGTTCTCCATCTTCCCCAAGGAGCACACGCTCGCCGCCAACAAGCTGATCATCCGGCTGCAGCCGGAGGAAGGCATGCGGCTGGAGATGATGACCAAGGAACCTGGCCCCGGCGGCTTGCAGCTCCGCCCCACCGGCCTCGACATCAGCTACGAGAAGACGTTCGGCGGGCGGTTTCCGGATGCCTACGAGCGGCTGCTGATGGACACGGTGCGGGGCAACTCCACCCTGTTCATGCGGCGGGACGAGGTGGAAGCGGCGTGGCAATGGGTGTCGCCGATCATGGACGCTTGGGCCAGCCGGGCCGACCGGCCGCGGCCCTACGCCGCCGGAAGCTGGGGGCCGACCGCGGCCATCGCGCTGATCGAGCGGGACGGGCGGACCTGGCACGAGGATCTCGA
This sequence comes from uncultured Acetobacteraceae bacterium, assembly GCA_937873175.1. GTDB lineage: Bacteria > Pseudomonadota > Alphaproteobacteria > Acetobacterales > Acetobacteraceae > CAHJXG01. Next base: position 309 of record CALMVT010000428.1, on the reverse strand, counting down.
CGGGCAGGGCTGAAGCGGTTTGACATGCCTTGAGCGCGTGGCCAATTTGGCCTTCTGCCCAGGATACGTTGCTCGTGCGACGGCTTGCTTGACGAGCGCGGGAAAGAGATGGCGCTAACTTGTCGTGCCATGTCCCTCTGCTTCGCCGTGACGGCGCTCGCGACGTGGACGGGACCCCTGCATGCCCAATCCCCGAGCGCCAACCGCACTATCAACCTGAACTATGTCTATGCGGCGAACCTTGGCTTCGGCGGCTACTCGCTCGGCGGGCTGACCGCGGATTTGTATGCGCTTCCTTTCAGTTATACC
>CALMVT010000427.1 GCA_937873175.1 uncultured Acetobacteraceae bacterium | reverse complement strand
GCTTGGTGCTGGGTCCCGCGCCGGCGCCGCTGGCGATCCTGCGCGGGCGGCACCGCCGCCGGCTGCTGCTCAAGACCCGGCGCGACATCGCCGTGCAGCCGTTGCTGCGGGACTGGCTGGACCAGGTGCGCGTGCCCGGCTCGGCGCGGGTGGACGTGGACGTGGACCCTGTTTCATTCCTTTAAAGCCCGATAAAGCCCGAGGTGGCGCCGCGCCCGTTGCAGCACGGGGAACCCCATGGTAGACGCCTTCGCCCGTGATGCGAGCGGGCGATCTAATTGAAAGTGGGCGCGTGGCTTCTGGCTCGAACTCCTCCGGCGGCACCCTTGCCGGCCGTTACGCGGCGGCGTTGTATGCGCAGGCCGACGACACCCGTGCGCTTGACGCCACGGTGGACGAGATGCAGGCGCTGGGCCGCCTGATTGACCAAAGCCCGGAGTTCCGCCGCCTGCTGGACAGCCCGCTGATCGACGTGACCCAGGCCCGCACGGCCGCGGTCGCGGTGCTGAGGCAGGAGGGTTTCAGCGAGCTGGTCCAGAACTTCGTCGGCGTGGTGGCCAACAACCGCCGGCTGGGCGCGTTGCGCAGCATCGTGGCGGGCTTTGCCGAGCTGGTCGCCAGCAAGCGCGGCGTGGTGGTGGCCAAGGTCGTGAGCGCCCACCCGCTCTCGGACGTGCAGCGCGAGCAGTTGCGCGCCCGCATGATCGAGGCCGGCTACGGCACCGTGAACATCGAGGACAGCGTCGATCCCAGCCTGCTGGGGGGCCTCGTGGTCCGCATCGGCGCGCGTTTGTACGACACCAGTTTGAAATCCCGGCTGCAGAGACTGCAGTATGCCATGAAGGGTGCCGCCTAAGATGGAAATCCGCCCCGCCGAGATCTCGGAGATCCTGAAGAAGCAGATCGCCGCGTTCGACACCGAGCAGAACGTCGCCGAAACCGGGCAGGTGCTGTCCGTCGGTGACGGCATCGCCCGCGTGTTCGGCCTGCAGAACGTCCAGGCCGGCGAGTTGGTCGAGTTCCCGTCCGCCGGGATCAAGGGCATGGCCCTGAACCTTGAAACCGACAACGTCGGCGTCGTGGTGTTCGGTGACGACAGCCGCATCCGCGAAGGCGACACCGTGACCCGCACAGGCGACATCGTGTCCGTGCCGGTGGGCCGCGGCCTTCTAGGGCGCGTGGTGGACGGGCTGGGCCAGCCGATCGACGGCAAGGGGCCTTTGGGCGACGTGGAGCAGCGCCGGGTCGAGGTGAAGGCGCCGGGCATCATCCCGCGCAAGTCGGTGCACGAGCCGATGCAGACCGGCCTCAAGGCCATCGACGCCCTGATCCCCATCGGCCGCGGCCAACGCGAGCTGGTGATCGGCGATCGCCAGACCGGCAAGACGGCCGTGATCATCGACGCGATCATCAACCAGAAGGGCGTGAACGCCGGCACGGAGGAAGGGGCCAAGCTTTACTGCATCTACGTCGCCATTGGCCAGAAGCGGTCCACCGTGGCGCAGCTGGTCCGCACGCTGGAAGAGAACGGCGCGCTGGAGTACTCCATCATCGTCGCCGCCACCGCCAGCGACCCGGCGCCTATGCAGTTCCTGGCGCCCTACACCGGCTGCACGATGGGCGAGTACTTCCGCGACAACAAGATGCACGCGATGATCTGCTACGACGACCTGTCGAAGCAGGCGGTCGCCTACCGGCAGATGTCCCTGCTGCTGCGCCGCCCGCCGGGCCGCGAGGCGTATCCGGGCGACGTGTTCTACCTGCACAGCCGCCTGCTGGAACGCGCGGCGAAGATGTCCGACGCCCACGGTGCCGGCAGCCTGACCGCGCTCCCGGTGATCGAGACGCAGGCCGGCGACGTGTCGGCCTACATCCCCACCAACGTCATCTCGATCACCGACGGCCAGATCTTCCTGGAAACCGAGCTGTTCTTCCGCGGCATCCGTCCGGCGGTGAACGTGGGCCTTTCGGTGTCCCGCGTCGGCTCCTCCGCGCAGATCAAGGCGATGAAGAAGGTGGCCGGCTCCATCAAGCTAGAGCTGGCGCAGTATCGCGAGATGGCCTCCTTTGCGCAGTTCGCGAGCGACCTCGATGCGTCGACGCAGAAGCTGCTGGCGCGCGGCGCCCGGCTGACCGAGCTGCTGAAGCAGCCGCAGTTCAGCCCCATGCCGGTGGAGGAGCAGGTCATCAGCCTGTATTCCGGCACCAAGGGCTACCTGGACGGCATCGATGTGGGCAAGGTCGGCGAGTTCGAGCGGCGGATGATTTCTGAGCTGAAGGCGCGGGAGCCGGGCGTCCTGGACAGTATCCGCGACAGCCGCGAGCTGAAGCCGGACGCGGAAAAGACCTTGGTGTCCTTCATGGACGGCTTCGCCAAGAACTTCGCCTGATGGCGAGCCTCAAGGCGCTTCGGGCGCGCATCAACAGCGTCAAGTCCACCCGCAAGATCACCTCCGCCATGAAAATGGTGGCGGCAAGCAAGCTGAAGCGGGCGCAAACGCAGGCGGAGGCCGCGCGGCCCTACGCCGAGCGGATGCAGCGCATGTTGGCGGCGTTGGCGGCGAGTGCCGCCGGGTCGCCGAACGCGCCGCGTATGCTGATCGGCACCGGGCGCGACCAGGTGCAGCTGCTGGTCGTGGTGACGGCCGACCGCGGATTGGCCGGGGCGTTCAACACCAACGTCGGCCGCGCCGCCCGCAACGCCATCCAGCGGCTGGAGGGCGAGGGCAAGACGGTCCGCGTCATCACCGTGGGGCGCAAGGGCCGCGACTACCTGCGGCGTGAGTATGCGAACCGGATCATCGGCGAGTACAGCTTTGCCGGCAAGAAGCGCGTCGAGTTCTCCGACGTGGATGAGGTGGCGGCGCGCATCACCGCCATGCTGGCCGCGGGCGAATTCGACGTGTGCACGGTGATCTACAACCGGTTCGTGTCGGTGATCAGCCAGGTACCGACGGAAGCGCGGCTTGTCCCGTTGCCCATGCTGGAAGCGGAACCGGAGGAAAAGCCGGCCGGCCCGCAGGCGCAATACGAGTTCGAGCCGGACGAGGAGGCGATCCTCGCCGCCCTGCTGCCGCGCAACATGGCCATCCAGCTTTTCCGCGCCTTGATCGAGAGCGCGGCGGGGGAACAGGGCGCGCGCATGTCCGCCATGGACAACGCGACCCGCAACGCCGGCGACATGATCAACCGCCTGACGCTGAACTACAACCGCACGCGCCAGGCGAACATCACCAGGGAACTGATCGAGATCATCTCGGGCGCCGAGGCGCTTTAGGGCTGATCAGGGAAGGAAAGCAAACATGGCGAAGAACAACGTCGGCAGCGTGACGCAGGTGCTGGGCGCCGTCGTGGACGTGCAGTTCGAGGGCGAGCTGCCCTACATCCAGAACGCGCTGCACGCCAAGAACGGCGATGCCACTCTGGTGCTCGAAGTGGCGCTCGAGATGGGCGAGAAGACCGTGCGCTGCATTGCCATGGACAGCACGGACGGCATGGTGCGCGGCAGCGAGGTGGTGGACACCGGCGCGCCGATCAGCGTGCCGGTCGGGCCGGAAACTTTGGGCCGCATCCTCAATGTCATCGGCGAGCCAATCGACGAGCGCGGCCCGGTGAACAGCGCCATGCGCTACCCGATCCACCGCATGGCGCCGTCCTTCGAGGACCAGGCGACTAGCTCGGAAATCCTGGTGACGGGCATCAAGGTCGTGGACCTGCTCGCGCCCTACCTGAAGGGCGGCAAGATCGGGCTGTTCGGCGGCGCGGGCGTCGGCAAGACGGTGCTGATCCAGGAGCTGATCAACAACATCGCCAAGGCGCACGGCGGCGTGTCAGTGTTCGCCGGCGTCGGCGAGCGCACCCGCGAAGGCAACGACCTGTATCACGAGATGATCGACGCCGGGGTCATCAAGCTCGGCGAGAACACGACCGAGGGCAGCAAGGTGGCGCTGGTTTATGGCCAGATGAACGAGCCGCCGGGCGCCCGCGCCCGCGTGGCGCTGTCCGGCCTATCGCTCGCGGAGTACTTCCGTGACGAGGAAGGACAGGACGTGCTGTTCTTCGTGGACAACATCTTTCGCTTCACCCAGGCGGGCGCGGAAGTGTCGGCGCTGTTGGGCCGCATTCCTTCGGCGGTGGGCTATCAGCCGACGCTCGCCACCGATATGGGCGCGTTGCAGGAGCGGATCACCAGTACCAAGAAGGGGTCCATCACCTCCGTGCAGGCCATCTACGTGCCGGCGGACGACCTGACCGACCCGGCGCCGGCCACGAGCTTCGCCCACTTGGACGCGACCACGGTGCTGAACCGTGCCATTTCCGAGAAGGGCATCTACCCGGCCGTGGACCCGCTCGACTCCACCTCGCGCAGCCTCGACCCGCGCATCGTCGGCCAGGAGCACTACGAGGTCGCCCGCGAGGTGCAGCGCGTGCTGCAAACCTACAAGAGCCTGCAGGACATCATCGCGATCCTTGGCATGGACGAGCTGAGCGAGGACGACAAGCTGGTCGTTGCCCGCGCCCGGCGCATCGAGCGCTTCCTGTCTCAACCGTTCCACGTCGCCGAGGTGTTCACCGGCAGCCCCGGCATTTTCGTGCCGATCGCCGACACGGTGCGCAGCTTCAAGGCAATCGTGGATGGGGAGTACGACCATTTGCCGGAGGCCGCGTTCTACATGGTCGGCACCATCGAGGACGCGGTGAAGAAGGCCGAAGGCATGAAGGTCGCTGCCTGATGCCGACGCTGCTGGAGATCGTCAGCCCCGACCGGCTGCTGCTGTCGCAGCCGGTCGATATGGCCGTGATCCCGGCGGCCGAGGGGGAGATGGGCGTGCTGCCGGGCCACGCGCCGATGATCGTGCTGCTCCGGGGCGGCACGATCACCCTGCATGAGGGTGGCCGCCCCACCAGCCGCCTTTACGTCAGTGGTGGCTTTGCCGAGGTCACGCCGGAACGCTGCACCGTGCTGGCCGACGAGGCCGTCCCGGTGGCCGAGGTGTCGCGCAGCGCCGCCGAGGCGCGGCTGGCGGAGGCTGATGCCGCCTATGCCGCGGCGGACAAGGCGGATATCCCCGCGCTGGAAGCGGCGATGCAGCGCCAGCAGGCGGCCCGCGCCATGGTGGCTGCCGCCGAAGCGGCCTGAGCGCCCAAGGCGACCGCACCGTCTGACCGCGTTCTGGCGCTTGTCACATTGCTGCAACACCCGATCCAGCACGACCGAGCGCCGGAAGTTCGGCGCTGAGTGTTCTATTAACGCGGCCACCATGCCTGCCTATGGTGGCCGTTGCACCATGGCGAGCAACATACCGGATGAAGCATTGGCGGATTGAGGACGTTCCCTGGGATCGTTTTGACCCGACTTTGGTCGATCCCGATATTGTTCCACTCGTCAAGGCCGCGGCGATGGTCGAGCGGAACGGGATGGATTACGCCGTTTATCTCGGCCGCATTTTCCGGGACGACCCGGATTTCCGCGGCGCCTCGGACAATTGGGCGGTTGAGGAGATTCAGCACGGCGATGCGCTCGGCAAGTGGGCGATGCTGGCCGACCCCGGCTGGAATTTCGAGGCAGCGTTTGCGCGCTACCGTGCCGGCTACAAGCTGCCGCTCGACGCCGATGCGTCGGTGCGGGGTTCGCGCACGGGGGAACTGATCGCCCGGTGCATGGTGGAAACGGGCACCAGCAGCTACTACACCGCGCTCGCCGACGCTGCGAAGGAGCCTGTGCTGCAGCAGGTCTGCCGCCTGATCGCAGCCGACGAGTATCGGCACTTCAAATTGTTCTACGACCACATGCGGCGCTATCTCGTGCGGGAAAACCTCAGCATGCTGACCCGGCTGCGCATCGCCGCGGGCCGCATCACCGAAAGCGAGGACGACGAACTGGCCTACGCCTTCCATTGCGGGAACGAGCCGGAAAGCATGGTCTACGCGCATGACCGCTGCATCGCCGCCTACATGGGCCGGGCTATGGGGTTCTACCGACTGCGCCACATCGAGCGCAGCATGGGCATGGTCCTGAAATCGGTGGGCCTTCCACCCCGGGGCAGGTTGTCCGTGCTGAGCACCAAGCTGGCCTGGACGCTGCTGCAGCGCCGGCTACGCAAGTTCACCGGGCACGCCCCATTGCCGGCCTGACCTGGCAGGCGCTGCCAAGGTTGGCAGGGGGCGTCCCGGTTGCTACACCGTCGAGAGATGCCGGGTTAGCTCAGATGGTAGAGCACCTGATTTGTAATCAGGGGGTCGCGGGTTCGATCCCTGCACCCGGCACCGGCCTTGTGGCGCCCTAGCCCTGTCAGTGCCGCTTTGCGTCTGGCATGGGCTGCCCGCTGGTAGCGCGAATCACTGCGGCCAGCAGGCGAAGCGCGTCCGGGCCGCCTCCATCGGTCAATGATCCCCCTTCCATCTCTGCCGCGAGGCTTTCAGCCTGCCCGGCGATGGTTTCGGCGGCGCGGCTTAGCGCCTGCTCGGCCAAGGCGAGCTGCAGGTCATCAGACAGGGCGGTCCATTGAATGCGGCGCTTCGAGGCGGGAACGGTGGACATGTTGTCAATCCCAGGTGGCGGTTTCCAGACCATTCTCTGCTTTATAAGTTAAAACAGTCCTTATAAATCTACACCAGCGACAAAGCGACGTTCGGCAGCATGGCGAACTGCACCGTGATCTCCGCCGGGCTATCCAGCCAGATCGGCGGACAGACGCTGCCCAGCATCACGACTTGCCCGGCGCGCAGGCCGCCAAAGGCTTTGGCCTCCTCCGACGCGGCGAGCCAGGCCAGCGCGGCCATGGGATCGCCCAACAGGTCGGCGCCGGTGCCTGCGCCGCGCTCCTGTCCGTCCACCGACAGGCTGCCGGGCAAGCTACGGAGGTCGAGGCCGCGCCAGTCCGGGTAAGGTGCGCCCAGGACCGCCCCGGCGTGATACACCTGGTCCGCAACCAGCGTGGGCGTGCCGAGCACGTCGAGCGGGCCGTAGCGGTTCTCGACGACCTCGATGCCGGCCATCACCTCGCCCACCGCGGCGCTGGCCTGGTCGTTGCTGCACGGGCCGGGCGGGAGGTCCTGCACCAGGACTACGGCCAATTCGCACTCGACGCCGACATTCAGAAAGGAGTTGAAGCTGAGCGTGCTGCCGTTGCCATGCAGCCCGGCCTCGGCGATGAACCCGGCGAGCGGCCCGGGCAAGCCCAAGTACTCCTGCATGCGCCGGGAGGTCGCGCCGATCTTGAACCCGGCGGGGGGATGCGCGCCGGCACGGCGGGCCACGGCGAGCTGAACCGCGATCCCGTCCGTCAGCGTCTGCGGCGCAACCGCGGGCGGCAGCCGGTCCAGCACGCGCCGGCTCCGCCGCGCCGCGATCAGCGTTTGGGCGGCGCGCTCCGCATCGAACAGGTCGGTCATGACGCTCGCCCCAATTCGTAAAGCGCCACGGTCGCGGCGGCCGACACGTTCAGGCTTTCCATGAGGCCCGGGGTGGCCAGCCCGGCAACCTCGTCGCAGGTGTCCCGCGTCAGGCGGCGCAGGCCGGTGCCTTCGGCCCCCAGCACCAACGCCACGCGCCGCTCGGCAAACGCGGTGCCACGCAGCGCGGCGCCCCCGCTGTCCAGCCCGACGACCCACAGCCCGGCGGCCTTCAGCGCTGCCAAAGTCCGGGCCAGGTTCACGGCGCGCAGCAGGGGCACCTGCTCCAAGGCGCCCGATGCGGCCTTGGCCAGCACGCCCGTTTCTTCTGGCGCGTTGCGGTCCTGGGTGATGACGCAGGCAGCGCCGAACGCCGCGGCGCTGCGCAGCACGGCGCCGACGTTGCGGGGATCGGTTACCTGGTCCAGCACGAGCACCGGCCCCGGCCGTTCCAGCACGGTTGAAAGCGCGGGCGGCGTCAGCAGGTCCGCAAGCAGCGCGGCGCCCTGGTGCACGGTATCCCGGCCCAGCAGGTGGTCTAGCTTGGTGCGGTCCGCGCGCTCCGACGGCAAGGGCCAGGGCTGCGGCAGGCGGGCCTGCAGCGTAGCTTCCGCTTCCTCGGTCAGCAGCAGGCGTTTCAAGCGGCGGGCCGGGTTGGCCAGCGCCGCTGCCACGGGATGCAGCCCGTGCAGCCAAACGCTGCCCCGCGGCGCAGCCGGGCCGTGCGTGGCCGGGGACTGAGGGGAGGTACGAGCGGCCGGCGGCATGGCCGCTCGCAGGGTGTTGGGTCCGGGGGATGCTGGAAGCGGCGCTGCCGGGCGCGGCGGGCGCGGTTGTCCCAGGCGCGGCTGCTTCAGGGCTGCCGCAGCGCGCGCTTCGGGCGGTGGCGGCCGGCTGGGGCGGGGACCGGACGAGCGGTCCGGCGGCGGCTGCCGCGCCGGCTTGGCTGGGCCTCGGGCCGGCTCGCGCGGAGGAGTGCGCTCGGTATCCCGGGGAGAGCCGGAACGGGCACCGGTGCCGGGCCGTGCCGGGCCAAAAGGTTTCGCGCCGGCGGGCCGGTCGGGAGGTTTGCTGCGCATTCCGACCCTATACAGTTGAGCGGCCCCCAATGACAGCCAGTTGACAGCCATCCCGGTTCGGCGCTACTCCGCCCGCCCTGCAGCCTTGCTGCAGCCCGGCGGAGGGGTGCCCGAGTGGCTAAAGGGGGCGGACTGTAAATCCGCTGCTGTAACGGCTACGTTGGTTCGAATCCAACCCCCTCCACCATCAGGCTGACATCGATGCCTTGGCCGATATTGGCCCTGCACTTCGTTCGGCATCAAATTGAATTGCGCAGTTTCTGTCTGCCCATCAACCTGCATTGGTGTTATCTCGGTGCCGCGTGGGACGGAGGATGGCATGGCCAACGTGGCAGCAAAGGTCCAGGCGCCGCAGGACGAGTTTGCCGCCCGGCTCCGGCAGCAGGAGATGGTTGCCGGCTTCGGCGCCTTCGCGCTCAAGGCGACGGAGTTGGCGCCCGTTCTGACGGAAGCCTGCCGCGTCGCGGCGCTCGGGTTGCAGACCCGGTTCGCCAAGGTGCTGCACTTCCGGCCGGACACCGATGACCTGCTGATCATCGCCGGGGTCGGATGGCAGCCCGGCGTGGTCGGCAGCACGGTGTTGGGTGCCGGGCTGAGCAGCCCGGCCGGCTATGCCCTGCATACGGAAGAGCCGGTCCTGTCCAACAACCTCGGCAGGGACGATCGGTTCCAAACTCCGGAATTGCTGGTGGAGCATGGGGTGCACAGCGCCATCAACGTGGCGATCGACGCCGCCGACGCTTCGCTCCCGTTCGGCGTCTTGGAGGTGGACGGCACGGCCCGCGGCGAGTTCGTCGCGGCCGACACGGCATTCCTGCAATCCTTGTCGAGCGTGCTCGCGGCGGCGCTGGTCCGGCACCAAACGGAGCAGGCCAAGGACGCCCTGCTGCGCGAAAAGGACCTGCTGATGCTTGAGGTGCATCACCGGGTCAAGAACAGCCTGCAACTGGTGCGCGCCCTGCTTCAGCTGCAAGCGCGGTCCGCAAGCGACGAGACGCGGACGCAGCTCGAAGCCGCGGCCGGGCGGATCATGACGATCAGCGCGGTGCACCGGCACCTTTACGAAGGAGGGTCGGCGACGCGGACCGACGCCGCCGCCTATCTGCGCGCGCTGGTCGGCGACATCCAGGCCATGGTCGATACGCCCGAGAACCACCGCGAGATCACGGTGCAAGCCGGCCCGCTGAGCCTGTCCGCCGACCAGACCACGCCGCTGGGCCTGGTCACGTCCGAGCTTGTGGCCAACGCCTTGAAGCACGGGGCCGGCCGCGTGCTGGTCAGCCTTCGCAGCGTGCCCGGCGGCTTGCAGATCCGGGTGGAGGACGAAGGGCCAGGCTTCCCGCCGGACTTCACGCCGCGGCTTTCCGGAAGTCTCGGCATGCGGCTAGTCACGGCGCTCGCCAAGGGCGACCCGGCGCAAGCCCTGGTCATCGATCAATCGGCCGGGCACGGCTGCGTGGTCGCCACCCTGAAGCTTTAAGCCTCAGGCAAGCTCGACGACGACCGGCACGTGGTCGGACGGCTGCGGCTGGCCCCGCTCGTCCCGGTCGGGCTTCGCCGCCGTCAGCCGCTCCGCCAGATCCGGCGACAGCAGCACATGGTCGATGCGCAGCCCGCGGTCCTGCGGCCAAGCGCCGTGCTGGTAGTCCCAGAAGGTGTAGGCCGGCCCGGACGGCTGCAGCGCGCGCACCGCGTCCGTCAGGCCGAGCCATTGCAGGGCGCGGAACCGGGCGCGGGTTTCCGGCCGCACTAAGGCGTCGGACGCGGACAGCGTGCGCGGCGCGAAGTCTGCATCGGCCGGGCACACGTTGTAATCGCCCGCAAGCAGCACCGCCTGATCGTCGGCCAGCAGGGCGGCGGCGCGGTCGGCCAGCAGTTCCATCCAGCGCAGCTTATATTCGTAGCCCGCATCGCCGCCGGAATTGCCGTTCGGCAAGTACAGGTTGCCGACCGTGAGCGGCCCGGCACCGTCATCAACCCGAACCTCGATGTAGCGCGCCTGCCCATCGTCGTCGGGCAGGCCCGGCAGGCTGCGGTGCGTCACCTCGACCGGCATGCGCGACAGGACCGCGACGCCGTTGTAGGATTTCTGGCCGACGACATGGGACGCGTAGCCGGCGGCCTCGAACGCCGCGGCGGGGAAGCTCGCCGCCTCGCACTTGATTTCCTGCAGCAGCAGCAAATCAGGCTGCACCCGGCGCAGCCAGTCCGCCACAAGCTGCTCGCGCATGCGGACCGAATTGACATTCCAGGTTGCGATCCGCATGGGGGTGCAGCGTTCGGACGGGCCTCAGTCGATGGCGAAGCTGGCGCCGCAGCCGCAGCCCGAGGTGGCATTGGGGTTGCGGACCGTGAAGTGCGCGCCCATCAGCTCGTCGGTGTAGTCGAGCTGCGACCCGGCCAGCAGGTCCAGGCTCACGGGGTCCACCAGCACCCGGGCGCCCTGCGTTTCCACGACGAAATCATCCGGCTGCGCCGCCTCGTCCAGCTCGAACTTGTACTGGAACCCGCTGCATCCGCCGGCCAGCACGGCGACGCGGAGCGCGGCCGGGCGGTTCTGCGCGGCCACGATCTCCGCCACGCGCTCGGCGGCGCGGTCGGACACGGAAAAGCGCGAAATGTCGCTGATGCTGCTCATGGGCGAAACATAGCGCGTGCCATCCTCATATTGAAGATGCCGATGCGGCATGGGGCGCATGATCCCTTATAGTCATGCCATGTCCCACGCCCCCTACGCCGTCCGGCCGGAAACCTCCCGCGGGCGACTGCATCCGGAACCGGAAAGCCCGGGCCGCAGCCCGTGGCAGCGGGACCGCGACCGGGTGATCCACAGCGCCGCCTTCCGCAAGCTGCAATACAAGACGCAGGTGTTCGTCAACCATGAAGGCGACTACTTCCGCACCCGGCTGACCCACAGCATCGAGGTCGCACAGATCGCCCGCTCCGTTTCCCGGGAGCTTGGCCTGGACGAGGACCTGACGGAGGCATTGGCCTTGGCGCACGACCTGGGCCACCCGCCGTTCGGCCATGCCGGGGAGGAGGGGCTGAACAACCGCATGAAGCCCTTTGGCGGCTTCGACCACAACGCGCAATCCTTACGCATCGTGACCAAGCTGGAAGACCGCTACGCCGCGTTCGACGGGCTGAACTTGACGTGGGAAACGCTGGAAGGGCTGGCCAAGCACAACGGCCCGCTTCGCCACCCGCCGCCCTACATCGCCGAGTACAACGCGCACCATCCGCTCGACCTGAACACCCAGGCGGGCGGCGAGGCGCAGGTGGCGGCGATGGCGGACGACATCGCGTATCACAGCCACGACCTGGACGACGGGATGCGCGCCGGGCTGTTCGGGCCGGACGACATCGCACACCTGCCGGTGGTGGGGGCATCGCTGGCGCTGGCCCGGCGCTCCAGCCTCGATGTGCCGCCGGCGCGGCTGCGGCACGAGACGATCCGCCGGGTGATCGACGGCTTCGTCACGGATTTGGTCAAGGAAAGCCGGCGGCGCATCGCGGCGCTCGATCCCGCCGACGCCGCCGCGATTCGCCATGCGAAAAAGCCGGTGATCGCGTTCAGCCCGGCGATGGCGGAAGCAAACCGGGCGGTCAAGGAGTTCCTGTATGCCCGCATGTACCGCCATTGGCGGGTGAACCGCATGAGCAACAAGGCCCGCCGGGTGACGGAGGCGCTGTTCACTTTGCTGCATGAGGACACCAGCATGCTGCCGGACGGCTGGCGCGCCCGCGCCGGGGAAACGGACGGGCCGCGTGCGGCGCTGACGGTTGCGGACTATATTGCGGGGATGACGGACCGGTTCGCCTTGGACGAGCACCGCCGCCTGACCGACCCTTTTACCATCGGCTGACAGGAACTCGATTTGCCCGAAAACATCTTCGCCCGCGTGCGCGCCGCCGTGGTGGAAGCGCTGCGCCAGGTCGTGCCGGACCTGCCGGAGGACGTCGCCGCCCGGGTGGAAGTCGCCCCGGCGCGGGAAGCCGCCCACGGCGACATGGCGACCAACGCCGCCATGGTGAGCGCCAAGGCTGCGCGCCAGCCGCCGGCCCGCATCGCGCAGGCGCTCGCGGCGGTGCTGGCGGACGGGGCGGACGTGCTGCGGGCGGAGCCGGCCGGACCCGGCTTCGTGAACCTGCACCTGCGTCCGGACAGCCTGCGCGGAACGCTGCCGGCCATCCTGCGCGAAGGCGAGGCGTTCGGGACGGGCGACGCCGGGCAGGGGGTGCGGGCGAACGTCGAGTATGTGTCGGCCAATCCGACGGGTCCGCTGCATGTCGGCCATTGCCGGGGCGCCGTGGTGGGCGACGCGCTGGCGAACCTCTTGGCCAAGGTCGGGTTCGCCGTCACCAAGGAGTACTACATCAACGACGCCGGCGCGCAGGTCGCGGCGCTCGCCTGGGCGGCGTACTGGCGCTACCTGCAGGCAGTCGGCACAGCCATGACGGAGGAGCAGTTCGCCGCCGCCGTACCGGGCGGCCTGCAATACCGGGGCGAGTACCTGATCCCGGTGGGCGAGGCGCTGCGGGCCGAGCACGGCGACGCGCTGGCCGGACCGGGCGGCACCGTGGCCGACCCCGCGCTGTGGTTCGGCCGGGTGCGCGCCTTTGCCGTCGCCGCGATGATGGCGTCGGTCCAGGTGGACTTGGCGCAGTTAGGCGTGACGTTCGACGTGTTCACCTCCGAGCAGGCGCTGGTGGAGGCGGGGGCGCCGGACCGGGTGATCGAGCAGTTGCGCGGGCAGGGCCTGATCTACGAAGGTACGCTGGCACCGCCGAAGGGTAAGACGCCCGACGATTGGGAGCCGCGGCAGCAGACCCTGTTCCGCGCCACCCGGTTCGGCGACGACGTGGACCGGCCGCTGCGCAAGTCGGACGGGTCGAACACCTACTTCGCCAACGACATCGCCTACCATGCCGACAAGATCCGGCGCGGTGCCGAGCTGATGATCGACGTGTGGGGCGCGGACCACGGCGGCTACGTGTCGCGGATGAAGGCGGCGACCCGGGCAGTGGCCGATGGCCGCCCGGCGCGGCTGGAAATCGTGCTGTGCCAGATTGTGCGGGTGATGCGCGGCGGCGAGCCGGTCCGCATGTCCAAGCGGGCCGGCACCTACGTGACGCTTGCCGACCTGCTCGATGAGGTCGGGCGGGACGCGGTGCGCTTCACCATGCTGACGCGGAAATCCGACGCGCAGATGGACTTCGACCTTGATGCCGTGGTGGCGCAGACGCGGGAAAACCCCGTGTTCTACGTGCAGTATGCCCATGCCCGCTGCCGGTCGGTGCTGCGGGCGGCAGCCGAGGCATACGGCGTGTCCGCCACCGCCCCGGACGCCCTGGCCGCGGCGCCGCTGGACAGTTTGCAGAACGAGGCGGAGTCGGCGCTGATTCGCCGGCTGGCTTCATGGCCCCGCACGGTGGAAAGCGCGGCTTTGGCACAGGAACCTCACCGAATCGCGTTTTTTCTCTATGACTTGGCAGGCGACTTTCATATGCTGTGGAATCGCGGGCGGGATCATGCAACCTTGAGGTTCCTGCAAGCGGACCGGCCGGCCGAGACCATGGCGCGGCTGGCCCTGGTGGCAGCAACGGCGATTGTGCTTCGCTCCGGCCTGGCGGTGCTTGGGGTGGAGCCTGTGGAGGAGATGCGCTGAACCGTGTCCGATGACCTGCACATCCCTGCCGCTGGGCGCGGCTCGGCTCCGATCCGCACATATTACCAGCCGCGCCGTCCCGGGATGGACCGGGGCACGAAGGTTCTGCTGGCCGCGGGGGCGGGGCTGGGCGGGCTGTTGCTGGCCGGGGTGGGAGGTTGGGCGCTGTCCGGGCGCCATGCCGCGGTGGTCCCGGTCATCGAGGCCGACAGCCGGCCGGTGCGGGTCAAGCCGGAGAACCCCGGAGGGTTGCAGGTCGCCGGAGCCGATGAGCAGGTGATGGGCGGCCGCGGTTCCAAGGTCCAAGGCATGGCCCCGCCCGCCGAGACCCCGGCGGCGCAGGCGCTGCGGGCGCAAATGCCGCCCCAGGCCGCCGCGGCGCCGCCGCCCGTCCCGGCA
>CALMVT010000426.1 GCA_937873175.1 uncultured Acetobacteraceae bacterium | reverse complement strand
GGTGAAGCGGATGCGCCCGGCGCCGGCCTCGCCCGCAGCGCGGTCGCGCAGCTTGACCCGCTGCACCGCAACCTCGGCGTTTCGCGCAGCGAAAGCGCCTGGGCCGATCCCGGTCTGCACCAGGCGCTCCGGGCCGTGGCCGTGCCGCACGACGCGCTCGCGCCCGTCCGGCAGCCGCTCGCCTTTCATCGCTGCCAGGAACGCCTCGGCTTCCGCCTCGATGGCCTGGGCCAGCAGGCGACGGGCACCACTCCTCAGAACCGCCGTCAGCGGATCGTCGACCTCATCGGGCTGACGGAAGGAAACGACACTGTTGGCGAAGTAGCCTGTCATGCTGGGATGGCTGCAAAGCGGGAGATGCGGGTGGGTTCCAGCGGGCGTCCAGTGAGCCACGCCGTCATCCGGTCGAGGTTGATGGCCGCAGCAGTGGCGACGTGCTGCAGCCCGGCCTTGGCCAAGCCACGGTAGCGTGCCCGGCGCAGGCCGAAGGCGCGCACGCCCTGCGACATCGTGCACTCAATGCCTTGCCGCTGGGTGTGGAGCGTGCGGTATTCGGCCGTGCGCTCCCGCGCCTGTGCAGCGACAAGCGCCTCGTGCTCGCGCCGGGGATACAGCGTCATGTTGCGGCCCCGCGTCGGTGCTGAGCGCGTGCAGCGAGGCCGCGACGGACAGGCAATCTTTGGGGTGGAAGCGCACCTGCACGAGCGCGCACCGGTGCGGCCGCTGGCTGTTGCCGTAGCTGGCCCAGGCGATGCTCTCCTTTCCTTCCGCGCAGCGCGCCACCTGCCCGTCCCAGTCCACCGCAAAATCGGCGATGTTGAAAGCGTCGCTGGCCGTGCCCTGCCAGCTCATGTCGCGGTGCTGCGGGCCGATCAGGTCAATGCCGTGCCGCTCGCGGGCGTCGAGGAGCAGGTCGGCCCCCACGTAGGCCGCGTCGGCGAGGTGCTGGGCCGGGGTCAGGCCCTGGGCGGCCAGCGCCGAGTGGATGGGCGCGACCCGCATGGCCTCGTGCACGCTGGCGTCGGTCGTGTCGGCATGCACGACCAGCCGCGGCGCGTCCTCGTCGCAGGTTTCGGTGAGATGGACGACGTAGCCCACCCAGGTCCGGCCGCTGCGGGTGCGGTATCGGGCGTCGGGATCGTAGGGCGCCTCAACCCGATCGCCGGGGTCACGCGCTTGCAAAGTGCGGAGCCGGGCGCCTGGAGCGCGGCCGCGTCCCTTGCCGCCGGCGCCCGGCGTGATGCGTTCATAGTGCCGCGCCCACGTGCGCCGCAGCACGGCGACCGCGGGCAGCGCCAAGAGTTCGTCGGGCGTGCCGAACCGGTCGAGCGCGTCCAGCAGCCAGAAGCCGTCCACACCGACCTGGACGGCGTAGACGTCGCGCTTGGCCGTGGCTTCAGGCAGCCGGATGTTCTCCACCCGGCGGTCGTAGCGCTCGTGCCAGTCCGGGAGCGCCACGCTGCGCAGCCATTCCGGCGCAACCGCGGCGATGGCGTTCAAGGCCGCGCGCAGCGTTTCGCCCACCAGATCCAGCCGGTTCAGCATACGGATGGCGGCCAGCACGTGCGTGCTGTCGGTGCGCTGGCGGCCACCCGCCTTGAGCAGCCCGCCTTCGCGTGCCGCGTCCAGCAGGCGCTCGAGCAGCCGTTCGCCGGCCTCGTGCTGAAGCAGGCGGCCGCGGAACTCGCACAGCACGCTGTGATCAAAGCCGGCATCTGCCAGCTCAAGCGAGAGCAGATACTTCCAATCGATCCGACCCCGGACGGCGTCGGCCGCCTGGCGGTCGCTCAGCCCCTCGCGGAACTGCATGAACGTGACCAGGGCCAGGCGCCAGGGAGCGTAGGCCGGCTGGCCAAGCGCGGGATACAGATCAGCAAACCCAGCATCGTCGAATACGCCGCCGAGCCGGTCGCGCAAAAGCACGTAGGGATTGCCGCGACGGAACGCAGCGCGGGTGATACGAGCGGTGTCGTCGGGACCAGGCGGAGTGACGGATTGCGGACGAAGGGACATGCAGGTGACCTCCAGTCTAGCCACCTCAGAACGCGCCAACCCTCGTCTTGGCTATGGGACGACTTCGCCAACAGTGTCGGCTCGACTCGTAAAGAGTCTTCATGTATCCGGGTTTTGCGAAAAGCGGACGTAAAGGACTGGGCGCAATGAGGTTTGCTGTGCGCCCTTTGCTGACCTTCGTCGATGTGAAGTCGGAACGCCGTTGTCCGTCGAGACCGGCCATTAGGTTCGTCCCGCGCCTGGCTCGTCCAGTGCCTGCCAGCAGATGCATGGGAGTTTCTGAAGCGATGTGCGCTCTAAAGGTTTGGGCGCGCCGGTCAGCCTGCCTCCGTGTCGAAGCACAGCACGGGTCCAGCCCAGCGCCGTCCGTCGCCGGCGTGCTCTTCCACGGTGACCGGAAGCGACCGAACCACGCTGCGCCAGAACAGCAAGGCCTCCTGGTTGTAGGCCGCGATGGGAACCTCCCAGCGGCCCCGCAATCGGCTGAACACCAGGTGCGTCGCGCGCATGCCGACATGGGCAAGCCTGTATTTGCGCAGCACGAAGAACTCTGCGACCGCGTTGTCGAGCGGCCGATCCAGCGCCGACCAGCGGTTCACGAGCACGAACCCCGCGATGCGGCCGTCTGCCCGGACTAGGAACGGTACCCGTCCTGGCTCCTGCCAGTAGGTGTCGAGAAAGGCGTAGGCGAACCGCCCTTCCTCATCGACCTCGCCATGCACGCTGCCCAAGGGCGCGTGTCCGGAGAAGTCGTGCAGGTAGAGCTGCATGAGGGCGTCGAGGACCTGCCGCCGCTCGGCGGGGACCTGCTCCAGCGTGACGTGCTCGACAGCGTGCGGTGGCACAGGTCTTCCTCCTGCTGAAGGCGGCTGGCATCCATTCCTTAACCGAACTCTTTACAGCCGGTTGCTCCGGTATGTTGCCTTAGCCGGAAACTCCGTCCAGAAGCTTCGTCCTGCATTGGCCGACCGTCCTGATTTCCCCGGCACGATTCCTGGACGCCCATGGCAGCGGCGTCCAGCAGTGCGTGATCCTGCTTTAACGTACACCGCTGCAGAGACTCTCACCCATCCCTGCTAGCCGAGCCGCGTCCTCAACCCTGGGCGCAGATGCTGGAAGGGCAGGGATGCAGGATCGGCCGCCACTGGCCCGGGCGCCGCGGCCACGATCACCCGGGCGGCCAACGGCCCGAAGTCAGCGCGGAAATGCACCGATGACTTCAGGGCGATGATCCCGCAGGCGGCCGGCTCGATCCCGACGTGGCGCAGGATGGCCTGGTCTAGCGCCTGCATCTTGCGGCTGGCCACCACCACGCGGATGCCGGGCGCGACCTCGATCAGCGCCATCGGCCCGAGGTTGGCCGGGTTGCCGCCGCCCATCGGCCCCGTCAGCGTGAACTGGCCGTCCGTCAGCACCAGCACGGTCGCGTCCACGTGGAGCGGCACACCGTCCGACTTGCCGCCCAGCGACAGCCGCACCGTGCCGCCTGGCCCGGCATCATGGCAGCGGCCCGCGCTTTCGGCGTCGTTGATGAAGCACGCCACGGCGCCCCGCGCGCCCTGCCCGATCAGCTCCGCCAGCAGGCCCGTGGTGTCGCCGTGGCCGCCGCCGCCGGGGTTGTCCTGCGTGTCGGCGATCAGGACGGGACCACGAGGCTCTTGGATCGCAGCCGCCGTGGCGTCGCGTGCCGACAGGATCTCGGAGCCGAACTCCGTTTCGCGGCTCCGCAGCTCGGCCAGGAAATCGTCCGCGGCCTCTTCCGCTGCTGCTGCCGTGTCAGCATAGGCGACAAAGGCAGGACCACAGCCGGGGAAATCGGCATAGGGGAAACCGAAGCACCAGGCCAGCTCGATCACCCCGGGACGGCTGCTAATCAGGGCGCGCCGCGCCATCACGCCGCGCATTGGCTCCACCAGCGTGCACTGGCTGGTGATCGGCATCCAGTAGTCGAGCTGGCGGTAGGCGCGGGCAAACGGTTCGGCGCCGATGCGGCGCAGCAGCAGGCGGATCGCCTGGGCACCCGCCTCCTTCATGTCCACGTGCGGGTAGGTGCGATACGGCACGGCGGCGTCGCACCGGTCCACCATGTCTGCCGTGAGGTTCGCATGAGGGTCGAGGCTCACCGTGACCGGCACCCCGCCGAGCACGGCCTGCACGCGGCGCAGCAGCTCGCCCTCCGCATCGGGGAAACTGGCGGCCATGCCGGCGCCGTGCAGGTCGAGGTACAAACCGTCCAGGGGGCCGCTTTCCAACGCCCCCGCCAGGCCTGCGCAAATCAGCGCGGCGATGCGTTCGAACGCCTGGTCCTCCACCGGGCCGGCCGGGTTGGCGAAACACCAGGTGAGCGGCACGGGCACGGCGCCTGCCGCGGCCACCTCGGCCAGCGCGCCGGCGACTGCGACGGAGGTGCCGCGCACCGCGTCCAGCATGGCCGGGCCGGAGCGCAACGGCGGCAAGCCGCCGGGCTGCACGAACTCGGCCCAGCCGGTGGGCCGGGGCGCAAAGGAATGGCTCTCGTGCAGGAAGCCGCCAACGGCGATGCGGAGCGACATGCGTTGTCCTGTTCCAATGGGGACAGCGACCCTGCCCGCATGGGCAGGCCGATGCAACAGCCAGGCACGGCTTGCGATTTCCGGGCTGACCATGCGACGACATCGGCAAGTAAAGCTCGCTGGTTCTTCTGCTTGCGAACAGGCTTTGAACCGGTCGTCGTCTCCGTTCCAATCTGCGGTTCCTCCGACAACACCGAAACCGGATGGCGGCAATGGCGAACGGGTGGGCTCCGGACGGAGCTGTGCAGGATCAGATCGACGACACCGTTACGGACGAGGTGAGGAGGGCGCGGGCGCGCATGCCGACGGGCGAGGGCGAGGCGCACTGCGTGGAATGCGGCGACGACATCCCGGAACGGCGCCGCCTTGCGATGCCGGGCGTCCGGACCTGCGTCACGTGCCAGTCGGCTCGTGATCGCCGTCCGGCAAACATCGGGTTCAACCGCCGGGGCAGCAAGGACAGCCAGCTCAGATGATGTTGTTGCTTCTTTGGTCGGGCCCGCCCGGCTGCGTGATGGGCCGGCACCGGGGTGCCATGGAGCGGCAGGTCGGGGTTGCCCGCGCGGTGGGTGGTCAGGGTGCCCTTGCCACTACAGATACCTGACCGTCCGCGCTATCCACCGCCGATCCGAACAACGGCAACCCGGTCTCCTCGTGCGCCGGCGCTTCGAAGGTCGACACCGTCACCCCGACCAGCCTGATCCCCTTCCCGGGCGGGAAAACCGAGCGGATGAGATCAAGGCTCGCTTGGCGAAGCTGCGCATGGTGGGTCACAGCACCCGGATAGCTGCGGCTCCGGGTGACCTGCTGGAAGTCCGCGAACTTCACCTTCACCGTCACGGTCCGGCCGAACGCTCCCGCGCCCTCGCACCAGGACCACACGTCATTGGCCATCCGCAGCACGCCGGCCTCGATCTCGGCAGCCTCGACCAGGTCGCGGTCGAAGGTGGTCTCCGACCCCGACGACTTGCGCGTGCGGTCGGGATCGACGGGCCGGTCGTCCTCGCCCCGCGCAATCGCGTGATACCAGCCGGCGGCCTTGCCGAAGTGCTCCTGCAAGAACGCCATCGACCGGGCCCGCAGGTCGGCGCCGGTCTCGATGCCGAGCGCCTGCATCTTCCTGGCCGTCACCGGGCCGACGCCATGGAAGCGGGCGACGGGCAGCGCTTCCACCCAGGCCGCGCCCATGCCGGGCGTCACCGCGAACTGGCCGTTGGGCTTGCGATGGCCCGAGGCGAGCTTGGCGAGGAACTTGTTATACGAGATCCCGGCCGAAGCGGTCAGGCCGGTCTCCTCCAGGATGCGGGCGCGGATCTCCCGGGCGGTCGCCCAGGCCGTCGGCAGGCCCCGCAGGTTCTGCGTAACGTCGAGATACGCCTCGTCGAGCGAGAGCGGCTGGATGAGCGAGGTGTAGTCCGCGAAGATGCCGTGGATCTGCCGGGACACCGCCCGGTAAACGTCGAAGCGCGGCTTGACGAAAACGAGCTCGGGGCACCTGCGAAGGGCCGTCACCGACGGCAGCGCCGACCTGACGCCGAACTGGCGCGCCTCGTAGCTCGCAGCGGCCACGACGCCCCGGGCAGCCGGGTAACCCACCGCCACCGGCCGGCCGCGGAGGGCGGGGTCGTCCCGCTGCTCCACAGACGCGTAGAAGGCATCCATGTCGACGTGTATGGCCTTGCGCGCCGGTTCGCGATCCATCGCCGGGACCATAGAACAAAAGAACGAGCCGCGAACGACGAAGGCTGGCCTAGGCACTACGCCGTCCGCTTCGGGGCTGTTCTTCTGCACCTCCCAGGCACCGGTGATGGTCCGGGTGGCGGGCCGCCCTGCCGGGGCGAAGAGCGCCGCGCGTCCCTTGCAGGCGCCGAGCACATTCTAGGATACCACGACGTCCGGGATGACCTGATCCGGCGCGTCGCCGCGTTTGTCCCGCCTGATGGACGATGCGAAGTGCTTCGCCTTTGTGCGCCAGCGCCGCTGGCCAGA
>CALMVT010000425.1:24090-25272 GCA_937873175.1 uncultured Acetobacteraceae bacterium | reverse complement strand
CCGGCGCCGCGGTTGGAGTGTCGGGCTGCATGGGGACGTTTCCTCGTGTCTTGTTATGGTTATGGGTTTTTGTGGGCTGCGCATCGGGACACATGACGATCCCGCGCCCAAGGCTCATGCCGGGCAGGCTAGGACGGCCACAACTGTACCGCTAGTCTAAAGCGGGCAAGGATTGATGAAGGAGGCGCACCGATGTGCGAGTTCAGCCGGCTGCGCAGCGCGGCCACGCAGGCGGTCCGGCCTTTCCTCACGCCTGCTGCTTGAGGAGGCGGTCATGTCGAAAGTCGCCATCGTCGGCTGCGGCGCGATGGGCTCGGTGTATGCCGCGCTTATGGCCTCGGCCGGGCACGAGGTTCACGCCGTCACGACCTGGCCCGACCACGCCGAAGCCATGGCGAGAAACGGCCTGCGGGTCGAGGGCGCCAGCGGCGACCGCACGGTGCGGCTCGCCAGTTCCGGGGTGACGACGGAGGGGATCGGGGTCTGCGACCTCGTGATCATCGCGACCAAGGCGTTCGACGTGGAAGCGGCGGCCCGCTCCAGCGTGTCCCTGATCGGCCCGGAAACGGTGGTGCAGACCATCCAGAACGGCCTCGGCTCGCCGGAAGCCGCCGCGCCCATCCTGGGCAAGGACAAGATCGCGGTCGGCGTCGTCGGCGGCTTCGGCGCGTCCATGCGCGGGCCGGGCCATGCCCACCACAACGGCCTGGAGATGATCCGCTTCGGCGCCTTCAACGGCCTGCCGACGCAGCGCCTGCAAGCCTCCGCCGCCATATGGCAGTCGTCGGGCTTCAAGGTCAGCCTGTTCGAGGGTATCCAGCGCATGGTTTGGGAGAAGCTGATCATGAACGTGACGTTCTCGGGCACCACCGTCACCACGGGGCTGACCATCGGCGGGGTGATGGCCGATCCGAACGCCTGGGGCGTGGCCCTCGGCTGCGCCCGGGAGGCCATCGCCGTGGCCGCGGCCATCGGCGTGAGGATGGAGGTCGGCGACCCCATCGAGCACATCAGGACCCTGGGCAGCAAGATCCCGAACGCGCGCCCTTCCATGCTGCTCGATCATAAGGCCGGGCGCCGCGGCGAGGTCGATGCCATCAACGGCTCGATCCCGCGCCTCGGCAGGACGTGCGGCGTGCCGACCCCGGTGAACGAAACGGTGGTCGCGATCATCAAGGCGCG
>CALMVT010000425.1:0-23990 GCA_937873175.1 uncultured Acetobacteraceae bacterium | reverse complement strand
TCCCACGCCACCCTGTTCGGCGCCGCCGGCTGGCCCGACATCCGCGCGCCCGACGGCACGGAGATCGCGCCGCAGATCGACATCCGCGAGCATTTCCAGTTGTTCGCCGGGCTGCGCCCGCTGCGCTTGTGGCCCGGCGTGCCGCGCGTGCTGGCCCGCGGGGACATCGACATGCTGATCGTGCGCGAGCAGACCGAGGGCTTGTTCGCCGGCCGCCACGATCCGGCCGGCAACGACAAGGACAGCGTCACCGACCGCATGACCATTACCCGGCGCGGCTGCGAGCGCCTGTTCGACCTGACCTTCGCCCTGGCCCGGCGCCGCAAGGCCGCCGGCAAGCCCGGCCACGTCACCTTGATGGACAAGGCCAACGTGCTTCGCGGCATGGCCTTCATGCGCCAGGTGTTCGACGAGGCCGCCGCCCGTCACCCGGACATCGTTGCGGACCGCGTTTACATCGACGCCGGCTGCATGCAGCTCGTCACCGACCCCGGGCGGTTCGACGTGGTGGTGAGCGAGAACCAGTTCGGCGACATCACCTCCGAGATCGCGGCGGGCGTCGCGGGCGGCCTCGGCCTGGCGCCGTCCGCGGACCTCAGCGAAACCGTCGGCATGTTCCAGCCGAGCCACGGCACCGCGCCCGACATCACCGGCAAGGGCCTCGCCAACCCGCTCGCCGCGATCCTGTCGGCCGCGCTGCTGCTGGACTGGCTGGCGGACCGGCACGGGGATGCCGGCTGCCGCGCCGCCAGCGTGGCCATCGAGGCCGCGGTCGGCGCCGTGCTGGCCGCCGGGCCGCGCACGCGGGACCTGGGCGGCAGCGCCGGCACAGAGGCCGTCACCGACGCGGTGCTTGCGGCCCTGCCGGCATGACGGTTGACGAGTTCGATTACGTGATCGTGGGCGCCGGCGCGGCCGGGTCGGTGCTGGCCCATCGGCTGACGGAAGACCCGGCCGTCACCGTGTGCGTGCTGGAAGCCGGGCCGCCGGACCGCAATCCCTGGATTCACGTTCCCGCCGGGTTCACCAAAGTCCTGTTCGACCCGTCCTGCACCTGGCAGTTCAAGACGGAGCCGACGGAGAACACCGCGGGCCGCGCCATCGCCACCACGCAAGGCCGCACGCTGGGCGGGTCCAGCAGCATCAACGGCATGGTCTACAACCGCGGCCAGCCGGCCGACCTCGACAACTGGGCGCAGCGCGGCAACCGCGGCTGGGGCTACCACGACATGCTTCCGTATTTCCGCCGGACCGAGCGCCGCGTCGGCTTCGGCGACCCGGCGAAGCGGGGACGGCAGGGCGGCATTCCCGTGACCGACATGGACTGGGTTCATCCGGTGAGCGAAGCCTTCATCGCGGGCGCCGTGGCCGCCGGCATCCCGCGCAACCCCGACTACAACAGCGGCGACCAGGCCGGCGTCGGCTATTTCCAGCGCGTGATCGAGCGTGGCCGCCGGGTCAGCGCCGCGCGCGCTTTTCTCCGGCCCGCCCGCAGCCGGCCGAACCTGGAAGTGCGGACCAACGCCCGCGCCCGCGCCGTCTTGTTCCACGGCAAGCGGGCCGTGGGCGTGAGCTTCCTCCGCGCCCAGGGCGGCCCGGCCGCCGAGGTGCGGGCGCGGCGGGAGGTGATCCTGTCGGCCGGAACGGTGAACACCGCCCGCCTGCTGCAGATCTCCGGTGTCGGGCCGGCCGGGCTGCTTGGGGAGCTGGGCGTTCCCGTGGTGCACAAGCTGCGCGGCGTCGGCGAGAATTTCCGGGACCATTACGCCGTCCGCTGCGTGGCCAAGGCCCGGGCAGGCACCGTCACGCTGAACGAACTGTCGCGCGGCCCGCGCCTTGTGGCGCAGGTGCTGCGCTGGGCCGCCGGGTGTCCCAGCATCCTGGCCACGGCGCCGTCGCAGGTGCACGTGTTCTGGAAATCCTGGGACGGGCTGGACGCGCCGGACCTGCAATGCGTGTTCACGCCCGGCAGCTACCAGCAGGGGCGGACCTATATCCTGGACGACTACCCCGGCATGACTGCGGGCGTTTGGCCGCACCGCCCGGAAAGCGCCGGCCACGTGCGCGCCCGCAGCACAGACCCGTTCATCGACCCGGTGATCCAGCCGAACTACCTGGCGGACCCGATAGACCGCCGGGTGACGCTCGGCGGCCTCCGGCTGATCCGCCGCCTGCTGGCGACCCCCGAGCTTGCGCCGTTTGTGGACCATGAGACGCTGCCCGGCCCCGAGGTGAGCACGGACGCCGAGCTGCTGGACTTCGCGCGCGCCAACGGCTCGACCTGCTACCACCTGATCGGCACGGCCCGGATGGGGCCGGCAACCGACCCCGGCGCGGTGGTGGGCGATGCCCTGCTGGTGCACGGCATGCAGGGCCTGCGCGTGGTGGACGCCTCCATCATGCCCGCCATGCCCTCCGCCAACACCTACGCCACGACGCTGATGATCGCGGAGCGCGGCGCCGACCTGATCCGGGGCCGCAGCGCGCCCGATCACGCGGCGGCCTGATCAAGCTACTGCAGCGACGCCGCCGCTCCTGCAGGCCAGCGCCCGGCCTTTTGGATGCCCGGGAAGCCGGCAGGGTCCGGCTCACCAGCCGCGACCATCCAGTTCGCCCCCGGCGCGAACCAGTGCCGGATGTCCGCCGCGGGGCGCGGCCGGTCGAACAGGAAGCCCTGCACCTCCGTGCATCCGTCCCGGAACAGTTGGTCGAGCTGGTCCTCCCGCTCCACCCCCTCCGCCGTGGTGGTCATGCCCAGCTCGCGCGACAGGCCAAGGACCGACCGGACGATGGCCCGGCAGTCCGGGCGGTGCATCACCTCGCGCACGAACGACTGGTCGATCTTGAGCTTGTCGAACGGGAAGCTGCGGAGATAGCTGAGCGAGGAGTAGCCGGTCCCGAAATCGTCGAGCGCGGTTCGCAGGCCGAGGGCGCGCAGCTCGTGCAGGGTTGCCAGCACCGTCTTGCTGTTCTGCAGCAGCGCCGATTCCGTGATTTCCAGTTCCAGCCGGTGCGCAGGCAGGCCGGACGCCTGCAGGGCCCGCCGCACGGTTGCCACAAGCCCGGGGCTGTGGAACTGGACCGGCGAAAGGTTGACCGCGACCCTGATCTCCTCCGGCCAGGTCGCGGCCTCGGCGCAGGCCTGGGCAAGCACCCACGCGCCGACCGGCACGATCAGGCCGAGTTCCTCGGCAAGAGGGATGAACTCCGCGGGCGAAACCAACCCGCGGTCCGGGTGACGCCACCGCAGCAAGGCCTCGAACCCGCTGACCCGCTGTTTCCGCAGGTGGAACACCGGCTGGTAGAACACCGTGAACCTGTTGCCCGCCAGGGCTTCGCGGAGGTCGCATTCGATGGCCCGGCGCGCCCGCATCTGCTCGTCCATGCTGCTTTCAAACAAGCAGAAGCTGCCTCGCCCGTCGGCCTTGGCGCGGTAAAGCGCCAAGTCCGCACTGCGCAGCAGCATGTCGGCCGAGCACAGGGCGGAGGTGGCGACGGCGATACCCACGCTTGCCCCAATCACGGCCTGGTCGCCGCCGAGCTCGAAGGGGGTGCCGAGCGTTTCGACGATCCGCTGCGCCAGGCCGCTGGCGTGCTCCGCCGGGCCGGCGCCGCGTTGCAGCACCGCGAACTCGTCCCCGCCGAGCCGGGCCACCACGTCCCCGTCGCGCACGCATCCGAGGAGCCGCCCCGCGACGGCCTGCAGCAGCATGTCGCCGGCCGGATGGCCGAGGGTGTCGTTCACCTGCTTGAAGCGGTCGAGGTCGAGGCAAAGCAGGGCAATGCCGCCCCCCTGGCCTTCTTGCGACAGCGCTTCCTTCAGCCGCTCGTGGAACATCAGCCGGTTCGGCAAGCCGGTCAGGGCATCGTGGTGCGCCAGGAAAACGATCCGGGCGTTCTGCGACAGCAGCTCGCCGTCGCGTTTTTTCAGGGTCCGGTTCTGCTGTTCGACCTTTTCCCTGGCCTGGGCGAGCAGGTGGTTATGCCAAAGAAGCGCGCCGATGAGGCTGAACGCGCAGAGCGTGAGCGCGCCAAGGATCGCCGCGAACAGCCAGTGCAGGTTGCCGAGCTGCCGCTGGTCCTTCGCGACGAGCACGCCGCCACGGGTATTCGCCGCCGAAGCCAAGCGCGACATTGGGGCGTTCAGCTCCTCGAACAGGGCAAGCAGCCGGCGCAGCCGTCCCGGCGTGGCTGGCCCCTCCATGATGGCCCGCCCGTCATGGACGGCCCGGCGGAGCTCAGCCACGATCGCGCGCAATTCAGCCGAAGCGGCGACGAATTCCGCGACCTGGCCGCTTTCAAAAAGCTGGGCGCGGTTCATGACGATATCAAGCCAAAGCTGGACGTCGGCCTCGTTCGTTCCGCTGCCGGGCACCAAGGCTTCCGCCGTCACGCCCTGCAGCTGCGACACTTCCAGGGCCGCCTGGCTGGCAAACCACGTCAGGCTGTACCGGGACACCTCGCGCAGCTTCTGCTGCCGCTGCACGATCAAGGACGAAGTGTAGGCGGCCGCAAGCGCCAGGCTCAGCACGAGGCCGAGCAGGCCCTGCTTGAGCAGACGCGAGCGTTTCGCCTGCGCCGCCTTCACGTCACGACAAGCCTCGCCACCTGCCAGGCTGAGCGGCTGTAGAACTGCTGGGACCGCAATTCGGGCTTGCTGTCGTAGGGATAACCGATGAACAGCGGCCCCTTGTCGCGCACCGGCATGTCCACGCCGTCGCGCTTCATCGCCAGCAGCGCGCCGTGGCATTCAAAGTCGGACATCGGGATCTCGATGACGTAGTCGTTGAGCGCGAACGCCACCACCTCCGTTCCAAACGCGCCGACGGCCTGCATGAGGCGCCGCATCCGCACGCCGTCGAACCGCACCGGCCGGTCATACCAGGGCGTCATCGTCCTGAACCCATCCAGGCCCAAGCCTTCCAGCATGGGCCGGTCAAAGGTGGCCGCGTCGCCCCCGTTCGTGTTCGTGATTGCCCCGGTGACGGTCAGGATTGTCTTTTCCGCGGGCGAGGACAGGGCGCCGCCCCTGGCGGAACGGGCCAGGGCCGACCCGATCGCGCCGAGGCCGCCGGCAAGGACGGCTCTCCGGGGCGCCTCCGTCGTCATGGGCAGCTCTCAGGGGGTGGGGCTTCGGTGCGGACCGGGCCGCGCGCGCCGAACGGCCCGGGACCGTCCTCGCTGTAACTCGCGGCGTTGCCGCTGTGCTCGCTGACCTCGACCTGTTCCAGCCGGACGCGCTGGCCGGTGGTTTCGGCGACGAACTGCGCCACGTGCCCGAACGCGATGCGGGCGATGGCCTCGCACCCCACGACCGGCAGAACCCGAAGGGCGACGATGCCGCGCTCTGCGAGTTGCCTGAACGTTTCCAGCTCCGGATCGTCTTCCGCCACGATCAGCGTGTGGTCGAACTTCTCGTGCAGCCACGCCTTGACGGGCTTGAGGCCGCCGAAGTCGAAGCACGAGTTGCGCTCGTCGATTTCTTCGGCGACGAACACGGACCTGAATGCAAGCGCATAGCCGTGCAGCAGGCGGCAATGCGAATGCCCGGCCCGCCATTGGCGGAACACGCAGGACAGCCCCTCGGCGTGGCCGTAGGACTTGGTCGACCGAAAGAGCTTGCGCCGTGCCGCCGCGGTTTGCGTGCCTGCTCGCGGGAACCGGTCGAACAGCATCACGCCCTCTCCTTGAAGCTGAAAATTCCAATGGCCGGCGCGCGACCGGCGACGCGGCATGCGCGCCGGCATCGGGTGCTGGCACTCATCGGGCTTTGTTCTCCCGGATCTGAGCAGGGAGCACTGGCCATGCTTGACGATCCTGCTGTGTGGAGGCGGCTTGCAAAGCCTGATGCTTCGTCCTTAACAGATCATGACACTACTGAGGTTAAAAAGTCTTTTAAAGACTTTCCTTCATTAAACACGGCTTTCGACAACACGTTACATAACTTGTTTAAGAAAAGGTTTTATGAGAAATTTTGTTATGAATTCCGCAATTTGAAACATCGCTTCGCCTGTGCGTTCTGCAGATTGTTCGCGACCAGCATGGCGAACCGCACAGCTGCAGGCTGAAAGGCAAGCCGCTCGACAAAGCCGCTTCCATCACCCTGCCGCCCAGCCATCATGTTCCATAGCCAAGAGGGACCAAATCCTGAGGGGTGCCAAATCCTGGGGAATACGTTACAATCATGAAACGCAATAGAAGGTGGCCATGAGCCAGTCACGGTGCGCATAAAGACCGGGCTGCTGGTTGGGGCGCGCCGCCACGCCTGCGAGGAGGACCGCGCGCCCGCCAACCCTGTCGGACGGTTCCGCGGCGGCGCATCGCTGGAACGGGCACGCTTGCGTCAGTGCCCATCGGAGTTAATTCCCCCCAACCACTAAGCCCCTGGAGGATAGGAAATCGCATGCCGCCTGACGTGATCGCCGCGGACACCGCCCCGGCCACACTGCTCAAAGCGCCGACAGGCATCGACGGCTTCGACAACATCACCCTGGGCGGGCTGCCTGCCGGCCGGCCTTCGCTGGTCTGCGGCGCCGCCGGCTGCGGCAAGACGCTGTTCGCCATGACCTTCTTGGTGAACGGCGCGAACCGCTACGGCGAACCCGGCGTTTTCATGAGCTTCGAGGAGC
This sequence comes from uncultured Acetobacteraceae bacterium, assembly GCA_937873175.1. Classification (GTDB taxonomy): domain Bacteria; phylum Pseudomonadota; class Alphaproteobacteria; order Acetobacterales; family Acetobacteraceae; genus CAHJXG01. The sequence continues at coordinate 17,361 of CALMVT010000425.1, read as the reverse complement.
GCGCCGAAGACCTGGCGGCCAACGTCGCGTCGCTCGGATACGACCTCGACGGGCTGGTGGCGGACGGCAAGCTGGCCATCGACCACGTCCACGTCGAGCGGTCGGAGATCGAGGAAAGCGGCGAGTACGACCTTGAAGGCCTGTTCGTGCGCCTTGGCTTCGCGGCGGACTCCATCGGCGCCAAGCGCGTGGTGCTGGACACCATCGAAACGCTGTTCTCCGGCTTCACCGACCCCATGCTCCTGCGCGCCGAGCTGCGCCGGCTGTTCGGCTGGATCAAGGAGCGTGGCCTGACGGCCGTGATCACCGGCGAGCGCGGCGAAGGCCAGCTCACCCGGCAGGGCCTTGAGGAATACGTTTCGGACTGCGTGGTGCTGCTTGACAACCGGGTGGCGGACCAGATCACCACGCGCCGGCTGCGGGTGGTGAAATACCGCGGCTCGGCCCACGGCACCAACGAATACCCGTTCCTGATCGACGGCGACGGCATCAGCGTACTGCCGGTCACCTCGTCCGGGCTCAACCGCCCGGCGTCCAGCGAGGTGGTGTCCAGCGGCGTGCCGGGCCTCGACGCCATGCTGCGCAGCGGCGGCTTGTATCGCGGCTCCAGCATCCTGCTTTCGGGCGTGGCCGGCACCGGGAAGACCACCATCGCCAGCCACTTCGCCGACGCCGCCTGCCGGCGCGGCGAGCGCTGCCTGTTCTTCGTGTTCGAGGAAAGCGCCCAGGAGATCTGCCGCAATGCCGAGTCGGTCGGCCTTGACCTGCCCGGGTGGGTGAAGGCCGGCCTGCTTCGCTTTGAGGCCGCCCGGCCCAGCCTGTACGGATTGGAAATGCACCTGGCGCGCATGCACCGGGACCTCGACCGGTTCCAGCCGGACGTGGTGGTGATGGACCCGATCTCAGCATTCCGCGGTCCCGACACGGAGGTGCACGCGACGCTGCTGCGCATGATGGACCTGCTCAAGAGCCGCGGCATCACCGGGTTGTTCACCAGCCTGCGCAATGACGGTGCCCTGCAGGAGGGCGGGGACCAGGGCCTGTCCTCGCTGATGGACGCCTGGATCAGGCTGCAGGACCTGGAAGCGGACGGCGAGCGCAACCGGACGCTTTACCTGATCAAGGCGCGCGGCATGAGCCACTCCAACCAGGTGCGCGAGTACCGCATAACCGATGCCGGCGTCGAGCTGATCGAACCCTACGTGGGTCCCGAGGGCGTGCTGACCGGCAGCGCCCGCCTGAGCCAAGCAGCGCGCGAGCAGGCGGCCATGACGCGGCGCCACCAGGAGGCGCAGCGCCGCCGCCGCGAACTCGCCCGCAAGCGGGACGCGCTGGAACGCCGGATGCAGGAAATGCGGGCCGCGCTGGAGGCCGAGGAGGACGAGGCGAACCTGCTGCTGACGCAGGACGACGTGCACGAGGCCGTCCTGGCGGACGACCGCACGGCGGTGGCGAGCCTGCGGGGCGCCGCGGAATGACCGGCCTGGAGCCGCTACCGGAACGGGCGCCCGGCGGCGATCCCGACCCGGGCCATTATCACCTGCGCCTTTACGTCGCCGGACAAACGTCGAAGTCCCTCAAGGCGCTGGCGAACCTGAAGCGGTTCTGCGAGGAGCACCTGGCGGGGCGCTACGAGATCGAGGTGATCGACCTTTTGGAGAACCCGCGGCTCGCGGCCGGCGACCAGGTCCTGGCCATCCCCACCCTGGTGCGGAAGCTGCCCGCACCGCTCAAGCGGATCATCGGCGACCTGTCCAACACCGAGAAGGTGCTGGTCGGCCTTGATATCCGTCCCCGGGCCGCCCCGGTTTGACCGCGGATGGCGCGTCTCCCTACCAGTTGCGGCTGTTCGTGGCCGGCAACACCATCCGCTCCCGGCGTGCCATCGAAAACCTGCGCGCCTTGTGCGCCGAGCATCTGCCGGGCCAGGTCAGCCTGGAGGTCGTCGATATCCACCAGCAGCCCGTGCTGGCCGAGCGGCACCAGATCGTCGCGGCGCCGACCCTGGTGAAGGTGCGGCCTTTGCCGACGCGGCACGTCGTCGGGGACCTGTCCCAGCCTGAGCGGGTGCTATGCGCGCTTGACCTGCCCACCGCGTCCCCGGCGCAAGATCAGGATGCCTGAACTGGCGGATCGGGCGCAGCTTCTCCAGCGTATTGAGGAGCTGGAAGGGCGGCTGCGCGACAGCGAGGACACGCTTGATGCAATCCGGCGCGGCGAGATCGACGCGCTGGTGGTCCGCGGCCGGGCCGATGAGCAGCAGGTTTATACCCTGGAAAGCGCCGACCGCCCTTACCGCGTGCTGATCGAGCAGATCCAGGAAGGCGCCGTCACCCTCGCCGAGGATGGCACGGTGCTGTACTGCAACCACCGCCTCGCAGACCTGCTCGGCATGGCGCATGAGCGGGTGATCGGCCAATCGCTGCTGCTTCGCGCGCTTCCGGAAGAAGCAAGCGCCTTTGAGCGCCTGCTGGTGAACGCCAGGACGGTCCCGAGCCGCGGCGAAGTCATGTTTCGAACGGCGGGCGGCACGGACGTGCCGGTTTACGTGTCGCTCAGTCCGCTCCCCGGCGAGGACGGTTCGACCCTGCTCTGCGGCGTGCTCACGGACCTTACCGAGCAGAAGGTCCACCTGCGGGAGCTGGCCGAGGCCAATGCCCGCCTTCAAGGCGAGATCGCGGAGCGCGAACAGATTGAGGAGGCATTGCGGCAAAGCCAGAAGATGGAAGCGGTCGGGCAGCTGACCGGCGGCCTTGCCCATGACTTCAACAACCTGCTGACCGGGGTGACGGGCAGCCTGGAGCTGCTGCAAGCACGCATTGCCCAGGGCCGGATGAAGGACGTGGACCGCTACGTCGGCGCCGCCCAGGGCGCCGCTAAACGGGCCGCGGCGTTGACGCAGCGGTTGCTGGCCTTTTCGCGGCGGCAAACGCTTGACCCCAGGCCCACGAACATGGATCGCTTGGTCGCCGGCATGGTGGAACTGGTCCGCCGCACGGTGGGGCCGGGGATTGCCTTGGAGACCGTGACGGCTGAAGCCGGGGCTGCGGGCGGCCTTTGGCTCACGCTGGTGGATCAGAGCCAGTTGGAGAACGCGCTGCTCAACCTGTGCCTCAACGCCCGGGACGCCATGCCGGACGGCGGCAAGATCACGGTCGAGACCGCGAACGCATGGCTAGACGAAGGGACGGCGCGCGAGCGGGAGCTGCCGCCCGGGCCATACGTGTCGCTATGCGTTTCGGACACCGGCACCGGCATGACCCCGGAAGTGAGCGCCCGCGCGTTTGACCCATTCTTCACCACAAAGGCGATCGGCCAGGGCACCGGGCTGGGGCTGTCGATGATCTACGGTTTCGCCCGGCAATCGGGTGGGCAGGTGCGAATCTGCTCAACGCTCGGCCAGGGCACGGCCATGTGTCTCTACTTGCCCCGGCACTTCGGGGCGGAGGACGCCGCGGACACGCCGCCCGACCTGGCCGAAGCGCCGCGCGCCGGGCAGGGCGAGACCGTGCTGGTGGTGGACGACGAGCCCACGGTGCGCATGCTGGTCACGGAAGTGCTGCAGGACCTCGGCTACGCCGCGATCGAGGCGGCGGACGGCGCGGCGGGGCTGCGCGTGCTGCAATCCAACGCCCAGATCGACTTGCTGGTGACGGATGTTGGCCTGCCCGGCGGCATGAACGGACGGCAGGTGGCGGACGCGGCGCGGGTGGCGCGGCCAAGCCTGAAGGTGCTGTTCATCACCGGCTACGCCGAGAACGCGGTGCTCAGCCACGCCCATCTCGACCCCGGCATGCACGTAATGACCAAGCCGTTCGCGATGGAAACGCTGGCCAGCCGGATCAAGGAGCTGATCGCCGGGCGGTAGGACGGCTTGCGCGTGGCGCCTGGCCGGGCGCCCCTCCTCACCGACCGGTTGCCTGCTCCTGGGCGAAGTACATCTCGTAGGCGGTGCACGGGCCCAGCGGAATGATCTCCAGGCTGACGATGCCGTTCGCGACGAAGGGCAGCGCCAGGCACCGCGCTTCGGCCTCGCCTTGGTCGGCGCGTTCAAGCAATGCCACCGTTCCAGCAGGGCCTTGGGCGCCGGTCTTGATACCAGAGCGTGCGCATGACGTCGGCCTTGGTCACCGCCCAGGCGTCCAACGTTTCCTGCTTCGCGAGCGGGGCCACTTTCTCGCGGGAGGTGCCGGGCCTGCCCTTCATGATGGCGAGGAACTGCATGGGTCGGCTCTCCTTGTCCGCTGCGTCCCGGGGCGGCGGGCTATGCCTGCGGCGTGAAAGCCGGATGCGGCGCGAGCTGGAACACCTTCGCGTCGGCGTAGTCCGCCTTTGTCAGCAGGTAAGGTGCTGATGACCTGCTGCAGATGCTCCGGCGAGCGTGCATCGAGGAGGGCTGCCGCGCCGCGTCCCTTGGGTTCGAGCGCCCAGACCTGCCGCAGGCTCCCATCGCCATACAATACCCAGGTCTGCGCCTGCTCTTGCCGTTCGACATCCGGGAAGTCCGCAGGCATGCCCTGCGTTTGGAAGGCCTGCTTGGGGGTGAAGATGACAAAGAACTGCATGGATACTCCCCTATAAGCGCCGCCGTCCGTCTCGGCAGGAGAAATGTCCGTTCCACGCCCGGGGCGCCAGCCGCTGAGCTTGGGACAGTCCGTCCCAAGTCTGGATCAGTGCCGTGGACCTTCTTGCCCTAAGGCGTTCAACTGCGTGGCAACCGATGGCGGCTTTGGCCAGGCCAGCCGTGCCACTGGCCAGCCAAAGGCGACGCTGTCCCGCCATGTCAGGAGACTGGGGGAAAGCCTCGGCGTACGGCTGATTGAGCGCGGGCCGCGGGCGCTCCGGCTCACGGAGGAGGGGACCGCCCTGCATGCCCGAACGGGCGCCCTGATCGCCGAGATCGAGGAGGCCGGCCAGGCGATCGGCGGCGGGTTGGCACGCCCGCGCGGGCGGCTGCGCGTCAGCACGACCATCGCCTTTGCCCACGCGGCCATGGGCCGGATCGCAGCCGGCTTTGCCCGGCAATACCCCGAGATACGGCTGGAGGTCGTGGCCGAGGACCGGTTCGTTGATCTCGTCGCCGAGGGCTTCGACGCCGTGATCCGCATCGATCCCCGTCCGGAGCATGACTTGGTCGGGCGTTGCTTTCTCCGCGACCAGATGCTGGTCGTGGCGCCGGCCTCGTTCGCCTGCCCGCCGCCAAACAATGATGGCGCGGCAGGGCGCGTTTCGGCCGTCGTGCTGACGGGAGCGCCCGACGAACCGGTCTGGCACGCCGGCCGCGATGGGCACGCCCTCGCGATCCGGGCCGACCCGGCGTTGCGCCTTTCGTCGCCGCTGATGGTTCGCGACGCCGTTCGGGCCGGCGCCGGGGCGGCGCTCCTGCCACGCTGCATGGTGGCGGAGGATCTTGCGGCCGGGCGCCTGGTTGAGTGGGGCGCGGCGGCAGGACGGGCGGTGGAGATCTGGGTTCTGCACACATCCCGCCGGCTGGTCAGCCCGAAGGTGGAAGCCTTTGTGCGCTTTCTCTGCGCGGCGTTCCAGGACGGCGCGCTTTGACGCGGCCCGCTCAGTGTGGCGCGAGGTCGCCGAACCAATAGGCGGCGGTCACGCCGCCATCCATCAGAAAATCGCTGCCGGTGATGAACCCGCTGTCGGGTCCCATGAGCAGCGCGCCGACCGTCCCCACCTCGTCCGGAGTGCCGGCGCGCCCTGCGGCGGACGCCTCGATCATGCGCCGGTAGCCCGCACCGCGCGGGCCGCTGAGTTCGTCCTTGGCGAGCGGCGTCATGATGATGCCCGGGCTGATCGTGTTGACCCGCGCGCCCCGCTTGGCCCAGCGCACCGCCTCCGCCATCACGCGCAGCGAGTTGCCGCGCTTGGAGATCTGGTAGGCATGGAGGGAGTCCGTTACCTGGTCCGGCTGCAGGAAGGGGAGGCCGAGCAGCTCCTCCACGGGTGTCATGGCCAATGCCTTGTTCTGCTCGGTGCTGAGCGGGGGCAGCCGGTGCCCGGACTGCGATGCGATGACGACGCCGGCGCCACCGCGGGCGATGACATGGCCGAACTCTTCCAGCACGAGCGCCGTGCCATACAGATCGACCTTGAGGATCGTTGCCGGCGACGCCTGCGACGGCGAAACGCCGGCGGCATGGATCAGCCCGAACACGTCGCCCAGGCCCGCGGCCTTCCCGACGAGTGCCTGCACGGCCTCGCGCGAGGACACGTCCACCGTCGTCGCGCTCACCTCGAATCCAGCGTTCCCTAGCACCTCCGCCGCCGCATGGGCGTTCTGCTGCCGCATGTCGGCCAGCAGGACATGCTTGCCGACGCCGACCCGGCGCGCGATGGCCTGGCCAATCTGGCCGGCTCCGATGACAACAACCACGTCTCCCATCGCTGCCCCCTTCCGTGTGCGGTGTGCCTCAAGCCCTGAAACGGCAGGAGGCCCTGCGCCGTTGCGCCCAACAATGGGGTGGGATCATGAAAGATGGAGCAGTTCTCCTTAGCGTGCTCGCGATGGCGGGAGCCGCCCATGCTCAAACGCCCGCGCCGCAGACGCAGCCGGGCGACGTCGCGTGGATCGGCCCGAACATGAGGCATTGGCACGGCGCGACGCCGACCGAGGGCGTGACGCACATCGTCGCCGCGGAGAACCAGGACGGCACGGTGGTGAACTGGACGGTGAACAGGCGAGTGATGCCGGGTATTGCCGCTGCCCCCCTTCCCGGGCCGCTGCGGACGGGCGCTGTGTGGCCGTCACTCATGAGTCCGCCACATGATCACATGCGGCGTTGCCCGGCTTATCCGCGGGCCTATCTAGATCAAGATCGTATGGAATGACACTTCCACCCTTTCACGACCTGTCTCGATCACCGCGGACGGAGCAGTACCATGCCCAGCAACACTGATTTTGAGATATCTCGGCGCGGCGTGCTTGCCACGGGCGCGGCGACCCTGGCCGCGGGCACCATGGTGCCGGAGGCGGCTCAGGCCGCCATCCCCGGACCGACAACCGACCTCGCCCCCACGATGATGCCGGTTACGCTGGAGGTGAACGGCCAGTCGCGCCAGCTCACGCTGGACACCCGCACCACCCTGCTGGACGCACTGCGTGAGCACCTGCAGCTCACGGGCACCAAGAAGGGCTGCGACCACGGGCAGTGCGGCGCCTGCACGGTGATCGCCGATGGCCGCCGGATCAACGCTTGCCTGACGCTTGCCGTCATGCACCAAGGGGGCAAGGTCACGACCATCGAGGGCCTTGGCACGCCCGACACCCTGCATCCCATGCAGGCGGCCTTCGTGAAGCATGACGGATACCAGTGCGGCTACTGCACGCCGGGCCAGATCTGCTCGGCAGTGGGCGTGCTGGCCGAGATCAAGGCCGGTGTGCCCAGCCACGTGACCGCCGACCTTTCGGCCCCGGTCGAGGCGAGCAACGCCGAGATGCGCGAGCGCATGAGCGGCAACATCTGCCGTTGCGGCGCCTATTCCAACATCCTTGAAGCCATGGCCGAAGCCAAAGGAGAGCTGGCATGAAGCCCTTCACCTTTGAGCGCGCGCGCACGCCGGCCGAGGCCGCCGAGGCCGCGTCGCGCACCGCCGGCGCCCGGTTCATCGCCGGCGGCACCAACCTGCTCGACCTGATGAAGCTGCAGATTGAGACGCCCGCCCACCTGATCGACGTGAACGGCCTGGCGCTGGACCGGATCGAGGACACGCCGGACGGCGGGCTGCGCATCGGCGCGCTGGTGCGCAACACGGACATGGCGGCGGACGCGCGGGTGCGGCGCGCCTACGGCCTGTTATCCCGCGCCGTGGTGGCCGGGGCGTCCGGCCAGTTGCGCAACCAGGCGACCACCGCCGGCAACCTGCTGCAGCGCACGCGCTGCCCCTACTTCTACGACACCAACCAGCCCTGCAACAAGCGCCAGCCCGGCAGCGGCTGCGCGGCGATTGCCGGCGTCAGCCGCCAGTTGGCGGTGATCGGCGGCAGCGACGCCTGCATCGCCACCCATCCGGGCGACATGGCCGTGGCCATGCGCGCGCTGGACGCCACCGTGGAAACCGTGAAGGCCGGCGGCGCCACCCGGCGCATTCCCATCGCCGGCTTCCACCGCCTGCCCGGCGACATGCCGCAGGTAGACACGGTGCTGGAGCAGGGCGAGCTGATCACCGCCGTGACCCTGCCGCCCCCGGTCGGCGGCAAGCAGATCTACCGCAAGGTGCGGGACCGCGCCTCCTACGCCTTTGCCCTGGTCTCGGTCGCGGCGGTCGTGCAGCCCGACGGGACCGGCCGCGTGGCGGTGGGCGGCGTCGCGCACAAGCCGTGGCGGGTGGAGGCGGCGGAGGCCGAGATGCCGCGCGGCGCCAAGGCGGTCGCGGCCCGGCTGATGCAGGGCGCCAACCCGACGCACGACAACGCATTCAAGGTAACGCTGGTGGAGCGCACGCTCGCCGCGGTGCTTGCAGAAGCGAGGGCCTGAGCCATGAAGTTCGACACGCCAGCCACCACCAACCCGATTGACCAGCTCAAGGTCGTCGGCAAGCCCATCGACCGCATCGACGGTCCGCTGAAGACTACGGGCACCGCGCCCTATGCCTATGAACGGCACGACGTCGCGCCGAACCAAGCCTATGGCTACGTGGTCGGCTCCGCGATCCCGAAGGGGCGGGTCAACGCCGTGCATGTGCAGGAGGCGATGGGCGCACCGGGCGTGCTGGCCATCGTCAGCACGCTGAACGTGCCGCAGCTTGGCCTGGGCCGGATGAACACCGCGCGCTTGTTTGGCGGGGCGGAGATTCAGCACTACCACCAGGCAGTCGCGGTGGTGGTGGCCGAAACCTTCGAGCAGGCGCGGGCGGCCGCCATGCTTGTCCAGGTCGATTACGCGGGGGCGCCGGGCAAGTACGACCTGGCCCAGGAAGCGCCGAACGCTTCGCCGGTCGGCGGCAGCAGCGGCGAGGGCAGCAGCGCCGGGCCGGTCGATCGCGTCGGCAACTTCGACGCGGCGTTTGCTTCCGCCGTGGTGAAGCTCGACCAGACCTACACCACCCCGGACGAGACTCACGCGATGATGGAGCCGTTCGCCACGGTCGCGGCCTGGGACGGCGACAAGCTGACCGTTTGGACGTCGAACCAGATGGTCGCCTGGGGCAAGGGCGACTTGGCCAAGACGCTGGACATCCCCGAAGCCAACGTGCGGTTGGTCTCGCCCTTCATCGGCGGCGGCTTCGGCGGCAAGCTGTTCGTGCGCGCGGACGTGGCCCTGGCGGCGATCGGCGCCCGCGCGGCGAAGCGCCCGGTGAAGCTGGCGCTGACCCGGCCCATGATCGCCAACAACACCACGCATCGCCCGGCGACCATCCAGCGCATTCGCATCGGCGCCCAGCCGGACGGTGCCATCACGGCGATTGCGCATGAAAGCACCTCGGGCAACCTGCCGAAAGGCAAGCCGGAGACCGCGGTGGCGCAAACCAAGCTGCTGTATGGGGGCGCCAACCGCCTGACCTCGATGCGCTTGGCCGTGCTCGATTTGCCGGAAGGCAACTCCATGCGCGCGCCGGGCGAAGCGCCGGGCCTGATGGCGCTGGAGATCGCCATGGACGAGATGGCGGAGAAGCTGGGCATGGACCCCATCGAGTTCCGCATCAAGAACGACACCCAGGTCGATCCGGAGAAGCCGGACCGCCCCTTCTCCCAGCGTCAGTTGGTGCAGTGCCTGCGGCAGGGCGCGGAACGCTTCGGCTGGAAGAACCGCAACCCGAAGCCCGGCCAGGTCCAGGACGGGCGGTGGCTGGTCGGCATGGGTGTCGCCGCCGGGTTCCGCAACAACCAGTTAACCAAGTCGGCGGCGCGGGTGCGGCTGGAAACGGACGGGAAGGTGACGGTCGAGACCGACATGACCGATATCGGCACGGGCACCTACACCATCATCGCCCAGACCGCGGCCGAGATGATGGGCCTGCCGATGAACCGGGTAGTCGTGAAGCTGGGTGATTCAGATTATCCGGTTTCGGCGGGGTCCGGCGGGCAATGGGGCGCCAACAATTCCACGGCCGGCGTTTTCGCCGCCTCTATCAAGCTGCGGGAGACGGTGGCGGGCAGGCTTGGCTTCAACTCGGCCGATGCCGTGTTCGCGGACGGGCGGGTGCGGTCCGGCAACCGGGATGCCGCCCTGGCCGACGCCGCGCGGGACGGGGCGCTCGTGGCCGAGGACGGGATCGAGTACGGCGACTTGGCCAAGAAATACCAGCAGTCGACCTTTGCCGGGCACTTCGTCGAGGTGGGAGTGGACAGCTTCACTGGCGAAACCCGCGTCCGCCGCATGCTGGCGGTTTGCGCGGCCGGGCGCATCCTGAACCCCAAGTCGGCGCGCAGCCAGGTGATCGGCGCGATGACTATGGGCGTGGGCGCCGCGCTGATGGAGGAGCTGGCCGTGGACACGAAGCGTGGCTTCTTCGTCAACCACGACCTGGCCGGCTACGAGGTGCCGGTGCACGCCGATATCCCGTATCAGGAAGTGGTGTTCCTGGACGAGACGGACCCGATCTCCTCGCCGATGAAGGCGAAAGGCGTGGGCGAGCTTGGCCTGTGCGGCGTGGGCGCGGCGGTGGCCAACGCGGTCTACAACGCGACGGGCGTGCGGGTGCGCGATTATCCGCTCACGCTCGACAAGCTGATCGACCAACTGCCGCAGGTGGCGTGAGCCGCCCCACGACGTGGGCGGCGCTGGCCAAACCCGGCGCCGCCGCAAACCGACGCTTCGCATGCAGGCGACTGCGACCGCATTTAAATGCTGTTGCCGAACGTCTTGAAATCTGCATGCTCCCAAAAGCCTTCGGCTGCTCGCATCTACGTCAGCCTGTCCGCATTGCCGCTCAGGCCGACGTCTCTGCCCAGAGAGGACGTTCTTGAGCGATCCCACCCCAGCGCCTGCTTCCGGTTCGCCCCGTGCTCAGCAAACTGGCGGACGGACCCGCCGTGTTGTCCTCGGGTCCGCCGTGGCGGCGGTTCTCTCCGCTGCGCGTCCGTCCCGGGCGCAGGCGAGCAGGCCGGTCCGCATCGGCGTGCTTGCGGACCAGAGCGGCCCCTACGCCGACAGCAGCGGTCCCGGATCGGTGCTGGCTGCGCGGCTGGCGGCCGCCGACGCGGGCGGGCAGGTCCTGGGCAGCCCCATCGAGGTCCTGGCGGGGGACTCGCTGAACAAGCCCGACGTCGCGAGCGTCGTGGCCCGCCAATGGTTCGACGCCGAGGGGGTGGATGCCGTCGTTGACCTTCCGGTGACCCCGGTCGCCGCCGCCGTGCAGCAGGTTGCAAAGGAGAAAGGCCGGACGGTGATGATCACCGGCGCGGCCGTGACCGACTTCACCAACAGGCTATGCTCGCCGCTCAGCACCCATTGGGCGGACGACACCCACGCGCTCGCCACGGGCGTGGCCCGCGACATGGTCGCGCAGGGTGGGCGCACATGGTTCTTCATCACGGTGGACTTCACCTTCGGCCGGGCCATCGAGGCGGAGGCGGGCGCCATCATCCGCGCCCAAGGCGGCCGGGTGCTCGGATCGGCCTATTTTCCGATCGCGAGCACCGACTTCTCCGCGCAGCTCACGCAGGCACGGGCGTCCGGCGCGGAGGTCATCGGCATCGCCGCCGTGGGCAACGACCAGGTGAACCTGATCAAGCAGGCAAGCGAGTTCGGGGTGGGCATGCAAAGCCAGCAGAAACTGGCCGCGTTCCTAGTTTACATCACCGACATCCACGCGCTCGGCTTGGCCGTGACGCAGGACCTCGTGCTGGCGTCGGGGTTCTACTGGGACCAAACCGAGGCGTCGCGCGCCTTCACCCGGCGCTTCTACGCCGCGCGCCGGGCGATGCCGACCAAGGAGCAGGCGCTCTGCTACGTCGCCACTCGGCATTTCCTCGCTGCCATGCACCAGGCGGGCAGCCGGGACCCGCTGGCCGTGAACCGGGCTATGCGGGACTTGGAAGTGGACTATTTGGGCCATCCCGGGCACGTCCGGGGCGACGGCCGGTTCCTGTATGACGTCACGCTGTATCGCGTGAAGCAGCCCGCGGAAAGCCGGGCGCCGTGGGACTACTACGCCCCCCTTTCCACGATCCCGGCCGACCAGGCATTCCTGCCGCCTGCCCAGAACTGCGGCGCCTGACCCTCGCCACCGCCCCGGCCCATCTCGCCCCGCCGTTCATCGTCACGCGTGCCAGCCACGTCGTGCTGACGGCGGCCGGGCTGGGTGCGAGCCGCGCCTTCCACGCCGACCTACCCGGCCTCGGCGTCAGATGTCCAGGAACGCCCGATATGCCTCGATCATGTCCTCGACCGCGGCGCGGTAGAGTTGTTCGCCGTGCTCAGGCGTTGACAACGAAGGGTCGGAGCCGATCCGCCCGTCAGGGAACCGCTTGCGGTAGTCCGCAGCCTCGAAGAAGCCGCGGCTCTTGGGCGCGACCTTCGGGCTCATCTGCGCGTGTTTGATCGCGCCGGGCTGGTAGTACTGCGCGAGCGACACCTCAGCCGCCGTGGCGTGGCCGCCGTTGCTGTCGCCATACAGCTCGTCGGCCAGCTTGCTTGCGCGCGGCCCGCCGGACCAGAACGCCATGCGGCACTTGACCGCCGGCCTGTCGGCGCCCAGCGACGCTTCCGCGTAGATCTCGTCAAAGGCGGCGGTCACGGTGGCGACGTTGCCGCCATGGCCGTTGATGAAGAAGAACCGCTCGAACCCATGCCGGGCCAGCGACGCCACCACGTCCCGTATTACCAGCATCAGCGTCGATGGCCGCAGCGTCGCCGACCCGGCGAAAGCGAGGTGGTGCTGCGACATCCCATAGGCCAGCGTGGGCGCCACCACGCAGCCGATCGCGTCGCCCACGCCCTTGGCGACGAACTCCGCATCAAGGTGGTCCGTGCCGATCAGGCCGTTCGGCCCGTGCTGCTCGACCGAGCCGATCGGCACGATGCAGCCGCGCTCCGTGCGCAGGTAGTCCTCCACCTCCTGCCAGGTGGCGAGCGCGAGTTGCATGGGTTTTCTCCCCCTACTGTGCCAGGCTGACGCCGCCGAACGGCTGGCCGCCCAGGAAGTGCAGCTTGAAGCCCTGCACGTTGCTCCGGCTGACGGCAAAGGCGTCCACGTCCGCGAACAGCAGGCCCGGCACCTCGTCGTGGAACGCCCGCTGCGCCTGCTCGAACAGCTTTGTCCGCTCGGCTTGGCCGCTGATCCGGTTGGCCCTGAGCAGCGCGTCGTCATAGGCTTCGCTGCACCACATCGCCGTGTTGCGGCCCGTCCGCCGGGCGTCGCAGCTCCAGGCGAGGAGCATTTGGCTCGGGTCCGGGTAGTCCCAGGTGCCGCCCAGCATGGGTATCGCCGCCTCGCCGTTCCTGGCCCGGCGCAGGTACTCCCCCCATTCGTAGGAGATGATGCGGGCCTTGACGCCGACCTTGGCCCAGTCCGCTTGGATCATCTCGGCAGCCCGGCGCCCATTCGGCATATAGGCGCGCGCGACCGGAATGGCCCAAAGGTCGGTTTCGAACCCGTCGGGATACCCGGCTTCGGCCAGGAGCTGCTTTGCGCGTGCCGGGTCGTAGGCCCGAGGCTTCAGGGTGCCGTCATGGCCCCAAAGCGCCGCGGGGACCATGGCGGCGGTGGGCCTGCCGCTGCCCTGGTAAACCGCGCGCACCAGGCTTTCGAGGTCCACCGAAACGCTGAGCGCTTCCCGCACACGCCGGTCATCGGTAGGCTTCCGGTCGGTGCGGAAAGAGATGTAGCTGATTGCGGCAATCGGGCTTTCCTGCACCCGCAGCGCCGGGTCGGCGCGCATGGAAGGAAGGTCGGCCGGGTTGGGGTAGCGCGCGACCTGGCACTCCCCGGCGCGCAGCTTGGCATAGCGGATCGCGGGGTCAGGGGTGACCGTGAAGACGAGGTTGTCCACCTTGGCGGCCCGCGGCGAACCCTCGGCCTTGCCCCAATAATCGGGAAAGGCGCGGAAGCGGACGGTGCTGTCCCGCTGGTATTGCACGAACTGGAAGGGGCCGGTGCCGATCGGGCTGCGGTCAAGCTGCTCCGGCGTGCCGGCCCGCTGCATCGTGTCCGCATACTCGGCGGACGAGATCGAGAACGGCTGCATCGACAGCGCGTTGAGCAGCGGCGCGTAGGGCTGCTTGAGGTCGATGGCGACCGTGTGGTCGTCCAGCTTGCGGATGGCCTTGAACGCCGGCTCGACCAGTTCCAGGAACTCCGGATAGGCGCTGTCGAGGCCATGAAAGGGTGCGGCCTTGTCCGCCATGCGGTTGAAGGTGAACAGGACATCGTCGGCGTTGAACTCGCGGCTGGGCTTGAAGGCCACGCTGGACTGCCACTTCACCCCACGGCGCAGCTTGAAGGTGTAGGTCAGGCCATCCTCCGACACGGACCACCCCTCCGCAAGCGCCGGCACCAGGCCGGAACCGCCGACCTCCATGCCGATCAGGCGGTCGGAGGTTTGCTCGGTCACGTCGAAGCTGGTGTTGGCCGTGCTCAGCGCGGCGTTCAGGAAGTCCGGACTGCCCTCCGTGCAGACGACCAGCGTGTCGGCCCGTGCCTGGACCGCGGCGCCCAGGACGGCTGCGAAGACCATGCCTGACACCCGCACCGACATCTGGGCCGCCCTTGTTGAAACTTGGGCAGTATTCGGCAGTGCGGTTTGGGGGTCAACAACCCTGGGCGAACCGCTTCCAGGGCTTTCCCCGGGATGGCGCAGACTAGCCCGCGGGAGTGATGCTCCGGGCGCGGCAAGGATCGAGCCAATCCAGGTCTTGCGAGCGCTGCAGCAGGCCCGTGACCTCGCCGGCCGGACAGGGCCGGCTGAGGAGATAGCCTTGAACCTCCGTGCAGCATTCACCCCGCAGCTGCGCAAGCTGCGTATGGGTTTCGACGCCCTCGGCCGTGGTCATCATGCCAAGGCTGGCTCCCAAGCCCGTCACCGCGCGTATGATGGCGATGGAGTCCGATTTTGCACCCAGGTCGCGGACGAACGACTGATCGATCTTGATCTTGTCGAATGGAAAGCTTCGGAGATAGCTGAGGGACGAGTAGCCGGTGCCGAAGTCGTCCATGGCGATGCGCACGCCCAGGTCGCGCAGATCGTGCAGCGTCGCCAATATCGCCTTGTTGTCCTGCAGCAGAACCGACTCCGTGATCTCCAGCTCCAGCCGCCGTGCCGGCAAGCCGGACCGCTGCAGGGCGTCAGTGACGGCATGGACGAGACGACCGCTCTTGAACTGGACCGGCGACAGGTTGACGGCGACCTTGAGGCTCCCCGGCCAACTGGCTGCTTCCCTGCAAGCCTGGTGCAGCGCCCATTCGCCCAAAGGCACGATGAAGCCGATCTCCTCGGCAACCGGGATGAACTCGGCCGGGCTGACCAGTCCGCGGGTCGGGTGACGCCAGCGCATCAGCGCCTCGAAACCGCAGATCGTGTTGGATGCAAGGTCCACCACGGGCTGATAGAACAGCTCGAACTCACCGGCCGCCAGTGCCCCGCGCAGATCGAATTCGAGGGCGCGCCGGGCCTGCAGCTTCACATCCATCTCGCGCTCGAAGAACCGGTAGGTCCCACGGTCCTCAAGCTTGGCGCGATACAGCGCCATGTCGGCGTTCTTGAGCAGCGTGTCCGGGTGAGTGCCGTCGTGCGGGGCAAGCGCCACGCCCACGCTTGTTCCAATGACCACGTAATGGCCATCAACGTCGAAAGGCTCGCTGAGCACGTCCACGAGGCGGCGGGCCAGCAGCCCGGCATCCTCGGGACAATCCAGCCCGACCTGCACGACGGCGAACTCATCGCCGCCAAGGCGGGCAACCGTATCCACCTCCCGCACGCAGGCCCGCAGCCGGTCGGCGACGGCTTGCAGCAGGCTGTCTCCGACCGGGTGGCCCAGGGTGTCGTTGACCGCCTTGAAGCGGTCGAGATCAAGGCACAGCACCGCAGCCTTTGCGCCCCGGCCCACCTGCGCCAGGGCCTGCTCGACCCGCTCATGAAAAAGCACCCGGTTGGCCAGCCGGGTCAAAGCGTCATGGCGCGCCAGGAAAAGGGCTTGCTGCTCGACGCGTTGGCGCTCCGTGACATCGTCATACGTGGCAACCCAGCCCCCCTCGGCCGTGGGCTCATAGGAGATCGCTACGGTACGCCCGCCGCCGATGGTTTGCAGCATCGACCCGCCCTTGCGCTGGGCGAGGCGGGCGGACCAGGCGGCCGAAAGCGTGTCCACGCACGTGCTGGGAGGCAGGTGCCCAGCGCCGTGCATGGTTTGCAGCACATCCCGGAAACGGCACCCGGCGACGACGCGATCAGAAGGCAAGCCGTAGATCTCGTGGAAGCGTTGGTTGACCACGAGGAGCCGCTCTTCTCCGTCATATAGGCAGAGACCTTGCGACATGTTGGTCAAGGCCGTGTCGAACCGGCCATTGGTTTGGCGCAGCTCGGCTTCACGCTGCTTGAGCGGGGTGATGTCGCTGGTGATCGCGACGAAGCCGCCGTCCTGCGTGGCACTCCGGCTGACACGCACCCATCGGCCATCGTCCAGCGGGATCTCAGGCGCCCCCTCAAAAGTTGGCCCCGATGCGGCCGCGCCGGCCGTTGCCGCCGCGAACGCCAGGAACGGCGAACCGGGCCGAAGAAGATCGGCCGCAGTCGGATAGAAGCGCGTCATCTGCGAGTTGACGACGACGAGGCGCCCGGCGCTGTCCACCAGCACGATGCCCTCATGAGAACTCTCAAGCGCGTTGATGAGCCAGGTCTGCGCCGATCTGCGCTCTTGCGCCTCGAACTCCATCATCGCTTGCACCCGGCTCCGCATCAGTTCGGCCGCGGCGAACAGTTGGCCCAGCTCGCTGTCGTCGCCGCTGGGGAGGGTGAAGTCCAGCGTGCCCGCGCCGATGCTTTCCATGGCCGCCGTCAAGCGCCGGGTCGAGCGCGTGATAGTGAGAACAACCCCGATCGCAACCGACAGCCCGACCAGGCAAGCGGCGGCGGTGGCCCAGATCACCGTTGCGCGCAGCCTCGCCTGAGCTTGCGCGGTTTCCGCACGGCGTTGCTGGCGTTGGTCAGCGATGGCCAGGGCCGCTTTCTCGTTGGCGGCTGCCAAGCGGCTTGAGATGGCCGCAAGGCCGGCCAAGCGTTCTCCCCGGTTCTGCAGGGCGGCGTCCAACTGGTCGGTCGCCGCGATCAACGCGTCGAGCGCCTCAATCGTCACGCGCGAAAGACGCCGGATGCGTGGCGGGCTGCCGGCAAGGTTGATGGCATCGTTGAGCAAGGCTCTGGCCCTTGCTGCCTCAGTGGCCGCGGCGCCGGCCGCAGCGCGGTCGTCC